>NZ_JAKGBD010000004.1:0-425448 GCF_021532535.1 Pseudoalteromonas sp. DL2-H2.2 | reverse complement strand
TTCCTAAGCGCTCCTGACCTTCCTTTGGTTAACATCGTCCTGATGTTATCTGAGCCATCCTGACTCTATCCCCTTCGCTTTTCCTAAGCGCTCCTGACCTTCCTTTGGTTAACATCGTCCTGATGTTATCTGAGCCATCCTGACTCTGTCCCTTCGCTTTTCCTAAGCGCTCCTGACATTCCCTTGCTTAACATCGTCCTGATGTTGTCTGAGCCATCCTGACTCTATCCACTTCGCTTTTCCTAAGCGCTCCTGACCTTCCTTTGGGTAACATCCTCCTGATGTTATCTGAGCCATCCTGACTCTATCCCCTTCGCTTTTCCTAAGCGCTCCTGACCTTCCTTTGGTTAACATCGTCCTGATGTTATCTGAGCCATCCTGACTCTGTCCCCTTCACCTCTTCCTGGCGCTGGTGTCCTTCCGTCCTTGAACATGATTAAGTTTACGCAATCCTGGACAATGAAAAAGGCGCTTTTTCGCATGTTTTTTTTCGTCATTTACATGAAACAATAAAAAACCCATTACCATTCATAGTGTTAATTGTTTTTTAGGGGTTAAAGCAGCAGGTCTAAAACGCCTTCACCTACAACCTTGTGAGAAAAGTCTCACAGGCTTTTTTCCATAATGGCTGCTCGAGCTTTAAACAGCAGTTCGCCCTGAACTGACTTGAAGGTTAAAACCTGAAATTTTTCATAGCCATGCTGGCGAAAAAAGGCGTTCTGATCAGCCTCTGAAACAAACACGCCAAGGCCACTGGCGATGGGGTTTTCTTTTACCAGCTCATCCAGCGCATCCAGTAAATGGTGCCCCAGCCCCTGGCCCTGGTAATGCGGCTCAACGGCGATAAAAGACAAAAAATAATAATGCCCCTGATCCGCCAGCGCTTCACGAATGGTTTTTTCTTTGTCTATTAACTGCTGTGTTTGCAGATATCCGGCGCTCATCATTAATCGTAAACGCCAGTCCCAGCGTCGCGAGGCCTGTAACTCAGTTTGCGCTTCAAACACACAAGCAATCGCAAGCAGAGACTGCGCCTGATACAGTCCAATCAAGGGCTGAGCTGACTGACCAAAGCACGACAGCTCCTCACGGATCAATGCACGCAGACGTGACTCATAAGTCTGCGCATCCGAGCCTCCCAGCACATCTTTAAATAACTTATCATCATGGTAGGCCCTGTATAACAGACTGGCAGCTACGGTGCTGTCTTCGGGGAGTAAGTGTTTAACGGTTAGTTGTGCGCTGGATGCCGGGTTAGTCATGGCGATTCCTTGTCTTGTTGTTGGGATTATCCGACGAAATTTGCTTGGTCGGTGTGCTAAATCTACTATAGTTATAGCGCACTATTTAAACAAAAAGAGGGGCGTATGGATACCAGCGCACATAATTTGAAAAACTTATTCGCTCAGCTCGGGTTAGACAACAGTGAGGCCAGTATGGAAGCTTTTTTCGCTCAGCACAGCCTGCCCAGTGATATGCTGCTAGCAGAAGCGCCATTTTGGAATGAAGGGCAAAAACACTTTATTGAAGAATCACTTAGAGAAGATGCTGACTGGAGTGAAGTCATCGACGAGCTAGATGCGCGATTGCGTTAAGGGACCCGCAACGAGAAGGTAGTGCGCGAGCGTATGCGGTAAAATGCCCGTTACGTCTGCTCCTTACCTGCTAGTCGTGCGTAAGGCCTGCGTTCACGCCGCCGTTTACACAGCGGTGCCAGGTTTTACTGGTGATGTTCCTGCGGCTAAGGTGTTACAATGCAGTGAGTTTTATTTTCCAGAGGCCGCTATATGCATCCCGCAGTTTTGAACGCAATTGCCGCACTCGTTGCGCAAGGCAAAACCCCCACCGTTGCCACCACCAAAGCCAAACTGGCAGAGCCTGTCGCCATGCCCCTGATCATTGCGGGACTGACGGCGTACAAAAATAATCCGGATCTGTTATCAACACTGGAACAACAAACTGAGCAAGCCGCGCAGCCAAGCCAGGACAAGGACCAAACTCAGCTGGATCGCATTGAGGCTAAGCTGGACAAACTGCTCGCCCTGCTGGAGTCTCGCTGATATGTTTGTGGTTGATCTCACTTTTGACTGTTACCAGGACACCACACTGGAACTGGCCGAGCAGGCCATTAACAGGCTGGTCAATGCCTTGCGTTTTAATGGCCAAATCATCGGTGATGAATTCCCCACCGTGCTAAAGGAAGGGTTTTTTATCACCCGGGTGATGTGTCCACTTGAAGACTCTTTGCATCCGTTGCATCACAGCCCTTTTGTCAAACATGCCATTGAGCAACTGCAACAGGCGGGATTGCTGGCCCCTAAAGTAAAAGTGATTGGTCAGGATATTCACGCAAATGGTGCCGATCAGTGTCAATCTCCATCCAGTTTTATTCTTTACACCACGTATGTGCATACCTGCAGCCCGCTCTATTGCGGTGATGATTTTCAGCCGGTTCCGCTATACACTATTCCGGCCATCGCCAACGGAGATTACAAGGCATTAATCAAATGGCAGGAAGACTGGCAGGCCTGCGATCAGATCCAGATCAATGGCGCCACGCGCTGCGAGTTTGCCGCCCTGAACGAGTTGACCAGCCTGGACAGCGATCTGACCCGACGGGGGCTGGACCTGAGTAAACGGATCCGTTATCTCACCAAAAAACCCGTGTATTACTACCTGTACCGGGTTGGTGGCGAGAGTCTGGCGCAGGAAAAAGCGCGTAAGTGCCCGGGATGTGGTAAGCACTGGGCATTGGATGAACCCTGGTTTGGGATTTTCGACTTTAAGTGTGATACCTGCGAGCTGGTCTCTAATATTTCCTGGGACTTTCAGTAAGGGGTGATGAGGCTATCACCCAGTAGGCCTTTAAAACTGTGCCGATAACTGGCTCAGGAATGCGCTCAGGCTCGGCGCCAGCACGGTATGTGGTGCCTTACCGACACGCTCAAGGCACACTTCTCCGCTACTCAGCTGCACAGTGATCAGCACATCTTCCTGTGCAGCCAGGCCAATAAAAACGGTATCAGCTTGTTTCAGGCGGCGCTTCATCAGTACATGGCCTGTGATATTCTGCTGCAAACGCTCAAAGTCCTCTTCGTTCCAGGCCTGCAACAACTCAATTTCTTCTCCCTCCAGCATAAGCAGTATATTGCCGCCATAAGCCGAGCCATAAAAGTCATTCAGTTCAGCGCTAAACTGGGTGTCCAATGCACTGGCCAGCGCATTCAAATCCCCGCCCGGGGTTCTTGGCACTGCCTGCCAGGCTATCAGCCCATCACCTCTTGGCTCACCAGTCTCACAGGGGCTGGGCCATTGTTCGTCATGTTGGATCAGTGGCCAGTGGCCCTGGGATTGCTGCACCGAGTTGGCAAATTTTTCGTGAAGTTCGAGGATCAAAGTGCGCACGCTCATACTGCTATTCTCGCTCATTATTCGCTATAATCGCTGTCATTGTAACTACTAATGGATCAACATGACAGACTACAATAACGCCCCGGAGTTAAAAGCTTCTGTGCTAGGTAAAACCACAGAATACGCCAGTCAGTATGACCCCAGCCTGCTGCACCCTATCGCCCGTAAGCTCAACCGCGATCAGATAGCCGTAGACGAGCAGGCATTGCCGTTTTTTGGTGAAGACATCTGGCACGGCTATGAGTTGTCCTGGCTGAACTCAAAAGGCAAACCTCAGGTGGCAATCGCGCGATTTGTATTCCCTTGTCAGAGCAGCCACATTATCGAGTCCAAATCCTTTAAGCTCTATCTGAATAGTTTTAATCAGAGCAAATTTGACAGCTTTGATGCCGTACGTAATGCCTTGCAACAAGACCTATCCGCAGCAGCCAAATGCGATGTGGCAGTGACGCTGTATGGCCCCGACGACCACGATTGCCTGCCATTTTCGGCGCTGCCGGGTGATTGTATCGATGAGTTAGATATCACGGTAGATGATTACAGCCCGCGCGATGGCCTGCTCGCGCTACAAAGCAACGAGCCGGTCAGTGAAACCCTGCACAGCCACTTGCTTAAGTCGAACTGCCTGATCACCTCACAGCCAGACTGGGCCAGTATCGTGATCCGTTATGAAGGCGCGAAAATCTGCCGGGAGTCATTGCTGCGTTACCTGATCTCATTTCGCGACCATAACGAATTTCACGAGCAGTGTGTTGAGCGCATTTACTGCGATCTGCTGCGTGCGCTCAACCCCAGTAAGCTGGAAGTATACGCCCGTTATACCCGCCGTGGCGGCCTGGATATCAATCCATTTCGCTCCAGCGAGCAAAATCAGACCGCCTTCAACGTGCGGATCAATCGCCAGTAAAGGCCTGTACCGGCACGTTAACGGCACACACATCGGTGTGATTGGCCTGGTGTAAAAACCAGGCTTCCGGGCGGTTTTTACGCGCCGCAATCAAGGCCCGAAAAGCCCGGCTTTCGGTGTTAAATACCCGAAAACGCTGTTTATCCGTCTTCTCTATGTCCGCCAGTACCTCAACCGCCAGAATAGGGTTAAAAGGCAGGCTACCCTGGGGCTGTCGGTGCAATCGCTGCACATGCTCCATCCCCGCTAAAACCCGACCAAAAACCGTGGTATTTAAATCCAGATAACGCTGAGCGGTGAGCGTAAAGTAGAACTCAGTCCCGCCGCTGTCGGCGTCATTCTGCCGCGCCATAGCAAACGCACCGGGGCAATGAGTCTGCCAGGTGCGTGTTCCCTCATCGTTCTGCGCCACAGCAAATCCGTGTAAAAATCCGCTACGTGGTGCATATCCGTCGACCAGGTTTAAGCCGGTGATCTCCAAAGGCGCAGTCGTTTCCAGATAAAACTCGCCAGGGATGGTTTTTTTACCGCTTACAGGGCGCTTCTCATCACTTTGGTCACCCCCCTGTGCGACAAAACCTTCAACAAACCGGTATATCGACATCCCCTGATAGAAACCTTCCCGTGCCAGCGCTTTGATATTGCTCACGTGTCCCGGTGCAAGCTCAGGATTCAGTTCAACATAGACCGGGCCGCCTGGCAGGGTGATTTTAAGAATCTGCTCCGGCTCGACAGTGCGCCAGTCCGTCTCGCTGGCCTGTGCGATGATGTCAGCAGGAGAAAGGCCAGTTAACGCTGAGGATGTCTTATCAGTACTGGCCTGTTCAGGGCTTAACTGGCAGGCAGTGAGGGTGAGGAGCAACATCGCTGCCATGCTCAGTCTTGTTGCTTTGCGTGTTATTATTGTCATTGTATTTTCCTGGTTGATACCACAGTTCGCTCCGTGACAAAGGCGTCTCGGCAGACAAAGTCGGATTTGGTAAGTTCAGTCGTGTGCGCCCGGCCAGGTCCAGCTGTTCAAGCTGCCTTGCAAAGTGGCGGCGAAACAGCCACTCGAAACACCCATCAGCAATCGCCTGCTCAAGGCCTTTTTGCAATAACGCGTGGAGCTGGGTATTAGCTTTATCAACAAACAGATAGACGGCCGACGGGTAATGGATCAGCAACTGAGGTTGCACCATGATATCGCTGCGCGACGAAAAATCGCCCGCGGCCAGTATATCCAGCGGCACCACATCCAGGCGCTTGCTGCTGAGCATACTCATCGCTTTTTCGGTGTCGTGGAATGCCACAACCTGTAACCCGTTAAGTTCAAAGACCTCTCGGTCGGGCCAGTCGTGACGCAGCCCAAACAACACAGGCTGTAACTGCCCCCAATGCTTAATATCGACAAAATCGGCAGCCCGGCTGGCTGCAATAAACAACACCCGATACCCCAGCAGGCCTTTTACCAGAGGAATACGCACGGCCAGCGCCTGCTGCTCACGTGCCCGACTGGTGACCGACCAAAACACATCGATACCCGACGGTTTGCCAAGCAATCGCACTGCCCGACTTTGCGTTGGGATCCCGGCGACCGGCTTTAGTATCACCGGCCGGGACTGATAAGACAAAGCCTGCTCAAGCAGCTGTGTCACATAGGGGTCGGCACCAGCAGTCACCCGGATCTCCAGCGGCTGAGGTTTAGCCGCTGCCACAGCGCCCGAGGCACACAGCATCAGTAGCAACAAAAAGCGGCGCATTATTCGTCCCAGTCAAACTTATAAAGCAAGTCAATACTCTTATACAAACCGCTGGTGGCTTCAATATAAAACTTTGAAAAAATCCGATAGCGCACCGCTACCTCGCTGAGCGACGCAAACACCCCAACCCGGTAACTGACCTGAACACTGGGTGTCAGATAACCGGATACTTCAACCTGAGTGTCATCACCGCTGCCCTTGGCCGCCAGATTCACGTCCTGAAACCCTATCGTCTCGCCCGCTTTGGCAAAGTAACCCTTACTGCGGTCTATACTCTGCGACAACAGAAACTGGGCCAGCATGGTATTGTTGTTACTTTCGCCCTCGCCCAGCGGCTGACCATTGAGCAGATAAGCCAGTGCCTGGGCCTGATCCATCGCAGGCTGCGAATAAATCACCAGCTCAGGGCTGCGAATACTGCCCTTCACTTCGACACCTGCAATCACCCCATCCGCCGTGGTATCCGGGTTACGGATAGCCCGCACATTGATATACGGCTTGTCCAGCGGGCCATTAAAACCCAGCTGACCCGTCTCGATACTCAGGTCCTGGCCAAAGGCTTTATACTGACCCTCTCTGAGATTGATCTCGCCACTGGCCAACAGGGCCGAAGCAAGCTGCTTTTCCAAAGACAGCTCACCTGTCAGGTAAGCATCCAGTCCCATCGCCTTGACCCTGACGTCATCCAGCAAACGCACATCCAGGTCGAGGCGATAGTCCATCATCTGGTTTGGCTGAGCGGCGCTGGCGCTATCCACGATTACCTGATCGTCACTGACAGCGACCACCCCTTGCGGTAATTCGGCAATTTCAATCCGCCCATAAGGAACAGTCACCGCGCCGGTGACTTCGCCATACTGGCCGTTATAACGCAGTGTCAGATCCGGGGAGATATCCAGCTCTACGCCTGGCTGTGGCATCAGTGTCAGTCGCTCCCCATTGAGTTTGAGCGCCGCAACCATAGATGACTGCCAGTCAAGCTCACCACTGAGCGCAACCTGTCCTCGCGGTGTAGTGTTCAGCTGACCGTTTAGCTGAGCCCGCTGACCTTGCAGTTGCACGTCCAGATCAAGATCGCTAATGGCGACGGGTATTTCACTGGCCTTAAGCTGAATGTCTGTGGCGCTGAGCTGGCCACTGAGCTGCGGCTGAGCCAGTGCACCGTCAATGTTAACCTGACCGGCAATGGTGCCACCCAGTTCCAGATCTGGCCATAATAAGCGCCGCAACAGCGGGCGGAATTTACCAAGCTCGATGCCGGCTATGTTGACAAAACCGCGCATAGTCTGAGGCTCGGCCTGTAGTGGCATAGCCAGCTCACCATTAAAATGCCCTAGTTTTCTGAGCGCCAGCTGCCAGTCTGCTTTGGCCTGCTGCGCATCACTATTCAGTGCCAGTGAAAAGTTTTCAATTTCAAGCGGTAACGTCGGGGCAACGTTGTCTTCGTTGTCGCTGAGCTGCTCTGCCGCGGCACCATAGAGGGTAACCTGAGTGTCCGACATTGCCAGTTTGCCATCCAGCGCCTGTAACTGGCCCTGCGACCAGGCTGCGCTGGCACTGGCCGATAACCGACCTTGCAGGTTCGCCAGGTCGCTAAGTAGCGGATTAAAATGCGTCAGATCCAATTCTTGCACCTCAACGCTGGCCTGGCCCTGAGTGCCATGCTGCGCTGCAAAACAGATCTGCCCGGGTGACAGTGTCCAGCACTGGCGAGCCACTTGCACCTGAGCGGCTTTGACGGTAAGCGCCGCCGGGGACACCAACGCCAGCTCACTGCCTTTCAGGCTCAAGCGTCCGGCATCCAGCTGACCTGCCCAGGCTTGCTGAGCATACTGACCACTCAGGGTCAGCTCGACGCTGCCATCAGTATTGTCGGCCTGTACGTTCAGCTGATGCAGGCTTTGATCGCCCTGCGCTGTGACGCTGAGATCCGTTGCGCTCAACTCACCCACGGTCACCGCAGACAAGGACAAGGAAAGATTGGTCAACCAGTTTCGGGCCATATCCAGACTCAGTGCCAGTGTACCGCTGTCGATTGACGTATCCTGATAACCCAGTTTGCCAAGCTGGCTGTTAAGCGTCAGTTTTGGGCTATCAACCGGCCCGCTTGCAGTGAACTGCCCGGATAACTGAATATCCGCCGGCAACAGTGCATTATGCTGATGCGCAAGTTGCAACTCGCCTTGTAAGTCCAGTTGCTGGTCAGCGGTGCCAGACACCGTGATCTGGCTCTGCCCATAACTGAGCCGGGCAGCCTGGAGTTCGCCATGTAAGTCACTGTTCACTTTGCCCTTAGCGACCAGCTGCAGGGGCAAGGCAGCCAGTTGCCCGCTAAGGGTCAGCTCGTTAACCTGTGCCTGCCACTGGTTACCATGCTGCTCAAATTCAACTTGATAAGCGCCCGACAGCTGAGTCTCATCGAGCGCCAGCCAGGCACCTAAGGGCAATGCATGCAGCTTGCCCTGAAGCTGGCTGCGGATCCCGTCTTGCCAACTTACCTGAGCGCTCAGTTGGGTGTGCGCTTCTCCCAGGCCCAGTTCGGCTTTGTGCAACGTCAGTGCGCTAAGACCACCGCTGGCAGTCAATTGCACCGTGAGCTGATTATCCGCCAGCGCCAGCTGCTCGCTCAGCGTCACGTCGGCATTGGCAGTAAGCTGATAGTCATCTGCCGTACCTGCTGCGCTAAGCGTTAAGTGTTGTAACCTGTGCTGTGCGCCAAGTTCGGATTGTTCAGCGCGCACATCCAGTGAGAATGGCCAGTTTGGCTGCGCCGGGCTAACACTTAAAGCAACTTTACCCTGTGCATTACCAGAATGATTACCTGAAAGAGTGGCCGCCAGTTCAAGTTGCCTGAGATCGCCGCTGAACGTAAGGTTACTCTGGTAATCGGGGTGCTGATAATCAAGTGCCCCCGACACTGCCCAGCTGCTAAGGTTTACCTGCGCTGTGAGCGCCAGCTGATGGGCGAGATAAGCCAGTGACAAATGACGTACCGACAACCTGGACTGTCTGGCATCTGCACTAAGCTGAAGCTGCGTCAACGTCTGGCTGTCTCCCTCATAGGGGTGATAATTCAGATCCGTCACAGTGAGTTGTTCAAGTTTGACAGCGATAGGAAGCTGTACGGCGGGCAGCGCCAATGCCGGAATTTCTGTCGGCATTGCAAAAGGCTCAGCAGGCGCCGGCGCTTTAGTTTGTCGGACCTGTACGCTGCGCAGCGCAAGCTTGCTAACCTGAATGCCCTGCTCATTAGCACTGGCTGCCAGCACCAGCTTAGTCAGGCTGATCTGGTGCCCGGCGACCTTGATGTCTGCCCCACCCAAACGGAGCTGCTTAATGGCGATAGAGAAAGGCACTGACAAAGGGGCTGCCTCCGCGGCAGGCTCTGGTTGTGCTGGCACAGCTGACTCACTGTCCTGCTCTGCCAGATGCAGCGTTATTTTATCGGCACTGCCAGACAGGCACACAGTGGCACAGCTAAACCAATCCAGTGACAAGCTCATCCGGCGCGCACCAAAGCTCAGCTGCTCATGCTCATAGCGAATATCCAGCACGGCATTGGATAACAGACGCGCCTGAGGCGAGCTTACCTGCAACCCCGGTACACTGTGATTGGCCACCCACACAATAAGCTGGTGACCGGGTAGGGTAAACAACAGACAAAAGACGGTTACAAACACGCCTGCAACAGCATAGCTAATTCGGCGCAGCCAGGTGTTCAGTCCCATTACATCTCCGGTCCAATTACAATACTTAAACGCGTGCTTTTACTGTCTTTACTCAGCCCCCAGGCATGATCAAGCCGGATAGGCCCGACCGGCGTCAGATAACGCAATCCAAACCCCGCACCCACGGCCCACTTGTCTTTAAAATCATCCGTAGCCGTACCGGTATCTACAAACAGGGCAACACGCCAGTTGGGTAAGAACTGATAATTATACTCGCTGCTGGCGGTCGCAAGATATTTACCTCCAAGCAGGTTTCCCTCTTCATCGCGCGGTGCCACAGACTGATAGGCAAAGCCGCGTACACTCTGATCGCCACCGGCGAAAAAGCGCATATTAAAAGGCACGGCCGAGATATCATCCGTGACAATGGCACCGGCTTCCAGGCGTGTCAGAAAGAAGTGTCGCTGCTGCAGATTACGCAGCCAGGCATTTTTCCATCGCACCTTAAGTAAAGACGTGGAAGAGATGACTGAATCGCTGGCCAGCTCAATCGAGATCAACCGCTCATTGCCCCAGTAAGGCAGCATGCCACCCTGACTTTGCTTTTTCGCATAGCTGATCCCCGGAATAAGCATTTCGGTCTTGAGTGTCTCACCTCCCTGCTCACTGGTTTCATGCTCTCGCTTTAAAAACGCGGTACGAACCCAGTTACCGGACGTCAGCCATTGACGCTGAACCTGAATGTTCCAGGTCTTAGTATCGACCCCTTCAGTGAGATCGTCCTGTAGCTGATAACCCCCTAAGATACGAAATACATCGCTGTTTGGGTCGTCCACCGGAATGGTATACGCTGCGCTGATATCCTGCTGACGCTGCGACACATTGAGATCAGAAGTCATAGAATGCCCGCCCTGGGTTACCCAGGGTTTGCTCCATTTAAAGCGCGCCTTTGCCCCTAAATCCGTGCTGTATCCTCCGCCCACTTCATAGCTGTTGGCCGGCTTGTCGACCAGCTCAACACGAATAGGCACCTCGCCGTTTTGTCTGGCTTTGAGTAGCGGATAAACGCGTACACTCTGAAAATACGGCGTTTCATTGAGCGTCAGGTTATATTGCGACAACTTTTCTGCGGCATAGTGCTCACCCGGCTGAAATGGGCTCAGCGCTTGTGCAAACGCAATCGCTTTAGACTGCGTTGATAATCGTAACGCGCCAAAGCGATAACGCTGGCCCGCCGATAACACTAAGGTCGCACAAACCTGTTGCTGTGCTTTATCCACACTAAGCTGTTTTTTTAGCCACTGAAAATCAAAGTAACCCAGCTCCAGCAACAAACTTTCGATCTGCGCTTTGGTGTCTTCATAGCGGTCATGCCTGACTTGCTCGCCAACCTGGATAGCCCCGCTCAGCAAACGGGTACGCAGTGCCGCATCATCAATGCCCTGCAGTGAGATTTCGACTTGCTCCCAGCGCCAGGCATCACCCGGGTCCAGCTCCAGAGCTACGCGGCGCGTCTGAGCGTCAAAAGCCAGGGAAAGCGTATGGTCATAATATCCCAGTGCCTGCAACGCCTTGGTCACGTCTTTATCAATCAGCTTTTTCCTGCGCGGCGTGAATGGCTTGCCTACATATGAAGCTAAAAAGCGCATCACATTGTCACGAGCTTCATCCGTTAATTCAATGCTGTCTGACGCACTGTGGATGGTAAACTCTGTGATACCAGATGGCGGATTGGCCCAGGACTGAAATGAAAAAAGCAGCGCAACGAGGATGGCACTAAACGCAGATAAACGCACTAAATAACCCTATAATTCACATTGGCATTATCATACCACAGCAAGATAACACTGACATGGCGAGAGGCACCTTAGCAGTGGGTTATTTTTATGCGCTTAGGCGCAAATTTTTGCCCTCAGTGCTTTTTATTTTGTGTTGGATAGCGGACAATATCCCCAGCTATATTAACTTGAGTACGATTATGCAATTCCCTGATGATGACAACGGCCAGCTTTTGTCTGAAATAGCCGCCGCCGGTGTCGATCTCACTCAGATGCACAGCATCGATTTTTTTATTTTGTTCGAACAAAAGGCCGACGCAGAGCGTTTTATGAGTGCCATTGCCGCCGATGAGCTGGCACCCAAAACCAAACTGGATACCTGCCCGGATACCGGTGTATGGGAAGTCGTTACTTCTGTCACTATGGTGCCGGATCACCTGCTCCTAAGCCAGACCGAGCAATATCTGGAGTCTATCGCCAACAGCCACGAAGGCTATGGTGACGGGTGGGGAATACTCGCCGAATAACACTCGGGCCTGAAGGATGCAGAGCCCAAAGTGCTCTGCATTAGCTTTTGTCTGCGGTACGATAACTGCCCTGATAATCAAAAAGCTTTTCAGTTACCTGCCAGCCATACTTCTTGTGTTGCCGGGCAATCACAAAGTCAGGCGCCGACAGTAAAGTGGCATCCACTTGCGCGGCATCAGTCCATGCCTTCACGTTCACGCCACTGCGGCAGTGCTTGGCAAACTGACGAACAAAATGGTGTCGGCTAGCCGGTTTGGTAAAATCAAATACCTCGCTCACGCTCGCCCCGTCCTCATCAAAGTAAGTGATTTTCAGCAGCTGAGCTTTAATCACTTCACCGCTCAGACCACTACAGCGGATCACCATGGCGTTTTTCAGGTTGAGCGCCGCACGCAGCTTGTCGTCCGGGTCTGCCAGCATCACGCCACAGCTGTGGCACTGGCGCGCTGCGATATCATTTTCAGCGCCACAGTTATCGCATTCTTTGAATTTAAAACGGTAGTCACACTGCTGCTCATTGCCTTCGTCATCCTGTAATAACCCCTGGCAACGTCGGCCAAAATGTTCAATTACACGCCCCTGCTCATCATATTTGCCCCAGAAAATATTGCCAAAGCCACAACCAGGGCACAGCACCTGGACAGGCTCATTATCTGAAGCAGGCTTTTTACTGCCCACTTCAGGATGAAACAAATCGAACTCGTTGGCCGCATAATCAACCACCAGGCAGTCTTTTTTGCCTTCACTCAGACGCAGGCCCCGGCCTACAATTTGCTGGTACAAACTCACCGATTCAGTAGGGCGCAAAATAGCAATCACGTCCACATGAGGCGCATCAAACCCTGTGGTTAATACCGATACATTTACCAGATATTTTATTTCTCGACGTTTAAATGCCGCGATAATATTATCGCGCTCCTGGTTATCTGTATCACCAATCACCAGGGCCGTCTGTTGCGCAGGTAAATAACCAATAATTTCTTTAGCATGTAATACTGTTGCCGCAAAAATCATTACCCCGTGGCGGTCTTTGCTGAGCGAGACCACATGATTAATAATGCTTTTGGTTGCCCGGGTATTGCTTTGTAGCAGCTGGTTCATATCCGCCTCGCTGTAGCGACCAAACGCATTGCTAGTGAGTGCAGAAAAATCGTAATTTTCTACAGCCGGGTCAATTTTATTCGGCGGTGTCAAATAACCATGCTTGATCATATAACGCAGCGGCAATTCATAAATACAGCGACGAAAGGGACTATTTTCACTGCCACGCACAAAACCATGATAGTGACTGTGGTACACCCAGCCACTGCCTAGTCGATACGGTGTTGCTGTCAATCCCAGTATTTTTAATGCCGGATTAAACTGCCGCAGGCGTGCAATGACCGCCATATACTGACTGTCGTCTTCACCGCTGACCCGGTGACATTCATCAATAATTAATAAGGAATAAAAGGTATCTATCGCTTCTATATTGCGAGCCAGTGACTGAACACTGGCAAACGTCACCTGATGGGTCAGGTCTTTTTGTTTTAACCCGGCTGAGTAAATGCTCGCCGTTAAACCATAGCTCTGGTATTTCTGCGCATTTTGCTCAACCAGCTCTTTGACATGCGTCATCACAAGAATTTTATGCTTTGCCAGCCGGGCCAGCTGAGCAATTACCAGGCTTTTACCAGCCCCAGTTGGCAACACAATCACCGCACTGTCATCCGACTTTTTAAAATGTGCAATGGTATTAGCGACGGCTTCTTCTTGATAGGGTCTTAGCGTGTAAATAGGAACACCTGACAGTATTAATGATTAAGGTTTTTGATAACGTTGAGATGTGAAAAGATTTAATACAGGTAACTAGCCGGGTTATGTTTAAAAAAGATAAGCCAGTCACTTTAAGATAACTGGCTTGTGTAAGATCACTTAGATTTTGTGATCTTCTAGGTTAACACCAACAAATGCTTTTGGTGTTTTACCGCGACCTGTCCATTCAAATACTTCACCGTCTTTTTCAATGCGGTATTTTGGACGCACTTTGCTGCGCTTATCTGTTGCGCTTTCCGCTGCAAAATCTTCTAAAGACAATCCTTTTTCTTTAATCAGCGCCAATACTTCTTTTTTGGCTTCTTCCTGTTTTGCCTGCTCATCAATAGCAGCTTGGATAAGCTCCAGCGCTTTATTCAAATCACTGTAGCTTGCAGTCTTTATAAAAGATCTTATTTCACGCATTGGATTACTCTCATAGATTGTTGAATTAGAATTTTCTAACTTAATTAAGCTCGATATGTAGAGAGTATATTATATTCATCTCTTTTCAAATTAAAAGTCGTTAAATTTATAATCTCCGTTGATATTTACTCAATATTCAACCTCATTTATACGCTTTTTCCACATTTAGAGACAAACAACGCAATTAAAACAGACTAACGCATCCATACTTTTACTTCAGCCAGCCCATTGGACTGCAACAGTTGCAATTGCGATTCCACGTTCTGGCTCTGTTCAAATTCAAAGGCATCAAGCTGCTCATCAAAGGTAATGGTCGCCGCACCATCTCCGCCGCGTTGTTTCACTTCATGTAGTGCGATATCGGCAAGATTAACCGACGCCTCCCAGCCAATCACCTGGCCTCCAAGCAGCGGCAGAGGATAGAATGACCAGCCAACGGACACACTCAGGTTCAGTGATTTACCATTAGGTAGCCTGAAATCAAATAGCGCTATGGCTTTACATAATTCACTGACATAACGCTCAACTTCAGAACATTTAAAGTCGCGCAGCAGCAACAAGAACTCATCGCCACTCCAGCGCGCCACATAATCTGAGCCCTGCGTGCGGGTGTTGAGCAAAGTCGCCAGTTGCTGCAAACAGCTGTCCCCGCCAATTGGGCCATAGGCATCATTGATTTTGCTGAAACTATCAATATTGAGGATCATTAACACCAGGCTCTTATCTTGCTGACGCAACGACTGGGCGTTGCGCTGATAATGCTCAATGTCCTTCGGCAATTGATCGAATAAAAAGCGTCGACTGCGTAGTCCGGTCAGTTCATCGGAGTGACTGACCAGTTTAAGCTGCGTATTGACCTGATTCAGCTTGTCATTGGCTTTTCTCAGCTCCGTCGTGCGCTCAGCCACCAGGGCTTCCAGCGCCGCCTGTTTGCGCCTTTCCTGAGTACGGAATACCCAGAACACCAGGTAGAACAAAAACATAAAGCCACAGGTAATAATTAGGCGGAAAAATACCGTCTCATCAAAGCGCTGTGGTAACAGCAAGTTGAGCGACAGGTTATGTGCCTGCTGCCAGTCCTGACCGCGCCGTTTTACCTGCAACAAGAAGGTAAAGTCGCCTGGTGGCAGGTTGGTATAAATCGCCTCGCGTCGCGACTGGGCATCGCGCCACTGCGCATCATGGCCTTCCAGTTTATAACGAAACTCGATACTCTGCGGCGCATAAAAGTCGATAGCGGTATAGCGAATGGTCAGGTCACGTTCACTGGTGTCCAGCTCAACCGGGCCTTCCAGCCTGTCCGGTGTCAGATTTCGATACCCTGTGACTATGCTCTCAAATTTAGGGGCCAGCTCGGCGGCGCTGAATAGCTGCACTTTTTTCGGGATCCGCACGATACCTTGCAGACTGGGGTACAACAGGTAATCGTCCTGCTCCACCACTGCATCATGTCCCAAACCAGTACAGCACTGACTGGGGACGCCATCCAGCTGACGGTCGAATGGGTTTATCACCTGCTCAACCTGTAAGTTTTCCACCGCCTCACTGAACTGGGCGACAGGCATCCGGTACACCCCTTTCATGGTGCTAACCCATACCAGCTCCTGGGTTTTGTCAAAGTGCAGCGACAAGATTGGGCCATAAGGCAGGCCATGAGAGGCATCCAGCTGATGCCAGTCGCCATCCTGACTGCGATAATAGAGCCCGTCATAGAAAGTCCCCACCAAAGTGGCGCTGTCTTCTACGTGCAAAATACTGGTCACATAAGCGGATTCAAGCGAGGTTTGCCCACCAATTTTTTCAATTCCCCGCTCATTGTATTTATAAGCCCCTTTGTCGGTGCCGATAAAGCCAAAGCGCGGAAAGTCGACGACATAAGTTATAAACTGACTACCAAGAAAGGCGTTGTAGGTAAACGGCGTCAGGCCGCTATAATCGAGCCGGTACAAACCACGCCCGGTGCCCAGCCACAGCCCTCCCTGATTGGAAGGAGTCAGAGTAAAGACCTGAGTCTGGCGAAACTCTCGATTCGGAATTGCGAGTAATTTATTGTCTTCATAAATCACCACGCCACGACCTGTACCTAAAAACAAGCGCTCCCCGACAAACTCCATATCATGGATTTCGACCCCTTTGAGCTGCTCGGCACTGATCACAGGTTCAAAATTATCACTGCTGTCTAAGCGCCCAACGCCTTCGCGAGTTGCCACCCAAACGTTGCCCTGTAAATCCTGAGTGATCGCCGAAATCGCCTGCTCTCGCTGCGACCCAATGGCAAAACGCTCCACCCTGCCTGCGTGTGCCAGCCACAAGCCCTCGTTTATACTGGCCATCCATACGTTAGAGTCATTGTCGATAAAGATATCGGTAAACCAGATCCCCTGATCAAGTTGCGCCAGCTCGACAAATTGCCACTGCCCGCCGCTTTCTTTGTACAGCAGTCGACCATAGGTAGAGACCCACATACCTCCTTGCTGGTCGCTCAGGAACTTGTAGGTCGCGTTATTGCCAATCTCATCGTAGCGTCTCAGTACTTCGTCAAAGTCGAGAAAATAAGCCCCTAACTGCGACGCGAGGAAAAGCTTGCCATCTATCCAGGCAAGGTCATGGATATTGGTTTGTGCCAGCTGTCGTGGCAGCGAGATTTTGCTGGACAGCTCCAGTCGCATGTCATTGGAGCCCATCGACTGAGATTCACTGATCCGCAATAAGTGACGTTCATTAACCAACCAGATCCCCTGAGGAGAGGACGTCATCTTGGTCACTGAACCAACAATTTGACTGATGTGTGTCAGGGAGAGTTTTTTACTGTCGAGGTTATTTTCAGCTAAGGTCAGGCGTTTGGCCGATACATAATACAACCCATTTGCCGCAACCCAGATATTACCATTGTGGTCTTCAAGAATGTCTCTGACTTCGCCCTGGACTTCAAAGCGCTCTGCCATCAGGGTTTGCGGGTTTAACCGGGTCACCCCTCTGCGGGTACCAATCCACAGCATACCAAAGCGGTCAACAAAGAGTTTATTTACCGCATTGCTGTCCAAAAAGTCACTATTTTGCGTTGTATAATTGCTGAACTGTAAGCCGTCAAAACGACTCAGTCCAAACTGTGTGCCCAGCCAGATATAGCCCTGCTGGTCCTGGACCACACTCTTTATACTTTGCGACGGCAGCCCATTTTGCATACTCCACTGTTTAACAACATAATCATTAATTGCCGCATTCACACTTGTGGTGAATATGCACAGCAACAGTAGCAGTATAAATCGCATAGGCTCCCTCTTAGTACCCGTAATAAAATTAGCCGCCCAGGACCCCTGTTTTAAACAAAGCTTGCAGACAAATCAATGAAAATATCCCGGCAAGCAAGTCATCCGCCATGATCCCTAAACCACCATGGAGTTTTCTGTCCAGTAGTCTGATAGGACCTGGCTTGGCAATATCGAAGAAGCGAAACAGCAAAAAGCCGACCAGCAAGGACTGCCAGCTAATGGCCGCCCCCAGCATAGTGATGTAAAACCCGGCAACTTCATCCCAGACAATCGCGGGATGATCGTGCACACCGACGTCTCGCGCCGTTTTACCACAGATCCAAAAGCCAGCCAGGCTGATCACAATCGCAAGGCTTATCTGCAACCACAGAGGTTGACCCATGGTCAGCAGAATAAAAGGGAGTGCTGCTAAAGTACCGAAGGTACCCGGGGCTTTGGGTGCCAGTCCTAAACCAAACCCCAAAGCAAAAAAGTGATGTGGGCGTTTAAGGTTGAATGATAACGGCTTATTCAAACCTGCTCCTCGTTAAAAATGTTGATAGCCGCTGCGCGGCAGTGGGCACTTTTCGCCCTCATTGAGCAACTCCAGCTTACCTGCTGAGGCGGTGATTTGGCCAATGCAAACAGGCTCGACGCCATACTGACGCAGACGGGCTTCGACAGCGCCTTTATTGCTGTCATTGACGGTAAACAACAGCTCATAATCGTCGCCATAAGCCAGGCTCAGCTCCCGCCGCAAAGCCTCGGGCTGAAGTTGCTGCATTACCGCTGATACCGGCACATCTTCAATATTGACGATGGCCCCGACCGCAGATTTATTGAGAATGTGCTGTAAGTCAGCCAACAGGCCGTCTGAGATATCGATACAGGCTGTTGCCATGCCACGTAAAACCTGTCCAGCCGCCACTCTGGGGGTTGGAAAGTGCAGTTTCTCTTCAAGCCGCTTTAGTTGCTTGTCGCCGAGTGGAAGCTGGCGCTTACGTGCTTCAATAGCCAGTGCAGCATCGCCCAGCTCACCAGTGACATAGATCCAGTCACCAACCTTGGCGCCGGAGCGCGTCAGAGCTTTGTCATTGGGAATGATCCCTTTGGCACAAATGGTAATCGTCAGCGGCCCCTGGGTGGTATCTCCGCCAATCAGCTGAACATTATAGTATTCGGCAATTTCATGCATGCCTTCGGTAAACGCTTCCAGCCACTCCATATCGACCTCGGGTAAGGTCAAACCAATAGAGATCCAGGTCGGCTCCGCTCCCATCGCAGCCAGGTCACTCAGATTGACGGCTAAAGCACGATGCCCCAGGGCTCTGGGTGGAATGTCTTCAAAGAAGTGTACACCCGCAACCAGGGTGTCTGTGGTAATGGCAAGTTGGTGCTTTTCAGGAACCGTCACTATGGCACAATCATCACCAATACCAACCTTTACATCACGACGCGCAATGCCACGCCCCTTGAAGTAATGATTGATTAACTCAAATTCCTTCATACATTAAAAAAGCCGGCCTATGCCGGCTCTCCTCACGGTCTCGATTACTTGCGGATTATCTTAACCGCTTTGTCCAGTACGCCGTTGACAAATTTGTGACTGTCTTCGGCACCAAACATTTTCGCCAGCTCAATCCCTTCGTTAATGGCGACTTTGTAAGGGACGTCTTCGCGGAACTTTAACTCGTAAATGCTGACGCGCAATACGGCTTTTTCAACCATATCCAGGTCATCAAATGGACGAGATAAATGCGGCGTCATCAATTCATCTAGCTGTTTGCAGTTTACTGCAACACCACGTGCCAGATCCTTGAAGTACTCTACATCAACCTTTGAAACGTCGTTTTCGATCAGCATTTGCTGCTCGATATCAGCAATGGGGTTGCCACTTAGCTGCCAAGAATATACTGCCTGAAGGGCAAGGACACGCGCCTTACGTCTAGCTGCTGGTTTCACTGAGATTCCTCTTAAATTTGCTCTAGCACGTTAACCATTTCTAGTGCACCAAGTGCAGCTTCGCCACCCTTGTTGCCCATTTTGGTTCCCGCGCGCTCGATGGCCTGCTCAATACTCTCTGTGGTTAACACACCAAAGGCAACCGGGATATCGTAGTCCATAGACACGCTCGCCAGGCCTTTGTTTGACTCATTTGCAACCAAGTCGAAATGAGGTGTACCGCCACGAATGATGACACCTAATGCAATGATGGCATCGTGTTCTTTTTTCATTGCAACACGCTTAGCCGCTAAAGGTAATTCTACTGCACCCGGTACATACACAACAGTGATGTCCTCGTCCTTTACGCCACCTGTACGCTTTAACTCATCAACAGCGCCTTCCAGCAGGCTTTTGCCAATAAAGTCGTTAAAACGAGAGATGACAATGGCAAATTTCTTGCCCGGTGCGTATTTATTACCTTCGATGATTTTCATTAGATGATTCCTAATCTAGTATAAGCAATTGCCAAATTGAGGCGCATAATAGCATAGAAAAAGACGAAACGCCTACAGGGAAATCCCTGTCAGGCGCGCGTGCTATTTTAAGTAAATTATTGAGGTTCGACGTAATCGACAACTTCTAAGTGGAAGCCTGACAGTGCGTGATATTTTTTCGGTAAACTCATCAGGCGCATTTTACTGATCCCCAGATCAGCGAGAATTTGTGAGCCCACACCCACGGTTCTGGAGGTGCCCTGGAACTTACGATAATTGGGCTTTTCACCGGCATCTTCTGCTGCAAACGCTTTCACCAGTTGTTCCAGGTCTTCAGTTTTCTCTTGTTTACCAAGGATCACTAACACACCATCGTTATCCGCGATGTACTTCATAGCGCCGTGTAAGGTCCAGCTACGATCTGCACTGCGGTCTGACAACAAAGTATCATTGAACGTACTTTGCAGATGTACTCTGACCAAGGTTGCCTCATCCGCACTGACTTCGCCTTTGAGCAGTGCGTAATGCAACTGGTTGTCTATGGTATCTTTATAAGTGACCAACTCGAATTCACCATATTCTGTCGGCAGTTTACACTGGGCCACTTTTTCAATGGTCGTTTCGTTGAGGTTACGATATTCGATTAGATCGGCGATGGTGCCAATTTTGATGTCGTGCTCTTTGGCGAACACTTCCAACTCCGGGCGTCTTGCCATGGTGCCGTCCGGATTGAGGATTTCCACAATCACAGAAGAGGGCTCAAGGCCTGCCAGGCGCGCCAAGTCGCAACCCGCTTCGGTGTGACCTGCACGGGTCAAAACCCCACCGGGCTGTGCCATAATTGGGAAGATGTGGCCAGGCTGCACTATGTCTTCAGGCACCGCGCCTTTAGCGACTGCGGCCTGGACGGTGCGGGCACGGTCGGCCGCTGAAATCCCCGTCGTCACGCCTTTGGCAGCTTCGATAGACATAGTAAAATTGGTTGAAAACTGGGCGCCGTTGTTTTTCACCATCAGCGGTAAGTCAAGCTGCTGGCAACGCTCCTGCGTCATGGTCAGACAGATCAAGCCACGGCCGTAGGTCGCCATAAAGTTAATGGCTTCTGGCGTGATATGCTCCGCCGCGATGATCAAATCGCCTTCATTTTCCCGGTCTTCATCATCCATAAGAATGACCATTTTACCGGCTTTGATGTCGTCGATGATTTCTTGTGCGCTGTTTAAGCTCATAATCTTCCCGTTTTTAAGTGCGTTATAGGCAAGTTATTTAATAAAGCCAGCTTTGGCCAGTAAGCTGGTTGTGAGAGTTGATTGCTGCGTTGCAGCCGGTTCGCCCTGGATCAACCTTTCCAGATAACGTGATATCTGATCCACTTCGAGGTTGATTAAGGTCCCCACCTTAAAGTCGACAATGGTGGTTTCCTGTGCGGTATGCGGCACAATCGTCAACTTAAATTTATCGCCATCCAGGTCATTAACCGTCAGACTGATCCCATCGATGGCCACGGATCCTTTATACGGTATGTACTTCATCAGTTGCGCAGGCGCTTTAAGCCAGTACTCGGTGGCACGGGCGTTGGGCTGCACCGCAACCACTTCAGCAATGCCATCAACATGACCCGAGACCAGGTGCCCGCCGAGTCGTGACGTAGGCTGAAGTGCCTTCTCAAGATTGACTTTTTGTCCTACCCGATACTCCCCGAAGCGAGTCAGTTTCAGTGTTTCATTAGACACATCGGCACGAAAACCGTCGGAAAACTTTTCAACAACGGTCAGGCACACCCCATTGGTCGCAATGCTGTCTCCCAGTTGCACATCATCCATATCCAGTGTTGCGCTGCTAATCCGCACGCTGAGATCACCTTGCTTGAGCGTTAACTCGGTCAATGTGCCCGTTGCTTCAATGATGCCTGTAAACATAATGCCTTACTTACCTTGTTGTTTGTGTGCCGTAATACGAATATCGGTGCCAATCGAGGTGACCTCGGTGAACTGTAGTTCAGTGATCTGGCTCATCGACGAAAGCGCTGCACTGTTGAATAAGTCTCTGCCATCCGTACCAATGATCTTGGGCGCCAGATAGATCAGGTACTCATCAATCAGGCCTTGCTGATGCATGGCCCCCGCCAGCGTCGCCCCCGCTTCCAGCCAGATCTGATTAATATTGCGCTCAGCCAGCGTATTCAGCGCCGCTTGCAGGTCAATTTTACCTGCCCGGGTGTTAATCTTAATTTGCTCTACGAAATGTGGCCAGTTGTGCTGATTATCAAGGTCTGAACGCAAAATAACGACGGGAGATGGAATTTTAAATAACGCCAGCTCGGGATGAAGACGGTTTTGCGAGTCGATGATCACCCGAACAGGCTGACGCCACTGCTCTACGGGGCGCTCAATATCCGTCAATTCCTCAGCCCTTACATTGAGGCGCGCATCGTCGACCAGCACAGTATCGGCGCCGGTTAAAATCGCGCAACTTTGTGCCCGGCCCAGCTGTACATCGCGCCGTGCTGCGGGCCCGGTGATCCATTTACTTTCGCCATTGCCCAATGCCGTTTTACCATCCAGGCTTGCTGCAAGTTTACAGACCACATACGGACGCCCCTGCTCCATACGTTTCAAAAAGCCCTTATTCAGTGCGCGAGCCTGCTGCTCGAGCAACCCAAAAGCCGTTTCTATCCCGGCCTCATTGAGCATCGCAAGCCCTCGCCCGGCCACTTCCGGATTGGGGTCAACCATAGCGGCAATAACTTTGCTCACGCCGGCCTCAATCAGCCCTTTTGCGCACGGCGGTGTACGACCGTAGTGACTACAGGGCTCCAGGGTGACATAAGCTGTTGCACCACGGGCACGCGCTTGAGCTTGTCGCAGCGCATGCACTTCTGCATGAGGCTCGCCGGCGCGCAAATGAAAGCCTTCACCAACAATCTCACCGTTTTTGACGATGACGCAGCCGACATTGGGATTTGGGGTAGTGGTAAAGCGGCCCTGTTGCGCCAGTTCAATGGCGCGTGCCATATAAGTCTGATCGGCTTGTGTAAAACTCATTCATCCCCCAGTCGGGCAATTTCTTCGCCAAACTCTTTCACGTCTTCAAAACAGCGATAGACCGACGCAAAACGAACATAGGCCACTTTATCGAGTTTTTTCAGCGCTTCCATAATACATTCACCCACCAGCTGACTGGGCACTTCGCGCTCACCGGTGGCGCGCAACTGAGACTTGATCTGATGGACCACTTCTTCAATCTGCTCGGTGCTCACCGGACGCTTCTCCAGTGCGCGATGCAGACCATTTTGCAACTTATCTTCATTGAATGGCTCTCGTGAGCCATCTTGTTTAATGACCCTGGGCATCACCAGCTCAGCGCCTTCAAAGGTGGTGAAACGCTCATGACATAAAATACATTCACGCCGCCTGCGAACCTGATGGCCCGAGCCGACTAACCGCGAATCAATCACTTTGGTTTCTTTTGCTGTACAAAATGGGCAGTGCATAAACGCTCACTATGAAAAACTGACAAACACCCAAAGCGCCTCATTTAATTGAGAGCACACTTTGAGCCAATTGCCAGAAGTATATCAAGATAGTGCCAGTGGGTGCACATAAAAAAGGCCGCACTCAGTGCAGCCTTCTTTGCTATCTCTGTGGTATCTGAGATTTATGCGTATACAGGCAGTTTAGCGCAGATTGCTTTCACTTTTTCTTTCACTTGTGCCTGAACTGACTCGTCTTCGATGTTGTCCAGTACATCACAGATCCAGCCTGCCAGCTCGCTTGCTTCAGCTTCTTTAAAGCCACGACGGGTAATTGCCGGTGAACCAATGCGCAGACCTGAAGTAACGAACGGAGAACGCGGATCGTTAGGTACTGAGTTCTTGTTAACCGTGATGTTGGCACGGCCAAGCGCTGCGTCGGCATCTTTACCTGTGATGTCTTTGTCGATCAAATCCAGTAGGAACAGGTGGTTGTCAGTCTTACCAGACACCACTTTGTAGCCACGCTCCTGAAGTACAGCCACCATAGCTTGGGCGTTTTTAACCACTTGCGTTTGGTAAGCTTTGAAGTCGTCCTGTAACGCTTCTTTGAATGCAACGGCTTTGGCTGCAATCACGTGACACAGAGGACCACCCTGACCGCCCGGGAAAACCGCGCTGTTAAGCTTTTTATAGATGTCGGCGTCGCCACATGCAGACAGGATCAGACCACCGCGAGGACCAGCCAGTGTTTTGTGTGTAGTCGTTGTCACAACGTGTGCGTGTGGAATTGGACTTGGGTAGATACCCGCAGCAACCAGACCCGCTACGTGTGCCATATCGACCAGCAGGTAAGCACCTACTTTGTCTGCAATCTCACGGAATTTCGCCCAGTCAACAATACCTGAGTAAGCCGAGAAACCGCCGATGATCATTTTTGGCTTGTGCTCTAATGCCAGCGCTTCTACCTGCGCGTAGTCAATTTCGCCCGTTTCTTCATTCAGACCGTACTGAATCGCATTGTAAGTCTTACCTGAGAAGTTCACGTGAGAGCCGTGAGTCAGGTGACCACCGTGTGCCAGGCTCATGCCCAGAACGGTGTCGTGCGGCTGAAGTAATGCCTGGAAAACCGCGGCATTTGCCTGAGAACCTGCGTGTGGCTGAACGTTCGCGTAGTCACATCCAAACAGTTCACAGGCACGGTCAATCGCCAGTTGCTCAACCACGTCAACGTGCTCACAGCCACCGTAGTAGCGCTTACCCGGATAACCTTCAGCATATTTGTTAGTTAACTGCGACCCCTGAGCCTCTAGTACACGCGGGCTACAGTAGTTTTCAGATGCGATAAGCTCGATGTGCTCTTCCTGACGAGTTGTTTCCGACTGGATCGCTTGAGCTAGTTCAGGGTCAAAATCTGCAATATTCATGTTACGTTCTAACATGGTGTCTCCTAGGTACACGTAAGATTGGTTTTTGAAGGCTTGATTGTACGCAAATTGCGGCCATTTGCCTATGAAATCGGCGTGAGCCTATTTAATCAAGGATTGAATTTATTTCACAGTGTTTGGGGGATGATATTTTTTTATTTAAACATTTATATTTTTTATTAAAATACGAAATTACATTTCAAATTGAAATCTACTGAATGGGCTTTGCCGATGCCTCAGAGGGTCACCAGCAAAGCAACTTACCAGGGTTTAACCCGTCAGACGCGCCAACACGGCCTGCTTAAGGGCAGCATAATCGGCAGACAAAGGCTCAGCCAGGCAGGGTTTTTCAAGCGCCGTTGCCAGCGCCTCTGGCATCTCTATCACCTGCTCCAGCACCGCTTCCACCGTTTCTCTAAATTTGGCGGGGTGTGCCGTCGCCAGAAAAATCCCGGTTTCTTCGGGCTGACCATCCAGCAGTAGCCCTTCATAGGCAATTGCAGTATGAGGCTCTGTCACATAACCTCCTTTCGCAACCTGACGCATGACTTCCTGGGTTCTCTCTTCAGACACTGAACATGAATAAAATTCATACCTTTGGAAATACCCTTGTTCTAACATGGACTCAACTCGAGGCCAGTTATTAGGTTTACTCACATCCATGGCATTGGAAATTGACTCTAAAGTCGCATTCGGCTGCCACTGACCTGAGTCCAGATAACGGGGCACAGTGTCATTCTGGTTGGTGGTCGCACTGAGGCGTTTTACCGGCAATCCCAGTGCGGCGGCAATCATGGCTGCACACACATTGCCGAAGTTACCGCTCGGCACAGAAACATGAACCTGCTGGCGCTGAGCCGCGTTAAGCTGGGCAAATGCCTCAAAGTAGTAGCAAACCTGAGCCAGCAAGCGGCTGATGTTGATTGAATTGGCCGAGTTCAGACCTAACGTTTGTTTAAACTCATCGTCCAGGAAGGCTTGTTTTACCAGTGCCTGACAGTCATCGAAGCTGCCTTCTACCGCATAGCAATGGATGTTTTCACCCAGCGTAGTAAAGAGTTTTTGCTGAGCCAGTGAGATTTTCCCCTGTGGATAGAGGATCACCACATCCACGCCCGGCATCTGATAAAAGGCATGAGCTACCGCCGCACCGGTATCGCCGCTGGTCGCGGTAAGAATGGTGACCCGCTCTCCCTGACTAAAGGCACCAATGCATTGCGCCATAAAACGTCCGCCAAAATCTTTAAAGGCCAGCGTCGGGCCATGAAATAGCTCAAGGCAATATTTATTTTTTTCAACTTCAACTAAGCGCGCAGGAAAATCAAATGCCTGCTCACACATGCTCTGTAATGAGTCCAGAGGTAACTCATCTCCAATCAGGTGTTTCAGGATAGCCGCGCTGCGCTGTGCAAAAGGCTGTGTCAGCAGGCCATCAATGTCATTCAAAGGCTCAAGCGCCTCGGGGAAAAACACCCCCTGATTGCGACCCAATCCTGTTTTAACGGCGTCAATAAAGGATACCACCTGAGTATCGTCTTTTAAGTTAACCAGTTTCATTCTACTCTCCTTCCTTTATTTCTCTTGTACCTTGTGGGTCTATTCGACAAATGTGGCTGAAGCCATGTTCATTCAGGTAATTCTGTTGTAACCACAGCTGACAGCGCTGTGCATCTTCTTCGCTGGCGCATAATGCAAACAAGGTTGGCCCGGCCCCCGAGATGCTGACACTTAGCGCGCCTAATTCAGGCAGGCTTTGTCTGGCCTCGGCAAACCCTTTTATCAAAGGTGCCCGCGCCGGCTCGGCAATCTCATCCTTCATTAAAGTCACGGCCTTATCAAACTGCTGCTGCGCCATTAACAAAGTAAAAGCGCTCAATCGCTGGGCAAATTCTACCGCATCGTGTGTCGCCAGCTGTTGCGGCAACACCGCTCTGGCCGCAGCGGTATTCAGGGCAAATCCGGGGTACGCCACCACCAGTCGCCAGTTGTCATCGCTCGGCAGGCTCAGTGCCCTGTCGGGAACCAATTCGGCTGTCAGCTGAAGCCCGCCCAGATAGCAGGGTGTGATATTGTCATAGTGACGTGCACCACTGACCTTGCCTTCGAAGTCGGCCATCAGCTCAATCATTTGAGTCTGAGACAGCTGTGTCTGTGCAAAAGCATCCAGCGCCGCAAACGTCGCGACCACAGAGCAGGCACTGGAACCCAGCCCAGAGCCGATCGGCAGTCGTTTTTCCAGGGTTAATTTCACTCCTGGCATGTTCGCTGCGACATGCTCTCTGAAATGAACCAGACATTGATAGGCGAGGTTTTCCTCAGCCTGTGCGGGTAATTTCGCCGCATACGGGCCGATGCAGGCAAAGCTGTCTTGCTCAGCAGCTTCAACGCTCACCACATCGCCCAATAAAGTCCCATCCAACGGGGCAATGGCGGCCCCGAGCGAATCAAATCCGACACAAAAGTTACCAATGGATGCCGGTGCAAAAAATCGTTTCATAGCCACTCCTAGCGTGTCAGTGTTTTCAGAATATCAGCGAACACCCCGGCTGCGGTGACTTCCGCACCGGCACCATACCCCCGGATCACAAAAGGTTTTGGCTGATAATACTGACTTAATATGGCAAGCGCATTTTCCCCGTCACGAATATCCGACAGTGCATGAGTACGCTCCACCGCTTCAATCCCGACCCGGCAGCGACCATCGGCAATACTGCCCACATAACGTAACACCTTACCTTCACTGGCTGCACTTTGAATGCGGTCCGCAAACGCACCGTCCAGTTCATGCAACCGTGCCATAAACTCATCCACAGAGCTGCCTGCGGCAAAGTCTTCGGGCACCACAGGCTCGACTTCGATGTCAGACAGCTCCAGCGCTAAACCCGACTCACGGGCGATGATCAGCAGTTTACGCGCGACATCCGTGCCGGAGAGGTCATCGCGCGGATCCGGTTCTGTAAAGCCGCTTTGTTTCGCTTTGGCGGTGGCCTCTGACAGGCTCAGGCCATCTTCCAGCTCACCGAAAATGTAAGACAGTGAGCCCGACAAGATACCACTGAAAGACAAAAGCTCATCGCCCGCACCGAACAATAGCTGCAGGTTATCGAGTACCGGCAGGCCCGCGCCGACATTGGTTTCGTATAAGAAGCGTCGGCCCTTTTGCTGTGCAACCTGCTTCAGTGTCTGGTAATAGTCGTAGTCGCTGGTGTTGGCTTTTTTATTGGCTGCCACAACGTGAAAGCCTGCCGCGAGAAAGTCCCGATATTGGTCGGCCAGTTGCTGAGACGAGCTGCAATCGACAATAACCGGATTGATCAGGTGGTTACGACGCACAAAGGCCTCGAGATCCGCAAGCTTAAAGCCCTCTGACGCATCTGCCAGCGCCTCTTGCCAGCGCTCAAAAGGCACGCCCTGTTCATTCAGGTAACAGTGTTTTGAGTTAGCCACTCCATAGAGGTTAAGCTTGATGTTGCGCTCTGCCAGCCAGCTTTGCTGACGTTGCAACTGGGCCACCAGCTCTGTACCAACCAGGCCACAGCCAAGTAAAAACACATCAATTGAGGGAACATGGGTAAAGAAGTTCTCATGGCACACCTTCACCGCGTCCTGACATAGCTCACCCTGGATCACGGCAGAGATAGCGCTTTCGGTAGAGTCCTGGGCAATCGCCACAATATTCACCTGCGCCTGCGCCAGCGAGGCAAAGAACTTAGCCGCTAAACCTTTGTGCGATTTCATGTTATCGCCCACCAGGGTAACGATTGCCAGTGAGCGGCGTACCTCAATTGGTTCAATCAGCTGAGCCTGCATTTCCAGCTCAAAGGCGCTTTGCAGTGCCTGCAATGCTAACGGCAGGTCTTGTTCGTGCACACAGAAACTGATGCTGAACTCGCAAGAAGATTGGGTGATCAACACAATAGACACATTGTCTTTCGCCAGCGCCGAAAACACCCTGGCCGCCATACCCACTTTGCCTTTCATGCCCGGCCCGGAAACCGTTAACATTGCCAGCTTATCCAGACTCGATAAGGCTTTAACCGGCTCATCACCATCGCCCTGGGCCGCAATCACAGAGCCTGGCAGCTCCGGCGCATGGGTATTTTTAATCTCGCACGGCACCCCGGTCTTGGCACAAGGTAATATCGTTTTAGGGTGTAAGACTTTGGCGCCAAAATACGACAGCTCCATTGCTTCTTTATAAGACAAGCGATTTACTTTGGTGGCTTTTTTAATCAGTCTGGGGTCGGCACTGTAGACGCCGTCGACGTCTGTCCAGATCTGGCAGACCTCTGCCTGAATACAGGCTGCGGCAATGGCGGCTGAATAATCCGATCCGTTACGTCCAAGTGTCGTCAGCTCGCCTGCGGAATTGCTGCCGGTAAAGCCGGGCATGATGTAAAATTGTGCGCGGTGGGCCTGCAGCTGCGCGCTAAAACGGACACGGCTTTCGTCCAACAGAGCTTGAGCATCCAGATAAGCGTCATTAGTAGCAATACACGCGGTGGCATCAAGATAATGGGCCTTGTCTTTACTTAGCATGGCCACCATCAGAGCGACACTGACGCGCTCACCGAAACTAATCACATACGCCTGTACGGCATCCGGGCATTGCCTGAGCAGTTTCACACCCGCCAGTTTATCTGCCAGTGCGGCAAAATCGGGCCAATGCGCCGCTTCACCAAACTCTGCTTCAACCTGAGATTTTAGCGCGTTCAGGCGCTCTGTCAGTGCTTGCCATTGCGCCTCATACGCTTGCCCCTGACGCGCCAGCTCGCACAGCTCTACCAGTTTGTCCGTAACGCCACCCGGAGCAGACAACACCACCAGCGCCTCGTCACCCCCCTGAGTCAGGATCAGTTCCCGAACCCGTTGCAGACAGCCATAATCGGCCAGCGATGATCCTCCAAACTTCAATACTTTCATGTCAATTTTCCTCATTCCAAAAACAAAAAAGGCCTGTGCTCGCAGTGAGCACAGGCCTTTTCGAATACGCACCGACCTATGCCACTATCCAGTTAGGATGGTGGTGGTAATAATGGTCGTAGTGTTAATAATCTTTTTCATAGACTTTAGACTGCCTGAACACTGGATAAGCTGTCAAGCACAAAAACCGAAATAATAGCGTGAAAAACTATGCAAAAAACTCAAGTTGTGAACAACAAAGCGCAAAGTTTATGTCAGGATGGCAAGATAATTGATGTGTGGAGCGGAAAAATTGATGTTAATAAAAGAGGCAGGCGGTTACAAACGTGTCGCTGTTAGCGGATCCCAAAGCGGCTAAGTGTCTCCTGCAAGGACTCTGGCTTGACCGGTTTTTCCAAAAACGCCAACGCCCCCAGCCTCGCAACCCGCGTTTTCATTTCGTCCTGAATATCGGCCGAAATCACCACAACGTAGGTTTCTATCACCTGTTGTTTGATTGCTTCCAGCACACCTATCCCATCCAGTATCGGCATGGTCAGGTCAAGACAAACTAAGTCAATCTGCTTTGATGCCAGTACCTCGAGGGCTTCACGTCCGTTACTGGCTTGGCAAATATCCACATCCAGCATGCCATTGAGGCAACGGATAACTTGTTTGCGGGCAACGACCGAGTCGTCACAGACTAATACTGAGTAGCTCATACGGTGAATTGTCAAATAATCTTTATTGTTCTGTTCTGGGATAAAGGTTATTGTTGTGGTTAAACTTATAACACAATAATCTCTGTCCAGTAAGTGCCACAGGAACAAATTCCTTGTGATATCAGATTGAGATTAATATTTATTTTTAGCACTTTATTGGCTAACTTTAAGTGTATTAAGCACGCAAAAACTCGTTGTTAGGAGCAAAGAACTCTTCATGCTGCAAAAAAGTCTGTCAAAGAAGCTGCTCACAAACGTCTTGTCGGTTTACTTTTTGCTCACCTTTGTCGTGACGTGCGGACAAGTGGTGGCCGAATATGTCAATACCAAGGACTATATTCGCAACGAGTTAACCATGCTGCAAAAAACCTTTAGCCGCAGCCTGACCCGTGCCATCTGGGAGCTCAATACCAAACAAACCGTCACCACAGCAGAGGGTTTGCTGGCGATCCCTATGATTGAAGGGATCATTGTGCGTGACGACAGTGGCGAGATCATTTCCCAGCTGGGCCGCTCCCTCAATATCCATGAGCTCTACAGCCAACAGCTGGTACAAGAAGAAGCGCTCATTGAGGACACGCCCTCAGGCTTATTTGGCTATACCTTTCCGCTTATCTTCGAGTTCTCGGGCCGTGCCACCCAAGTGGGCGATGTCACCCTGTTCTCAAGCCGCGAAGTGGTATTCAGTCGCATCATGATCTCCATCTACTTCCTGATCGGTAATGCGATGGTCAAAACCACTTTTCTAATCATTTTGTTTTTACTCGCGTTTAGAAAGTTACTTACCGAGCCTTTAACCGATCTGACCGAGCAGATTGATGATTTTGAAATAGACAATGTTGATGGCCACAAAATAGATATAGATACCACGGAGCGTAACGAGCTTAAGGTGATGGAAGAGGCCTTCAACAAGCTCATTGACCGCATTGCCGATTACCGTAAAAAGCTCGACCAGGCGCAAAAAGAGCTGTTGATTAGTAACGAGAAACTGGACCAGCATAATATTCAGCTGGAGCAGGAGGTGGCACGCAAAACCTCCAACCTGTCGCAGGCCATGATGGACCTGCAGCAACAAAAATATGAGCTGGAAAAGCAAAAGCTCACCTTAACAGAAGAAATCGATCTCAGACGTCAGACCGAAGAAGAGCTGCTAACCAAACAAAAAGAGCTGGAAAAGTATGTTGATGAACTCAATATGGCGCAGGAGCGTCTGGTTGGCTCAGAGAAAATGGCGGCACTGGGCGGCCTGGTCGCGGGGATAACCCACGACATTAATACTCCGGTCGGTATCGGTGTTACAGCGACCTCATTCCTGGAAGAACGCCTGGAACGCCTGGAAACGGCCTATCGGGATAAAACCCTGTCACCTAAGGCGCTGGAAGAATTTATTAATGAAGCCAAACAAAGCACCAGCTTACTAACCACCAACCTGGACCGGGCCTCTGAGCTGGTGGCCAGCTTTAAGCAAATTGCGGTTGACCAGGCCAGCGAAGCCGTGCGCACGATTAACTTTAAGCAGTATCTGGGCGAAGTGATCCGCTCCTTGCACCCTAAACTCAAAAAGACTGCGCATATTGTTAACGTTGACTGCCCGGAAGAGCTCACTTTGCACTTACCGGCCGGCGCTATCAGCCAGATCTTCACCAACCTGATCATGAACTCCCTAATCCATGGTTTTGAAGGCGTTGCTCAGGGCACCATAGACATAGAGATCAGAGAAGAAAACAACGACGTCTTTATCGTTTACAAGGATAATGGCAAAGGCGTGAGCAAGGCGCAGCTTGAAAAACTCTTTGACCCCTTCTTTACTACCAAGCGCGAGCAAGGCGGTAGCGGCCTGGGTACCCATATCACCTTCAACCTGGTGAAACAAACACTCAATGGCGATATTGAAGTGAATTCGGAAGAAGGAAAAGGGCTGACCTACTACATTCGTTTCCCCAAAGAGCTACAAAAGAACGTGGCGATGTTCAGTTAATAGACGTCGATACCGACTAGTCGAATAATCTGCTCAGAGCCTTTGCCCGAGAGGGGATCGGTTTGCTATGATGCGGGTCGATTTTACTCTTCGGAACCTGTTCTATGTGGTTTAGCAATCTTATCTGTTATCGATTTAAACAAGACGTCTCCTATACTCAGGAAGACTTTGAAGCAGCCCTGGAGCACGACGTATTTCGTCCGTGTGGTAGCCAGGATATGAGCACTTTTGGCTGGACCAAAGCCCTTGGCAAACACGGCCAGACGCTGAGCCACTTTTCTCAGCACTGTATTTTGGTGTGTGCGAAGCGGGAAGAAAAAGTGCTGCCAGCTTCGGTGATCAATGAAATGGTTGCGGAAAAAATAGAGTCGATCGAACAGGAAGAGAATCGTCCGGTCAAGAAAAAAGAAAAAGACGAAATCAAAGAAAACATCACGGCAACCTTACTGCCGCAGGCATTCAAAAAGTCCAGCCTGCAATTTGCTTTTATCGATCAGAAAAATGGCTGGGTCATCGTCAACAGCGGCAGCTTCAACAAAGCCGAAGAACTCACCGCCCTGTTACGTAAATCTCTGGGTACGCTGCCGATTGTCCCCGCATTTGCCAACTATGATCTGGATCTGTTCCTAACCGACTGGCTGACCAAGTTTGAGGTGCCGGAAGGCTTTGCAATTGGTTCTGACGCCGAGCTACAGGAAGCCGATGACAATGGCGCTCAGGTGAAACTAAAACAACATGACCTGGCAAGTGATGAAATAAAACTGCACCTGGAACACGGCAAACGAGTCACTAAACTGGGGATGAACTGGCGTGAGCGCGTTCAGTTTACACTGCAAAACGATGGCTCACTTAAGCGCCTGAGCTTCAGCGATACGCTGAAAGAGCAAAATGCCGATATCCCCAAAGAAGACATGGCGGTCAAACTGGATGCAGACTTTATTCTGGTCACCGAGGAGATCAAAGAGCTGCTCGAAGAGTTGTCACAGGGCCTGGGCGATCAGGACGACCTGTAACACGGCCTGTTAATCCAGTAACTTAGCTGGGTCAGAAAGCCGGCAGCGGGTGCTTACCCTCTGCCGGTTTGTTGTTATAAGGATTATGAGAAAGCGGCTTTTATGTCGTTCAGCATGTCCTGATAATCATCGTCATAGAACATATCGACCGACCCCAGCACCCCTTTTTCTTCATACACATGCAGCGCCGCAGCTTTATCGGATACCTGTAAGATCCCTTCCACAATGGCGCCCACACGAATAAAGTCGACGTAACAAACATGGGCCGGTTTATAGTTAGGGTTCGCCCAGCTCTCCGCCACTTCCACAAATTCCTCTGTGAACCCCCACTCGCGCATGATGGCGCCACCAATACGTCCACCCAGTTTCTGGATAGCGTGCGCCAAAAAGCTCGGATTAGCAAACACTTCCGGGTGGTGCTCCGCTTCGGTGAGGATTGGCAGTACACCTATGTTAAAGACCAGCGAGGCCAGCGTGATGGTGTCTTTGTTAAGCGAAGTGTGCTTATTCACCCGCAGGTAAAAGTCCATGGTGGTGATCGCCTGGCAAGCAACCTTGAGGGTTTTTTGCCAGGCCTTATCCATATAGGTTTTGATCAGTTTGTTTTGCGAAACAAATAATTGCTCCATCGCCATCGCGGTGGCAACATTTTTGACCTGACGCAGACCTATCCGGGTGACGGCCTGATTAAGAGTGTTAACTTTTACGGTACGGCCCAGAAACGCGCTGTTAGCCACTTTAATCATACGTGCTGCCAATGCGGGATCATGAGAAATCACCTCGGACATTTGCATCAAATTAACTTCCGGATCATCCGCAGCCTGCCGGACTCTTACAGCTATTTCAGGCAATGTAGGTAGTACCAGGGTATCATTGTTTATTTTATCAATCAAAATCGTCAACAAGGCATTTTCAGTAGACATATTGGTTCAATCCTCGAATTTATTGGCCTATTGTGCGCACTTCTGGCGTGCAGCAAAGGCCATGCGCTCAGAGCAAGGTGCTGTTCATGTTATTAGTATTGTCTAACTTAAAGAGTAAGTTAAGAAAAGTATAAAAATTATTCGTGACGCAGGTAAAACCCCCTATCAGCCGCGGCTCAATAAAATATTCTCCGACTTCATATCGCAACAGCAGCAAGTTGCCGTCATTTCATGTAAGGTATAGCACCGAAATAATAATACGGGCCCCTGAGCAGTCACTGAGTACTGAGTGACCGCATCACAGAATAGGTCCGACTTACACTCCGGATGAAGGAAAAATGATGAAACGCGCAATCTTATCAACGGCCGTGATGCTGGCCTGTGGCGTTATGCTAAGCGCCTGCTCTGAGCCACAACAGACAAACGCTGAATCTCAGGCACAATCACACCAGGCAAGCGAAGGCTATCAGCTGCAAGACCTGTCTCCTGAGCGACTGGATATTTACACTCAGGTCACCCTGAACAGCGATCTGTCGCACCTTAATGACAACCAGAAAAAAATGCTCGGCCTTTTGATAGATGCCTCTAAAATCATGGATGAGCTGTTCTGGAAACAAGCCTTTGGCATGGACAAAACAGCCTTTCTGGCGAACATTCAGGACCCCAAGGTCCGTCAGTTTGCTGACATCAACTATGGGCCATGGGATCGTCTTAACGGCGATAAGGTCTTCCTGAGTGGCTTTGCAGCTAAAACACCGGGTGCCGAGTTCTACCCAAGCGACATCAGCAAAGGCGAGCTCAATCAGGCCGATGTAAAAGACAAAGCGGGCTTATACTCGGTGATCAAACGCGACGCACAGGGCCAGCTGTACAGCGTGCCCTACTCTGAGGCCTATCAGACAGAGCTGAACACCGCTGCGCAATTGCTGCGTGATGCCAGTAAACTGGCTGTGGACAAGCAGTTTTCTAAATACTTAAACTTGCGTGCCGATGCGCTGGTGAACAACAGCTATCAGGCTTCTGACTTTGCCTGGATGGACATGAAGAACAACCCCATTGACGTGGTGATCGGTCCTATCGAAACCTATGAAGATCAATTGTTTGGCTATCGTACGGCGTTTGAGTCTTATGTGCTGGTTAAAGACATGGCGTGGAGCGAGCGTCTGGCTAAGTTTGCCGCCTTCCTGCCTGAACTACAGCAAGGCCTGCCGGTCGATGCCAAATATAAGCAAGAAGTTCCCGGCTCCGATGCCGACCTTAACGCCTACGATGTGATTTACTATGCCGGTCACTCTAATGCGGGCAGCAAGACCATCGCCATCAACCTGCCAAACGATGAAGCCGTTCAGTTACAAAAAGGCACGCGTCGTTTGCAACTGAAAAATGCCATGCAGGCTAAATTTGATAAGATCCTGGTGCCGATTGCCGAGCAGCTGATTGTGCCAGAGCAGCGTAAACACATTACCTTTGACGCTTTCTTTGCCAACACTATGTTCCATGAAGTGGCACATGGTCTGGGGATTAAAAACACCATCACAGGTAAAGGCACAGTGCGTCAGTCGCTGCAGGAACATGCCAGCGCACTGGAAGAAGGCAAAGCCGATATCCTGGGCCTTTACATGGTTGAGCAACTGCTGAACAAAGGCGAAATCACCGAGGGCACACTGGAAGATTACTATGTAACCTTTATGGCTGGGATTTTCCGCTCGGTACGTTTTGGCGCATCCAGTGCTCATGGTAAAGCCAATATGATCCGCTTTAACTTCTTCAAACAAGAAGGCGCGTTTTCAAAGAATGCCGACGGCCTTTACGCCGTAGACATGGCCAAAATGGGCGCAGCGATGGAAAAACTGTCTAACCTGATCCTGACGCTGCAAGGCGACGGCGACTATCAAAAAGTGGATCAGTTGCTGGCAACCCATGGCGACATAAAAGCGGAACTCCAGACCGATCTGGACAAGCTAGCGGCCGCCAATATTCCGGTTGATGTTACCTTTAAACAAGGTAAAGCGGTACTGGGCTTATAACAGCCCAATACACAAACACTGCTAAACAGGCGCTAACACTCCAGCGCCTGTTTTATTTGGGCAATTTGCTGGTCGCTGTATGGCACGGCAGGCAACGCCCCCCACACGGGCTTTGGCCAGGCTGCATCATGCTCAAAGCGGGCAATATGATGAACGTGCAACTGTGGCACCATATTACCCAAAGCCGCGACATTTAACTTATGCGGATTAAACACCGCTTTGATCATATGGCTCAGCTTCGCGGACTCCTGCCAAAATACTTGCTGTTGCTGTTCACTAAGATCAATGATCTCACGCAGCCCGGCTATGCGTGGCACCAGTACAAACCAGGGATACTGGCTGTCGTTTAATAACAGTAGTTTACACAGTGGCCAGTCGGCCAGTTCAATACAATCGCGCGCCAGTTCCGGCGCCAGTTGAAATGTGCTCATCGTTCTTTTTTAAGTCCGTTGTTGGTGGCCTCACTGTAACTAAGTTGCGCCGCAAAAGCGACAGTATGCAGATAATACCAATTTCACTTAATACTTGTTCAATTTGACGGATCAAATATGACGCTAACTGTGTTAAAAATTTCTCATTTAGAACAACTAAATAGCAAAATTTTTGCCTGGTTATCGACCATATTTCCTCGCCTCAAATTAGAACACTTAATTAAGCAAATTGGTATAAGATTCCACCCCCAGTCACGTCCGTCTGATTTTATTGCCATCATGGTTGACAGCCTTTACCATCAAGGCACTCATACCAACACAACATAATTAAAAGGTGACTCTGTGCGCAATCTGCTATCTTACGCCGCGCTTGCCACCGGTTTGCTGGCCACCAGCCAGTTGACCGTGGCCCAGCCGCTGACGCTGGAACGTATCTTCGATGACCCCTCTTTGGCGGGCAAGGCTCCGGTAAAACTCAAGTTCTCACCCGATGGGTCCCGGGTAACTTACCTGCAAGGCAAAGTCGATGACTACAACCGCTACGACCTGTGGGAATACAATATTAAAGCCGACACCAATCGCCTGCTGGTTGATTCACAGGCGCTGTTCTCAGGCCCGGAAACTCTGTCAGACGAAGAAAAAGCGCGCCGTGAAAGGCAACGTATTTTTGGCCGCGGGATCCTCGAATATAAGTGGTCGAAAGATGGCAAAGCCCTGCTCTTCCCGCTCAATGGCGACCTCTACTATTATGAGCTGAATTCCGGAAAAAGCCGTAAGCTCACCGACACCGAAGCCTTTGAAACCGATGCGCGTTTTTCACCCAAAGGCAACTATGTCTCTTTTATCCGCGAACAAGACTTATATGCCCTGGAACTGGCAACCGGCAAAGAGATCCGCCTGAGTAAAGATGGCGGCGGCGTGATTAAAAACGGCATGGCCGAATTTGTGGCGCAGGAAGAAATGAGCCGTATGACCGGCTACTGGTGGGCCGGTGATGAGAGCAAAATCGCCTTTACCCGCATCGACGAAAGCCCGGTACAGGAAGCCATCCGCAACGAGATCTATGCCGACGAAGTGAAGCTGTTTAACCAGCGCTACCCGTTTACCGGCACGGATAACGTCAGAGTAGATCTGGGCGTTGTCACCCTCAATGATCAAAAAGTGGACTGGATTGACCTGGGTAAAGACAAAGACATCTACATTGCCCGTGCAAACTGGCTGGAAGACGACACCACCTTGTCGTATCAGTGGCAAAACCGCTCCCAGCAAAAGCTGGAATTGAGATTCTACAACGCCGACACTAAACAACAGCGCGTTGCCCTGACAGAGACCAGCGACACCTGGATCAACCTGCATTTTGATCTGCACTTTTTAAAAGACAAAAAGCACTTTATCTGGGCCTCGGAGCGCGATGGCTATAAGCACCTGTATTTGTATCGCACCAGCGGCCAGCTGATTCGTCAGCTGACTCAGGGCGACTGGATTGTCGAAAAGCTTCAGGGCGTGGATGAGAAAAAAGGCCTGGTCTACTTCTCTGGTCGTAAAGACACCCCGCTTGAAAGCCATCTGTATGCCGTTCCCTTGTTCAAAAAAGGCAATATCAAGCGGATCACAGAAGCCGGAGCCTATCATAAGGTGGTCATGGCCGAAGACAACCGTACTTTTATCGACAGCAAGTCTGCGGTAAATCAGCCAACTTCCGTATCCCTGCGCAAAGCCAATGGCGAGTTCATTACCTGGCTGGAACAAAATAAACTGGACGAGCAACACCCACTGACGCCTTTCTTAAGCGATTTATCGACGCCTGAATATGGCACGCTAAAAGCGCAAGATGGCCAGCTGATGCACTATCGTCTGTTTAAGCCTAAGCAGCTGGAAAAAGGTAAAAAGTACCCGGTGATCGTCAACGTCTATGGCGGTCCGCATGCCCAGCGCGTGACCAATAGCTGGCGCAGCAAAAACCTTTATTTCCAGTACATGGTGCAACAAGGTTATATCGTCTTCCAGCTGGACAACCGGGGCTCGTATAACCGGGGTAAGCGCTTTGAAGACCCGATTTATAAACACTTAGGGGAAGTGGAAGTGGCCGATCAGATCCGCGGCGTAGAATTTTTACGCACGCTGGATTATGTTGATCCATCACGCATTGGCATTTATGGCCACAGCTACGGCGGCTATATGGCTCTGATGACCATGTTCAAGGCAGGTGATTACTTCTCAGCCGGCGTCTCGGGCGCACCGGTCACCGACTGGGCGCTGTACGATACACACTACACCGAGCGATATCTGGGACACCCGCAAACCAATGCTAAGGGCTATGAGCAAAGCGCCGTATTCCCCTACACAGATGGCTTAAAGGGCCCATTGATGATTTATCATGGCATGGCGGATGACAACGTGTTGTTTACTCATGCCACTAAGTTGTTTAAACAGCTTCAGGATGAGGCTAAGCCTTTTGAAATGATGACTTATCCGGGCTCTAAACACAGCTTGCGCGGTAAAAAAGTGCAAACCCATCTGCACCAGACCATCACCAACTTCTTTAATCGTCACTTTGACGTGAAGTAACCCCAGGCGCGGGCCCGTTTTGGCCCGCGCCCCTCATACGCGTAATTCTCTGCCGGCACTATTCGACAAATAGCTAATTGCTCTTACCTTTCCTCTGTAAATATATTATTCACTTGATTTAGAACAAATTTCACCCTCACATTTATTGCAAACTATGCAATGTCAGTCTGTTCAGCACACGACCTTGTGCTTTCAAAAGGAGCCTCAGCTATGGCATTTTTAAGACAGTTCACCATTTTTGGCCGCCTTGCTATGCTGGTGGGGGTTGTGGTGCTTGGCCTGATTGCGCTGGGCGTTATGAACTTACAGCAACAACATCAGGCACTCAGTCAACAGCAGTACGAAAAAACCAAAAACCTGGTCGAAACGGCTCACAGCCTGATAGCCCACTTTCACCAGGCGCAACTTAGCGGAACACTCAGCGAAGCCGAGGCACAAAGCGCCGCGCTCAGCGCCCTGAAAGCGCTCAGATATGATGAAAATAACTATTTCTGGGTCAATGACCATTATCCGCGTATGGTGATGCACCCCTTTAAACCTCAGCTCAACGGGCAATCAGTCAGAGACAGCAAAGACCCAGACGGCGTTGCGCTGTTTCAGGAAATGGTCGCCGTTGTCAGCACACAGGGAGACGGGTTTGTGCCCTACAAATGGCCCAAACCCGGCAAGTCTGCTGCGGTCGACAAAATTTCCTATGTAAAAGGCTTTGCTCCCTGGCAATGGATAGTCGGCTCCGGGGTGTATCTTGACAGTATCGACGTGCAATTTGCCCAGCTGCGCAATCAGATGATATTCAACATCGTCGCGTTGCTGGTCGTGCTGATAGTGCTGAACTTTGTGATCAGCAACAGCATTTTGCAGCCCATCCGCTCTGGGGCTGATATGATGCGCGACATTTCCCAGGGAGAGGGCGATTTAACGCAACAGCTGGATGAACATGGCCGCGATGAGATCTCCCGTTTGTCTCGCTTCTTTAATGCTTATACCTCTAAAATGCGCCATTCGATTGCCGCCGTGGCAGGCAATGCTACAGAGGTGGAAGCACTGGCAGACAGGGTCGATAACACCGGCGAAGTCAACCTGGAGTACATCGAGCGTCAGAATGACAGCAGCCGCCAGGTGGCAACGGCCGTGGAGCAAATGAGCGCGCAGATCAAGGAGATCAGCCAGCATGCCGAAGCCGCAGAGCAGGCTGCAGGTGATGCGATGCGCACCAGTGAAACGGGCAAAGCAACGGTCAGCACAACCATCAGTGCCATTGGCACGCTCTCCGGCACCATTGAAGAAGTCAGTGTCGTCACTCAAGCGCTGGCTGAAGAAAGCCAGCATATTGGCTCTGTGCTGGACGTGATCCGGGGCATATCGGAGCAGACCAATCTGCTTGCGCTTAATGCGGCCATAGAAGCCGCCCGGGCGGGCGAGCAGGGTCGTGGGTTTGCGGTGGTGGCCGATGAAGTGCGCACCCTGGCGAGTCGCACCGGGCAAAGCACCGATGAGATCCAGTCAATGATTGAGAAACTACAAAAAGGCGCTCAGGCGGCGGTGGACGCGGTACAGAAAAGCCAGCGCCTGTCGAGCAGTACGGTCGATCAGGTACATGAGGCTGAGCAGGCATTGAATGAGATTGAACGCCTGATCACGGTGATCCTGCAAATGAATGGCTTGATAGCCCGGGCCACAGAAGAGCAAAGCAGTGCGGCGGCCGATGTGAATGTACGTATCAGCGACCTGTCGGACGCAACCCATCACTCACTCGACACCACACAGACTTTGTCTGAGGCCAGTAAATCGCTCAAACAGGCAAGCCATCAGCTTGCCCAGATTGTAGAGCGCTTTAAGGTTTAGCGGCAGTAACGGGCAAACAGACTGCTGACGGTTGCTGCAGTTGGCTTGCCATGCTGCCAGTCGCCGCCTTCCACGCCGCTACCCGCAATGTCCATGTGGACATAAGGCAGTGGCAATTCAGAGTCACTACCGTGTTTATCCAGCCCGCCCACAATGGCGAGAAAAGCCATCGGGAACTGGTGACCACGGGCAGTGACAGCCGACGGCGCATTGTTGCTCGATAAAACATCGTCCGCCAGAGTGCGTGGCTGAACAAAGTCATAATCTTCGCGACGACTGCGCGAGACTTCTGCACAGTCGGCCCACAGGTCGCCGATGTCAGCCAGCTGACGAGACACCTGTCGTGCACGCGCCGGACCATTTTCCACATACGCACTGTAAGGACCTACCGCACGGGCAGCATGTCCGGTGAGTGTTGCCACAGTAAACAGCTCAGGGTTAACCTCCTGAGTCGCCATGTCTTTGAGCTCGCTGAGCAAGTCACCCATTGCCAGGCGCCCTTCCGCATCGGTGTTGCCAATGCGTACTTTTACGCCTTCGCGCGTGGTGATGATCTCATCTGGCACAAAACAATCAGAACCAATCGAGTTACGTACCACGGCCAGATACGCAATCACTTTAACCCCTTTTGGCTTAAAATCGGCCACAGACTTCATAAAGCCAGCAACAGAGGCTGCGCCCCCTTTATCGCGGCTCATGCCCGCCATAAATCCGCCCACCTTGAGATCTGCACCACCGGTGTCATACACCAGGCCTTTACCCACAAACATCAGGGTACGCTCAATGTCACCTTCCGGAGTGTAAACCAGTTTAACAACACGCGGGTGATGGCGCTCTACCGCGTAAGAGGCGCGCGCAACAGTGCCAAGCATTGGGTAATCTTTGTTGATGGTCGTCGGATCCGCTACTACTTCAACACTGACACAGGTGTCTTTGAATAGCTCAACGCAGTAATCCGCAAACTTAGGGGGCGCCATTCGCTCAGGTTCGGTACCACACAGGTCGCGGGCTGCGTACTGACCAGCAGCGATGGCGTTCAGTTGACGACACTGCTCATCGCTGGCACCCAGCAACGCAATAGATTCAATCGGCTCGATTGCCGGTCCACGGTATTCACGGGCCTCTAGTGGCTGCCACAATGCCTGACACGCGCCCAGGTAAGCCACTTCCAGGGCATTCTGATAACGTGCATCGCTTGGTACGCCTGCCACCATCAATACCGGTTTTACCGCACCAGCGGCTTTGGCTTCCAGCACAGCAGCTTTGCCCGCTTCAAAAAAGCGTCGTACGTCGTCATAGTCACGGTTAAGCGGGCCTGTAGGTGACACTATCAGACGCTTGCCCGGTACACCTTCTGCCAGCAGTAAGCTGGCCTTGGTACGCAATCGTGCATCAACCGCCAGATAAGGGGCTGCTGCACTGTTTAGTGCCGCATTGGCAAGATCTGAGACATCGGAAGTGACGACGATAACAGCATCGGCGTCCTGAACTTGCCAGTCACTGACCGGCAAAGCGAGAGGAAAAGACATATAATCAGCCCTTGGTTATTAAAATGCTGGGCTGATTATCGGTTATTTGCCCGCAAGAACCAAGGCCTTAGGGACAAATGCCGGAGCACACAGAGGTGCATTATCTGCTTTTAGCGCTGCCTGGGACAGCGCTAAAAGCCAAAGCGGGCATTAATCGGACTGGGCTGTTGCACTGTCGTCCTTTTGCAGTTTCAGCTTACTGACCACAGACCAGGCTTCAAGCATCACCAGAACGCTGACAACCAGCACTATTATATCGAGTGCCACCAGCAACCAGTTACCTTGCTCGTAGTATTCGCCCAGCTTGATCACGCCCGCGAAAAAGGCCATCAGGATCACAAAGATCATGGGGATCAGTGTAAACTTGGCCGGACGACCCAGCTTGATCAGATACACAGAGATCACCAATAAGGTCAGGCTCGCCAGAATCTGATTGGTCGAGCCAAACAAAGGCCAGATGATCATACCGCCGCTGCCCGACGCACCGCCGGCACCAAATGCCAATAACAAACAGCAGCCTACCGCAACCAAAGTTGCCAGCACTGGGTTTTTCAGTGCATTGAGCTGATAAATTTCACCCCATTCCTGAATGATATATCGCTGCAAACGCACGCCAGAGTCCATGGTAGTACCGGCAAACAACACCACCATCACCGCCAGCAAGGTCGACGCAATTTCCACCGACAGTCCCCAGCCGTTGCTGATCAAATTAGCGCCCCCCTGGATAAACGCACCCACGCTGCCCGCGCCGAGGTGGCTGTATATTTCATGCCACTCTTCAGGTGACACCGCCAGCATTACGCCACTCACGGCCACCAGGGTGATCAATGCCAGAGAGCCCTCGCCCACCGCGCCCAGATATCCAACAAAACGACCATCCGTTTCTTTGTCGAGCTGTTTGGAGCTGGTACCCGATGACACTATGCCGTGGAACCCGGAAACGGCCCCGCAGGCAATCGTCACAAATAACAAAGGAATGATACTCGGCGTATCCACCGCAGTTTGGGTATTAAAGGCCGGCGCCGTAATATCCGGCATAACCACAAATACCGCACCATAGAGCAATACCAGACCAACCAGCAGTTGCATGCCGTTAATGAAATCTCGTGGTTGTAATAACATCCAAACGGGCAGCAAGGACGCTACCGCTGCGTAAATAAACAGGATAATGATCCAATTGGCTTTATCGGCCAAGCCAAACAACTCACTGGGCAGTGCCAGCGGCATGCCCGAACCCACGTAAATACTGGCATACAGAATCGCCACGCCAATGACACACAAGGGCACCAGCGGCACCTGACGTTTCAGTAACTGACCAATCACCAGCGCCACCAAAATAGCTGCCCAGGCAGGGAATACGGCACTGGGGTTGGCCACAAAAGAGTTGGCTATCACCACCCCAAACACGGCATTTACCATCAGCAACACTAAAAAGACCACTATCATAAACAGAGAGCGGGTGCGCTTGCCGATAACCGTTTCAGACAAAGCCCCCATGGACTTGCCCTTGTGCCGGGCACTGGCCCACAGCGCGCCCATATCATGGACCCCGGCAAAAAAGATGGTCCCAAATACCACCCACAAAACGGCTGGCACCCAGCCCCAGTAAACGGCGATGGCCGGGCCAACTATTGGCGCAGCCCCCGCCACAGATGTAAAGTGGTGCCCCCAGAGCACCACTTTATTAGTCGGTACATAGTCTATTCCGTCGTTTAATTCATGCGCCGGTGTGACGAACTTATCGTCCATTTTAAATATTTTTTCGGCGATGAACTTTGAATAGACAAACCAGCCAAACAGCATACCCAGTATGCCAAACAGCACGATCATGATTGACTGCATTGTATTCCCCCTGTTGTTGTTCTTGGTGTCCGCTTTGACTCAGTCCGTTATTGCCTGATACCACCTGCTTTGCTTTGTGGCAATCACAAGTCTGTTGAGCGAAATTGATGCCGTCGTGGCGCTGGCACTTATGTTATCTAAGCACACAAAACCTGGTTGCCACTGGTGGTATCGCAAAATAGCACTTCTGCGTAGTCGGATAAGCTATACCCTAGCACACCGGCGAATAATCGCAGAATACTGTCCTTGTTATCTTTTAGTCGAAGGTCTGAACATCAAACAGGCCCAATTGCGCCTGAGCAGAGGCCGCCTCTCCCAGGCCCAGCTGAATACCTATCAGCCTGACTGGTTTGCTGCCAAAGCGCTCAACCGCCTGCTCCAGTAAAGTAATCAGCACGCCTTCATCAATCTCATGGTACTGGCACTCTTTGGTGGTTTGCGAAAAGTCATAAAACTTAACCTTAACGCCCAGCTTGTTGAAGACCCGAGCCCCGCGATAGGGCTCGGCCCGCCGCTGTAACTCAGGCAACAGCCGCAGGCTCAGTATGTCTTTGAGCGCATCCAGGCTTTGAATGTCTTTTTCAAAGGTGGTTTCCACCCCGACAGACTTGCGAATGCGCTCAGTTTCTACTTGTCGCTCATCAATGCCCTGACAACGCCGCCACAGTACATCGCCAAATTTGCCAAAGCGTTCCGTCATCTGGGCTCTGCTGTAAGACTTGACGTCGCGACCATACTGCAACCCCATTGCAAGGAGCTTTTCATGCGTCACTTTACCCACACCGGGGATTTTTTTCAGTGGCAAGGTATCGATGAATCCGGCGATATCATCCGGAGTGACCACATACTGGCCATTGGGTTTGTTTTCATCACTGGCAATTTTGGCCAGGAATTTGATGGGCGCAATACCAGCCGAGGCCGTCAGGCCGGTTTCACGGTAAATATCGCTGCGGATCTGCTGAGCAATTAAGGTCGCACTGCCCTGACACACAGTGCAGTCGGTCACATCCAGGTAAGCTTCATCTAAGGAAAGTGGCTCAATCAGTTCTGTATAACGCGCAAAAATCGCGCGGATCTGCGCAGACACCGCCTTATACACCGCCATCCGCCCCGGCACAATCACCAGCTCAGGACACAACTGCTTGGCTTTGTAATTAGACATAGCAGAGCGCACCCCGTATTGACGCGCGATATAATTGGCCGTTGACAGTACGCCGCGATGGCTTTTCCCGCCAATCGCAATCGGCACATTGGCCAGCGCAGGGTTATCGCGCATTTCTACCGCGGCATAAAAGCAGTCCATATCAACATGAATAAACTTACGCATGATTTTAATAACTGGTTATTTATACAGTTATTATGTGCAAAGAATCGCATAATGGCAATATGATTGTTCATTATTTGTCATCGCATCTGATCTGTATTTTACTGGGAAATACTCTAAACTGGTCAGACAATGCCTGCGTATCTATATGTATTTTGAGCCGATACGCCAGACCTATTTAACACAAGGAGCAACTATGAAGTACAGCCGCCTGGGTCATTCTAATTTAGAGGTGTCACGTGTCTGTCTGGGCAGCATGACATGGGGTGTGCAGAATAATCAGCACGATGCCGATGAACAGATCAATTACGCACTCGCACAGGGTATTAATTTTATCGATACCGCCGAGATGTATGCCGTCCCGCCGTCTCCTGAAACCTATGGTAAGACCGAGGAAATCATCGGAGACTGGCTACGTCGTCATCCGGAAAAGCGCCAGGACATCATTATTGCCACTAAAATCGCAGGCTCAGGACTGGCCTGGATCCGTGGCGGCGCGCCTATAACCGCAGAGGCCATTGTGGCAGCGGTCGACGCCTCGCTAAAACGGCTGCAAACCGACTACATCGATGTGTATCAGCTGCACTGGCCAAATCGCACCTCTCCACACTTTTCTAAACACTGGCCCGGTATGATCACTTTCAGTGATGTATCCACAGAGCAACACAGAAATGAGATGCACGAGATCCTCGGCGCACTCCAGCAGTGTATTGATGCCGGAAAAATTCGCCACTGGGGGCTGTCTAACGACACACCCTGGGGGATCAATACATACTTGCAACTGGCACACCAGCACCAATTGCCCAGGCCGGTTTCAATCCAGAATGAATTCAACTTATTACATGCGAAGGACTGGCCCTACATCATAGAAAACTGCGTCCATGAAGACATTGCCTATCTGCCCTGGTCACCCCTTGCCGGTGGCGCGTTGTCGGGCAAATATCTGGGTGGCGCCCGACCGCAAGGGTCACGCTGGACCCTGATCCAACGTAATGGCTTGTTCCGGGATACGCAGTTTGCACAGGAAGCCACCGCGGCGTACCTGGAGATTGCCAAAGAGCATCACCTCACGGCTGCCCAGCTGGCACTGGCCTGGTGCGACCAGGTCGATGGCGTTACCTCGACCATCATAGGCGCTACTACCATGAGCCAGCTGAAAGAAAATATTAAAGCGTTTGATCTGACACTGCCACCAGAAGCGTTGGCTGAAATTGACACTGTGCTCAAGGCCTACCCACTGCCTTATTAAACACAGCGCGCCCGACAGGCTGTACCCGGGCGCTGTCGCCTGACCCGAAATGTGCTAGACTCGGCACTTTTTCGGGACCCTGATCATGCGCGTTCTTAATCCAGCCCCGGCTTTACCTTTACCGGGCACTTGTTTTACCCGCCCGGCAACACGAGCCATTATTACCCGTCAGTCGCAAATTTTACTGCTCTATACGCAAAGATACGACGATTACACTTTGCCCGGTGGAGGTGTCGATGCAGGGGAATCCTTAACCGATGCCTTAGTGCGCGAAGTAAAAGAAGAAACCGGGGCGCGCTCGGTCACCAACATTGTGCCCTTTGGCGTGTATGAAGAATATCAGCGCTGGCATAAGCCTGACTTTGACAATGTACACATCGTTTCTCACTGCTATTTGTGTGAAATCTGCGGCGAGTTTGATGAACCAGATATGGAACATTATGAGATAAACAATGGCATGCGCCCGCAATGGGTCGAGATTGCTGAAGCCATCGCTCACAATGAGGCGGTACTGGCAAACAGCGATAAACAGGGGCAATCTCTGCTCCGTGAAACCCGATTACTCAAACTGATTGCAACGGAGTTGATGAAACTGAACTTTTGATCACAAGCTCAGGTCCTAACAGTGTTTTGACTATAAAACAGAATAATAAATTCAGGACACTAAGGAAAAGTGATGCGTTCATGGCTCAGTGCAGTTGTTATTTCCATCGCCTGCCACTTAATCATACTGTGGCTGCTGGCCCAGCAAACCGTGGTGGTCCCTCTCGGGCCGCCTGAGCCGACGATTAAAACCTACCTGGTGGTAGAGCAACCAGCGCAAAAATCAGATACGAATAAAGCCAGCTCCGAGCCGCTTCCCGTCACCAAACCTGCACAACGTCCCGAACAACAGACTGTCGTTGTCAGCTCTGCACCTTTACCCAAACTGGTCGAGTCGAGCCAGCTCGACGCCATCACAGAGAGCTCAGTCGCAGATATCCACAGCAGTACCGACCCAGCTCCTGAAAAACCAGCGCAGGCTGCAGGTGTGCAACCGAACAAAAAATACCAGCGGATCGACCCGGCACTGGGTCTGTCACGACTGCGTCAGCACATCTTAACTCAGCCGGTATCCAGAGACATCGAGTCTCGGCCACAACGCCTTAGTGTACCCAAGTCTCACCAGACGCAGGGTCAGCCGCTACGACAGATAGAGTCTCAGAATCACATTTTTACCGAATATCGCATAAAAGACCGCTGCTACAAAGAAGTTCAGGGTGACCCCAATAACCCGCCCCCGGAAGGCTTTGCTAAGAACTGGCTCACCGCCAGCAGCACCTGCGATAAAACAGCCATCACAGACGCCTACGATGCCGCGATGGGAAAGTGGCTGAAGACCAAGCGCTAAGCTTTGTGTCGTCATAATCACAGGTTCACACGATACTTATGGTATCCCTTGCAGCACGCAAACTCGACTGAGATCAAAACAATCCCAGCTTAGACTCGCAACCTGCCACTAAAGCGATTAATATTTAGCAAATAGCCCGCCCATAGTCTGGCAAGTCAAGGAGTTAGTATGAGTATCAAGCGCATCGGTCAATTTTTTAATCCCAGCTCGGTGGCGGTGATTGGCGCCTCCAGCAACCCAGGACGGGCCGGTAATGTGGTGATGCGCAACCTGCTACACGGTGGCTTTAAAGGCCCCATCATGCCAGTCACCCCAAAATACGCGGCCGTACAAGGCGTACTGGCCTATCCGACCATTGCCAAGCTTCCTCAGGTGCCCGATCTGGCCGTTATCTGCACCAATAAGTCGACCTTGATCCAGGTACTGACCGAGCTGGCTGAACTAGGCTGTCGTAACGCCATCGTTGTTGCCGCCGGGCTCGACAAAGAACAAAAGGCACGTTTACAGGCACTGGCCAGAGAAAAGCACATCACGTTGCTGGGCTCAAACAGCCTGGGCATGCTGGTCCCGCACTTAGGGCTGAATGCCAGCTTTTCTCATACCACCGCCGATGCCGGCAAACTGGCTTTTATTTCCCAATCGGCTGCCGTCTGCTCCACGATCCTGGACTGGGCTAACAGTAAACGCATCGGATTTTCCTATTTTATCTCCCTCGGGGATAGCCTCGATATTGACTTTGATGAGTTGCTGGACTTGTTCGGCCGGGATGGCAAAACCAAGGCAATTTTGCTCTACATAGACAACATCAAAGACGTCAGGCGCTTTATTTCCGCGGCCCGGGCAGCCGCTTTTAGCAAGCCTGTGATCGCCATCAAGACCGGCCGTACCCAAGCAGGTGCCGAAGCGGCCATGATCCACACCGGTGGTTCAACCTCAGACGATGCGGTGTACGATGCCATGTTTCAGCGCGCAGGTATGCTCAGAGTAACCGACTTACGGGAGCTGTTTGCAGCCACACAAACCCTGGCACTCCATCCTAAACTGCTACAGGTTGAGCACCTCACCATACTCACTAATGGCGGCGGCCCAGGCATTATGGCGGTAGATACGCTGTTGCAGCGCAGTGGAAAACTCGCCGAGCTGAGTGATAAAACCATTCAGGCGCTCAATGCGGTGATCCCCCAGTCTAACCATACCGCAAACCCGATTGACATTTTCGGCGACTCTGCGCCCCACCGCTATCAGCAGGCACTGGAGATTTTACTCAAAGCTGACGAAGTCAAAAATTTACTGATCATCCACACGCCATCGGCACTGGCACCCAGCGAAGCCTATGCTCAGATCATTGCCCAGACTCTGGCCACTTTACCCAAAATGGCCCGCCCCTTTGTGATGACCAACTTTATGGGTGAAGAAGCCGCCTTTGCAGCGCGTGATGTCTGCGTCGAGCAGGGTATCCCAACTTATCGCACCCCCGAAGGCGCCGTGGGCGCATTTATGCACCTGATCAGTTATCGTCGTAACCAGAAACACCTGACTCAAACCCCGGAATCTATCAGTCAGGATGAGCTGATCCACAGCCACAGTGCAAAACAGCAGATAGACAGCTACCTTGACCAGTCACTGACTCAGCTATCAACCCATCAGGCCAGCCAGATCCTCTGTCATTACGGCATGGAATGCATAGATACAGACATTGCGCTGACGCCCAGTGAAGCCAAAGAGCAGGCCCAGCTGCTTGGCTTTCCCGTCGCGCTCAAGTTGATCAGCCCCTCTATTCCCTCGAAATCCGAGGTCGGCGGGGTGGTCCTTAATTTGAATGACGCTGATGAAGTTGAACAAAGCGCCTTTGCCATTTTGCTGCGTATCAAGCAGGCCTATCCGGATGCCATCATTGAAGGTTTTTCATTACAAAAAATGGCGCCCAGGGCGGGCAGCCAGGAGCTGCGTATTGCCGTTAAAACCGAACCGGATGTGGGCCCGGTAATTTTACTTGGTGAGGCCGGCACCGGATTTAATTTTAATCAGGCTGCCGTTGCTTTGCCTCCACTAAACATGAATCTGGCCAAATACCTGATTGCCGCCGCCTACGACAAAGGCGTACTGAAAGAGCGTTTATTACCTGAAAAAGTGGATAAATATCGGCTGTGTGCGCTGCTGACCCGGGTTTCTCAGCTGGTGATCGATCAGCCAGACATTCAGACGCTTGAGCTCAATCCAATTTTGGCAACCGACGGGCATTTTTTGATTCTGGATGCCAGCATTACCCTGCAACGTTTCACGCCGCTCCCCGGCCGTAAAAGACTCGCCATTAAACCCTACCCTAAAGAATGGGAGCGCACCGTCATGCTGAAAAATGACACACAAGCGCAGTTAAGGCCGATCCGTCCGGAAGATGAGCGCAATCATCAGGAGTTTGATCAGTCGCTGAGTAAAGAAGACAGATACCGGCGCTTTTTCGGTGAACTGCCACAGTTTACCCATGAGCAGCTGGCTAAAATGACGCAAATTGACTACGACCGTGAAATGGCGTTTATCATTACCCAGCCCTATAAAAGCGCCCAGCGCACCCTGGGGGTCTCCCGGGTATTGATGGACCCCGATAATCTGCTCGCAGAGTTTGCGGTGGTTGTACGTTCTGATTGTCAGGGCCTGGGACTTGGCAAATTACTGATGGAGGCCGCAATCGCCTACTGTAAACGCCAGCGCGTTGGTGCTATCGAGGGGATCACCTTACCGGAAAATACCGGCATGATAGGATTGGCAAAAAAACTGGGGTTCACCATCAGCCGGGATTTTGAAGAAGGGACAGTGGTAATGAAAATGCCACTGACTAGCGAATAATACAGCCCCGCCCACATTAGTAAGGTTAACAATAGACTTATGGATCTGACACTCAGACAAAAAGCCGCAGCCCTGCTGGAAGCCAGCGGCCGATTCAGAAAAGCCGGGCACGCGATTGATGTCTTTCTGATATCGCTTATCATCATTAACGTCATTGCCATAGTGCTGGAGTCTGTGCCGACGCTGGCTGCGCGCTATCACACGCTGTTCTTTTTCATTGAAGTGATTTCGGTGGCGATATTCACCATTGAATATCTGCTCAGGCTATGGTGTTGTGTTGATAAACTGGAATTTAAGCACACTAAAGGCAACAACAGCGCAAAGCGCCTGCGCTACGTCCTCTCTCCTTTGGCCATTATCGATCTGCTGGCCATTCTGCCTACCCTGCTGATGGTGTTTTTCACGTTTGATTTGCGCTTTTTACGGGTGTTCCGCTTGTTGCGGATCTTCAAACTAACCCGCTACTCACGCGCCATGCAACTGCTATTGGCCGCGTTCAGAGAAGAAAGTAGCTCATTGCTGGCCGCCTTCTTTATTATGTCACTGGTATTGATTGTCGCCTCATGCGGCATCTATTTGATTGAACATGATGTTCAGCCCGACAAGTTTGGCTCTATCCCCGCCGCGATGTGGTGGGCCATGGCCACCCTTACCACCGTCGGTTATGGCGATGTAGTCCCCATCACCCCGCTGGGGCGCTTTTTTGGTGGCGTGATCACTTTACTGAGTATGGGCATGGTCGCAATTCCAACCGGCCTGCTGGCCTCCAGCTTTGCCGATCAGCTGCGCAAGCGCCGCGATGCCTTCAATGAGGCCGTGCTGCATTCTCTGAGCGATGGTGTGGTAGATGAACAGGAGAAAGAGCACCTTGAGGCCCTGAGGATAGAACTAGGCCTTAGCCCGGTGGAAGCCAATCAGGCGATCAAAATCATGACCAGCCAGCGAGTACATAACCTGTATTGTCGACACTGTGGTGGCAAACTGTAAGATGTTCAGGCCTGCATCACGCAGGCCTTAACATTAACTGGCGCGAACAAACACCTGATGCCAGTTGCGTCGCAATAACTCGCAGGCCTCATCAGCTGGCAGCGCCTTGCTAAACAAGTAGCCCTGGAAGCGCTCACATCCCAGCATACGCAGAAAAGACAACTGCTCCATGTGTTCAACCCCTTCTGCAACGCAGTACTTACCCAGACTGTGTGCCAAAGACAACGTGGAGTGAATGATCACTTCGTGTTCTTTATCCTGGCCAATGTCGTTGACAAAACTGCGGTCGATTTTCAATGCGTCTACCGGATACTGTTTAAGATAAGTCAGCGAGGAATAGCCGGTGCCAAAGTCATCCATATAGAGTCGACAGCCCAGCGCCCTGAGTTCATGCATACGGGTAATTGCTTGCTCGGCATCCGCCATCATCACCGACTCGGTGATTTCGAATACCAGGTAGCGCCCGTCGATATTATTTCGCGAGAGGATCTCGGTGATCCGGGCCAGTAAATCATCGTACTGAAAATCCAGCGCGGAAAGGTTAACCGAGATATACAAATCAGGATGCAAGGTGTGCCAGCCTTTGAGGTCTATCAGCGCCCTTTCCAGGGTTTGCAACATAACTCGGGTAATGATCCCGGTCTGCTCTGCGGTGTGGGCCAGCTCTTCAATGCTGTAACTGGGGTCCTGTGGCCAGCGCAGCAAGACTTCAAAGCCCTCTACCGACATATGCGTTGCATTGATAATCGGCTGATAGTGATTACGAAATGCTTCTTCCTGATATGCCTTCAAAAGTGCCTGTTCAATCGCCAAAGCGCGCTGTACCTGTTCATTGATCTCACTGTGATAGAACTGATAATCCGTCACCAGTGACTGTCTGGCATGGTTCAGTGCGGTCTCGGCAGCCTGATTGAGGTCGAATGCATCACAGGCATCATCGGGGAACATGGCAATCCCCAGCTTGGCTTTCACATGCACCTGCTGCTGTTCAATCTCAAACCCTTTTTCGAAGCGCTCCAGCAGGCAATGTATATAACGCATCACCTGCTCCACGCCCGTCAGCTGCTCCATCAGAATATAGAAGTCTCGTTCGTTGCCAATCGCCAGGCTGTCTACTTCGCGGAAGCAGCACTGCAAGTTGGCCGCCAGTTTCTGTGTCACCAGGGCCAGAAAGTCGTTGCCATAGGTATCGGCAAACCTCTGTAAGCGACTGAACTTAATCGCGATGATGGCCAGTGGCTGGCGCGACAAGCGCGCCTGCTCAATGGCATGCTGAACCCTATCCATAAACAGCACTTTATTTGGCAACTTGGTCAGCGCATCATAGTTAGCCAGTTGATAGAGCTCTTTTTCGGTCCGCTTTTGCTTGCTGATGTCGGTCAACACCAGAATATAATGCTTATCTTGCGTTGCACTGATCTTGAGCAGCACCTGGCGCTTTTCGCCACTGGGCAGGCGCAGAGTTTCTTCGGCAACATACAGGTCATCGACCTTTAATTTACTGATCTCACGCAGATACTTCATTCTGACATTGCGTTCCAGCCCCAGAGTAACGCTGGTACTGGACGAAGGCGCCGCACTGACAGAAAAGGCATGCTGCAATGCCTTGTTGCAGGCCAGAATACGCAGGTGCTTGTCAAAGATCATCACCCAGTCCCGGGTTTGTTCAAACGCCGCACCAAACAGCGTGGCGCGCTCTTCAAACACCCGCTCGCGGGTCAGGTTAGTGTAGGTCCCGGCAACCTGTACCGGCACCCCGTCCTGCCACACCATTACTTTGCCGTAGTCTTTGTACCAGCGCCATTGTCCATTGAGATGGCGCAACCGATATGTACAGTCGATGAACCCCTTCTCAGTCGAGACAAACTCCAGCCACTCAATTCGAAACAGGGCACGATCCTGAGGGTGAATAAGCTCCAGGTATTCGTCCAACACTATGCTTTCGTTGTCGTAACCAAGGTCGCTGACCAAACGAGGTTGATAGACAAACTGGCTTCCCGAGTGCCAGTCCCAGACCCCAGAGTTGCTGCCTTCGAGCGCCATTTTTAAGCGCGTTTCGCTGTTTTGTGTTTCACGGTGCGCCGCCAGGATCATACCCGCGACCTTATTTTTGCGGTGCACCCAAAAAGCAAACAGGGCTGCCGCCAGCAGGACATAACAAAACAATGCCCAGGGCGCGCGCCATATCGGGTAATGCACCACAATCTCAAGCTGAGCTGGCGGCGTATAATCACCAGTCAGCGGATCTTTTGCCCACACCTTAAGACGATAATTGCCCGGACTAAGCTTGGGAAACACCACCCGATTACTGTTACGACTGAGGATCCGCTGCTCACCGGAGAGCTGGTACTCGTAGACAATGCGCTCTTGCAGTGTAAACGCCATGGCCGAGAAGGACACTTCCAGTCCGATGTCGTCATGATTGAGCTCAATATAAGAGAATGACTTAAGTCCAGAGGGTAAAATATCCCGCGACATCAGATCCACATCGGTAATATTGACGCGATTTAACAGCGATTTGGTAGGGCGATGCACCTTAGGATCAAACAAGGTAAAGCCCTGCAAAGAGCCATAGCCAATCCGGCCATCCGCCAGCTTCACCGATGCTCCACCATTGAATTCGTTACTCATCAGGCCATCTGCTGTGGTAAAACCCTGCAGGTGGAAATTATCCGGGTCGAGTCGCCAGATCCCCTGGTGAGACGACATCCAGATCATGCCCACGTCATCCTGTACCATTTCATACAAAATATTATTGGTGACGGTGTGCTGCTCATTGGGCATTGGCAGTTGCTCATAACCATCTGCGGTCAGACGTACCAGGCCATGTCTGGCAAACGACAGCCACAGTACATTATGCTTGTCGATGGTATAACTCAGCAGGTCGACCGCACTTTGCTTGTGTGCTTTGGGCACCTGATAAATTTCGACCAGCCGATGCGCTTGTGTATCGTAGCGGAACAACCTGCCTTCACTGTAAAAGACCGGATCTTCAGGGTGTGTACTCAACGGCTTGTAAAAACCATAACTCAGGAAAGGGTCAAACCGGTCAAACTCTTCACCCAGCTTGGTGAGTGTTTGGGTATTGATATCAAAGACATAAAACCCGGTTTTTTCATCCACCAGGTACAGCTGCCCATCGCCCACGATCACGGCACCTTTAACAAACCCGGACAACACAGCGGTCGCAGCCGCATCCTGAGCCTGGGGTCGATAGATATCCTCTGATCCAGGTTCGAATACAAATAGTCCACGGTTACTACTGAGCCATAGCTTGTCCTGATAATTCAGCAGGCCAAAAATGGTGAATTCGGGGTAGAAGCCATCACCCAGAAAACCGGCCAGATACTGCTCTGAGGTGCGACTTTGCGGGTCGTAGCGGGTCAGGCCATCTCGCGTGCCTGCCCAGATATAGCAATCGTACTCTACCAGGCCCCACACAGTCCCCTTCGAAAAGTTGCCCTGTACGGAACCCGGGTGAACATTATCAAACCCCTGCGACTCAGCAGGCAGGTAGAAGGCACCATCTTTTTTAGTGGCGGCCCAGATCCCGCCAAAGTCGTCGCGGATAAAGTAAATCACGCTGTTGTCCGAGACCGCATAATGGCTGCTGGTTAGGCGTGTATCCCGATGTACCTCGCCACTGGCGATATCGTAATGCATCAGCCCGTGGTCTGTGCCCAGTAACAAGCCTGTGCCACTGCGCTCAATTTGCCAGATATTAAGTTCTTCAATCAGTGTCTGATAGGGCACCTCTGCATCAAAGTCACGGCGCAGAGCGCTAATATCCAGCTGGTACATGCCAATCACGGCCCCTAAAATCAGGGTATCGTCGTCCAGCAAATGCAGAGACTTGGTGTTGGTCTGAAATGGATGGGTGATCTTGTCGCGGTGCTCAATGGCACGTAGCTGCTCAGTATCTGTGTTGTAAACAAACAAGCGTTCGGCAGAGGCGATAAACAACAGGTTGTCGTGCTTAAGCAAGCCGCGCACCGCTATCTGCGGGTCTTCAACAGGCAATACAATCTCCTGAGTGATAGTGCCTGTGCGCGTGTCCATCACTGCCACATTTTGTGCCCTGCCAAGCCACAGCTCATGCTTACTCTTGCTCAACATCTGGAATACACTGTTTTTAAAGTAGTCTTCTTCAGACTCCGGTGCCGAGGTGTAACGGCGATAACTATCCTGCTCCGGGTCATAGCTGAACAAGCCGGCGCGTCCCGAGGCTATCCAGATGATGCCGTTATCATCCTTATAGATGCGGTCTATTTGCATTTTATTCAGATCCTGGTTTGGCCCTGCAACCTCCAACACCTGATACCCATCGTAGCGATTCAGCCCGCCTTCGGTTGCCAGCCAAAGATAGCCGTTATCGTCGAACAGCAAAGTGTTCACATAGCTTTGTGACAGGCCCTCAGCCGGAGACAGGCGGGATACCTGTGCGTGAGCAAAAAAAGCCGAAACAATAAGGATAAAACTGAGGATTATTCGCAACATAGTCGATTCTGATCGGGGTTAATATATTGCATCGCCAGGATCTGCCGCCCTTGTGCAACATAACAATGATATTTTTCTGCCAGTTCCTGAGGCAGCGCTACAGGGTCTATCACAGTAAAACCCAAGCCTTGATAAAAGGCGCTCAAATGACAATAAGCAAAGGTGTACAACGAGCGCGGTTGCGACGCCAGTACAGCGGTTAATAGCACTTTGGCAAAGCCCTTACCTCGATACTCGGGCGCCACCAACACCGTGGACAAAAAGTACTCCCCCGAAATGTGCTGTACCCTGCACGCAGCCACAATGTCTGTGGCTTTGAGTACCCAACTCTGATCCTGACGGGTCGCCTTGCCCCTGGCCTTGTGAGCCTGATAAAACTTATTGACCAGCGGCGTTTGGATGGCCGGTAGTAGCTGAGCAACAACCTTCATGGCTATGCCAGCATCAGTCCCAGGTAAAACTCGAACTTTTCTTTCAGCACCGCCTGCTCAGAGATGGGACGCTGATTAATCGCATCATATATGGCCTCACGACTGTTCTTGCCGCGTTTGATCTGATAAGCCCAGAAAGAGGCTTCGTATTCTAATTGAATTTGATACTTATCGTGTCTCGATAAATTACACAGGTTATAGCTCATAGTAAATTTGGTTACTGCAATCTCTGTAAAAAGTGTATCATAATTACGCTAAGGTGTATCCGTTGATGTACACGCGCCGTTCATTTCGCACAAGTACGCGTTGAATGGCGAAAGCCACGCTAAGTAAGTGGGTTCGTTTTTTACAAGGAGATCCATTGCGAATTTTCAGTTTCTTATTGTTATGCTGCCTCAGCGCACCCAGTGTAGCAACAGATAACCGCACGCTGTACTTTAACCGCCCGGCTGATACCCCTCAGGCGAGATACGTCATTGAGTTACTACAAACAGCCTATCAGCAGCTTGGCTACACGTTAGAGGTGGTGGATTTTAACCGCCAAAGTGCTCTGATTGCCGCCAATAATGGCGCACTCGATGGACAGCTAGGACGGATCCATGGCGTCACCCAGGCCTACCCCAATTTACTTCAGGTGCAGTTTCCTTTATACAGCTTTAATTTGCAGCTACTCAGCCGCTGTTTAGAGTGCACATTTAAACAACTTGATTCTTTGGTGATTCAAAGCGGTTACCTGGTCGCGAATCGGTATCTGCAAAGCACCCCATTTAATGGTCAGGTGATAGAGGTAAAGAACAACATTACTCAGCTTAATCTGGTTACTCAGGGCAAAGTCCAGGCAGCATTAGTGGTAGATTTTCATTTGCGTGAACACCTGGCAGATATTGATCTGGAGTCGTTTAAAATTGAGACCTTGTTAACCATTGAGACCTATCATTATCTGCATAGCAAGCACGAAGCCCTGCTCCCACAACTGGAAGAGGTGCTTAATCGTCTTGCAGAGAAAGGAACTGTGGCGATGCTTAAAGCTAAGTACCAGATTTAAAAAAGATCTTCCTGCTCGCCATGCTGCGGGTTGTCCGCTGACGGAGTATCTGAACTACGTTTTTTTGCCGCTATCACACGTTTTTGCCGTTGCGCGCACAGCTCAATCACCTTGCGTTTTTGCTGCTCGCTCAGCGCATGCCAATGAAAGCGCTCTTCGCGACTGCGAAAGCACCCCTTGCAATAACCCCGATTATTCACTTCACAAATCCCACGACACGGACTGGGGATCTCGAATATCTCAATCTGTTCCATAACAAACCATTACTACTTGCTAGGTTAAGTATATGAGCAAATTAGTGACAAAGTCATGGTTTGATGTGCAAAGGCTTAAATCAATCGTTCTGCTGGTCTGTGTAATTTCGCCAATCCGCAATTGCTTAGCATCAGAAATGAAAAAGCCCCGCTGGTGCGAGGCTTTTTAAAGAATGGTGCCGACTATCCGAGTCGAACGGATGACCTACTGATTACAAGTCAGTTGCTCTACCAACTGAGCTAAGTCGGCACACTTAATAATGGTGCCCAGAGGCGGAATCGAACCACCGACACGAGGATTTTCAATCCTCTGCTCTACCGACTGAGCTATCTGGGCTAAAACTGGTTATATTGTGCTGCTTTAAAGCAGAAGCCTGAATTTCAGACTAAAAAAAATAATGGTGCCCAGAGGCGGAATCGAACCACCGACACGAGGATTTTCAATCCTCTGCTCTACCGACTGAGCTATCTGGGCTAAAACTGGTTATATTGTGCTGCTTTAAAGCAGCAGCCTGAATTTCAGACTTAAAAAATAATGGTGCCCAGAGGCGGAATCGAACCACCGACACGAGGATTTTCAATCCTCTGCTCTACCGACTGAGCTATCTGGGCTTAAATGGTGCCGACTATCCGAGTCGAACGGATGACCTACTGATTACAAGTCAGTTGCTCTACCAACTGAGCTAAGTCGGCGCACCTTTAAAAATGGTGCCCAGAGGCGGAATCGAACCACCGACACGAGGATTTTCAATCCTCTGCTCTACCGACTGAGCTATCTGGGCGTGCGGCGTATTAAACGGGTTTTGCCTTGTTAAGTCAACTTTTTTTTTAAACTCTGTGTTCGACTGACCACTATTCCGACAAAACACGACTAATCGCTTAAATTTCCCTCTGTATTTGGTATTTTAAAGCACTTTATCGCGCCGTTTTATCGCCTGCGGTGGGCAAAAACGGGGAGAATTCATCCAGCATAGGTGGTAGGATTGCATCCAACAAAGAAACATAGCACAAAAGTTGGGTTCGGAATCATACAATGGAAAACTCGTCGCAAACGCAAATAAAGGGCTTCGTGCCACTGTTTATTGTCGTTACCATCATTATTGCAGCTATTTCTGCTGCCGCCGCTTTTACTTGGCCCGATAAGCACCAGAGTAACACCGACACATCCCAGCGGCCCGACCTTGTGCTGCTGGCAAAGGACATCGCAACCCCTTTATCGCATTCCATGATGAAGCTGGGCTACAACTATGCCAAACAAATTCTTTCTGCATTCGAAGCCAGCAACCCAGACATAGAATTGTATTTATATAGCGACAGCGGCATCGGCCAGGCCAGCTTGGTCTATCAAACTAATGAACAAAGCATTGCGCCGATAAAGCGCCAGGCGAAAGTCGATCAGGGGGGCGAACTTGTTGTACACCAGCCTCTGGTGCTGGATGATTTGCCGGTAGGCGAATTGATTTTAAGGTATGCACCTAAACAGCCTGTGTCGAATGCAACTCCTGTGACCAGCATCATTCTGGCGGGATGTGCTTTGTTACTCACCATTGCCTTTGGTATTTTCCTCAAACGCCAGATCATAGGTCGCCTGAGTAAAGACTTGAACGAGCTCAACGAAGAACTTCAGCATCTGCTGGCGCAAAAGTCTTACGATATTCATGTCACTGAAAAGCTAAGCTTTGGCCTGTCGAAAACCGCGGTGGGCATTAATCAGTTAATCAATCAGATCCGAGACATCATTCAGGGCAACCAGGCGGCACAAAGGGAGCTAAAGCAGTTACAAACCAGCTTAGAATCTGAAGTGCAGGCCCGCACCCTGGCTCTTGAGAAAGCCACACTGAATGCCGAGCGCGCCAGTGAGGCCAAGACCACCTTCCTGGCCACCATGAGCCATGAGATCAGAACCCCAATGAATGGAGTCATCGGCACCATAGATTTGCTACGCCAAACCGAACTGGATGGTGCACAACACCGACTGACCACCATTATTCGCGACTCAGCCTTTTCATTGCTGGGCATACTGGATGACATTCTCGACTTCTCAAAAATAGAAGCGGGTAAACTGCAGATGGATAACAGTGTCTTTTCCGTCGCCGAAACCATTGAAGAAGTGGCCCGGGTGCTGTCATCCGTGGCAAGAAAGCGCAAACTGGATCTGCAACTGGCCATTGCACCGGATATTCCAAACAATCTGGTGGGTGATGCAGTGCGAGTTCGTCAGGTGCTATACAACCTGTGTAGCAATGCAATTAAATTCACCACCACCGATGACACAAGACGTGGCTTTGTGAAAATTGCCGTAGAAGTTGCGCAAAACACGTCTGAGCACTACACCCTGCGCTTTACGGTGACCGATAATGGTAAAGGGATGACTCAGGCACAATTGCGAGAGATTTTTAATCCCTTTATCCAGGCAGAAGGGTCAATTACCCGCGAATACGGCGGTACCGGCCTGGGCTTATCGATCTGTAAAAGCCTGGTTGAACTGATGCTGGGTTCTATTCATGTCAGCTCAGACATAGGCATGGGCAGTGAATTTGTGGTGGAGCTACCGTTTAGTGTCAAAGGCCAGATAGCTTACGCCAATAAAGCAGTACTGAACGGACAAAGAATAGCTGTACTAACCCATGAGCATGCTCGTCGAAACATTTTGGCCCGTTATCTGTCCTTTCTGGGCGCAGACACTGTGGTACTAAGAGAAGCGGATGAGCTGAGCGAATATCAGTACGACAGCGATGTGATTTGGGTGCTCGATGGCCTGGACGGCATGGACAAAGTCAATGGTCAGCTGCGTGATTTGCTCTATTCTATTGAACACAATAACCAACAGGTAATTGTACTTAGCACCATGGATGAACCGGCGTTAAACCACGATCGTATTTTCTATCTCAACGCGGCGCCGTTATGTAAGTCGAGCTTTATGACCGCCATTTTGGTCGCAGCAGGCCTGCATCAACCGAAAAAACTCAAGCCATCACGGTCATTGAACAAATACCTGAATGTAGACGATGCCAGAGCGGCCAATAAATTGGTGCTGCTGGTAGAGGACAATGTGCTGAACCAGCAGGTTCTGACCGATCAGTTGCATCTGCTTGGCTATGGTGTTGAAGTTGCCGAGAACGGAGAAGAAGGTCTGGCCCGCTGGCAACAAGCCCACTACCCGATCATTCTAACCGACCTGCACATGCCTAAGATGTCTGGCTACGACATGGTGGCCAAGATCCGTGAAGAGGCCGAGCAGGCGGCAGACATCAATGCTCAGCCTTACATCATTGCCATCACCGCCAATGCACTGAAAGGTGAGCGTGACCGCTGCCTGGCAGCCGGCATGAATGATTACATCACTAAACCGGTTGAGCTGAATGTACTTGAAGCAACCTTAGAAACCTGGCAGAAATCGGCTGGTAAGCCTGCACAAGTCCAGACAGAAAACAAAACAACGCCAGTACCGACAGCGGCACAAGAACCTGTCACGCAATCACAAGCACCGGCTAAACCGGATACAGCTGACAACGAACACCAAGCCCCGGCAGAAACCGCTGAGCCAGTAGATGACTCGAGTGATGCACAGCCAGTGGCAGAGCAAGCGCCCGAGCCACAACAAACAGCCCCCGAGGAGCCCATAGATCTCGCGCAGCTGGACAAATATGTCAATCATGATGCAAACAAGCGACTGCGCTTTTTCCGCATGTATCTGGAGCAAAGCAGTGAGCTGGCCCGGGATATCAACGGCGCCGTGATCTCTATGAGCCAGGAAGAAATCGTAGAGGCCTGCCATCAGCTCAAATCGATTTCAAAGACCATAGGTGCGCATCGGGTTGCCGACGTAGCGGCTGAGTTTGAGCAACGCTGTAAAGGCGAGGAGTTGAACAGTGACGACCTGATCCATCTACGTGACACTTTGGAAACACACTACCAGCAAGCCACTGAGTTTATTCAACGCTATTTGCAATCACAGGTTGAGTAACAGCGATGCGCTCAGCAGCACTGTGCTGCTGAGCGCATCGGGCTAGCCCTGAACCATATCGTAAATCAGGCGGATCACGATAGAAACCATCACCAACGGCAAAATATATTTACCGTACTTCTGCATTTTATCCAGTCCCATGCGGCTTTGATATTTCTCAAGCAGTGGGATCAGGATCAGCAAAGCGACGACCAGGCTGCCTAAAATTATCAGAACATTCATAACTACGCGCTCCTTATGTTGATGGCGATACCATGCCACAGCTGTACCTGCTTTGCCAAGCATTGGGTCAGTTCATATAGGAGGAAAAGAAAAAAGCGCGAAGCAGTACTTCGCGCAACAGGTTGGAGAGTGCTAACCGACTAGAGCAAGCAAGATACCCGCAGCAACGGCACTACCCAGTACCCCCGCCACGTTAGGTCCCATTGCATGCATCAATAAGAAGTTATGAGGATTGCTTTGAAGGCCGACCTTATTCACGACCCGCGCAGCCATTGGCACTGCCGACACCCCGGCCGCACCGACAAGTGGATTAATGGGGCTGTCACCGGCAAAACGGTTCATCACCTTGGCCATATATACCCCCGATGCTGTGCCAATGCTAAAGGCCACGGCTCCCAGCACCAGGATCCCGATTGTCTCTACCGTCAGGAACTGATCTGCGGCCAGCTTAGAGCCGACTGCCAGACCTAGGAAAATGGTCGTTATATTGATGATTTCGTTTTGAGCTGAGTTACTCAGGCGATCAACCACCCCGGATTCCTTCATCAGGTTGCCCAGACAGAACATCCCAACCAGTGGCGTTGCCGCCGGTAAGAATAGTAAGGTCAGTGCCAGCACACCCAGTGGGAAGAGGATCTTCTCCTGCTTTGAGACCGCTCTTAACTGAGGCATAGCAATATTTCGCTCTTCCTCTGTGGTCAGTAAGCGCATAATGGGCGGCTGAATGATAGGCACCAGCGCCATGTAGGAATATGCAGCCACCGCAATGGCACCCAACAACTCAGGCGACAGGCGTGAAGCCAGGAATATGGCCGTCGGGCCATCAGCGCCCCCGATAATCGCAATTGCCGACGCATCTTGCAGGGTAAATTCAAAGCCAGGCACATAATTCAGTAAAATGGCACCAAACAGGGTCGCAAAAATACCAAACTGAGCAGCGGCTCCCAGCAACAACATTCTGGGGTTCGCGATCAGCGCACTGAAGTCAGTCAGCGCACCAACGCCCATAAAGATCAGTAGCGGAAATACCCCACTGTCGATGCCAATGTAATACACGTAATACAGCAGGCCACCGGGATCGGCCAGACCCGCAACCGGAATATTGGTCAAAATGGCACCAAAGCCAATTGGTACCAATAGCAAGGGCTCAAACCCTTTTGCAATTGCCAGATAAAGTAAGCCACAACCAACCGCTATCATGGCCAGTGCGGGAAAGGTCAGGTTGGCCAGCCCCGTCGCTGACCACAGGTTCACAAGTCCATCCATTACAGGCCTCCTATGCCAGCTCGACGATGGCGTCGCCAGCCGATACAGAGTCACCTTCATTAACCAGGATATCGGCAATTTTACCGCTGTGCGTCGCGCGCACTTCGGTTTCCATCTTCATCGCCTCCATGATCAACACCAAATCGCCTTGCTCTACCACATCGCCACGTCGGGCATGGAGTTTGAAAATATTACCGGCCAGTGGCGCGTTGAGCGTTTCACCACTGCTCACTGAGGCCGATTGTGGCATCAGCTCGCTGTCCTTTACTGCCACTTCCTGTAACTCACCGCCCGGTGCAACCACCACATTGTAAACCTTGCCATCGACCTGAACACTGTAGCGCTCTTGTGATGCTTTAGACTGTGCCGGTTTTGGAGCAGCTGAGTTGTTCTGTACCAGCTCAGGTTTCGGCTCAAATGCCGCCGGGTTATCCCGGTTTTGTATAAATTTCAGACCTATCTGTGGGAACAAGGCATAAGTAAGCACGTCATCAACCACCGCATCACTGAGGTTCAGTGACAGGCTCTTGGCTTTATCGAGTAGGTCGGACTCAAGCTGCGCCAGCTCTGGTTCGATTAAGTCTGCCGGACGACAGGTGATCGCTTCTGCTCCATCGAGCACCCGCTGTTGCAGCGCGGCATCAACCGCTGCCGGTGTTTTCCCGTATTCACCTTTAAGCACACCCGCAGTTTCTTTGGTGATGGTTTTATAGCGCTCCCCGGTCAGCACATTCAGTACAGCCTGAGTCCCGACTATCTGCGAGGTAGGCGTCACCAGAGGCAGGTAACCCAAGTCCTGACGGACCGATGGGATCTCCTTAAGCACTTCATCCAGACGGCCCCCTGCACCTTGCTCTTTGAGCTGATTTTCCATATTGGTCAGCATACCACCTGGCACCTGGGCAGAAAGAATACGGCCATCCACGCCCTTAAGGCTGCCCTCAAAGGCCGCATACTTTTTGCGAACATCACGGAAATAAGCCGCAATTTCTTCAAGCTGCAATAAGTCCAGTCCGGTATCTCTTTCAGTGCCCTCTACAATCGACACCAAAGTCTCTGTGGCACTGTGACCATAAGTCATACTCATTGAAGAAATCGCGGTATCCAGCATATCAATGCCCGCATCTACCGCTTTTTGGTAAGTTGCAGTGCTCAGACCTGTGGTGGCATGACATTGCATTGCAATGGGCACAGACACGGTGTTTTTCAGCTCCCGGATCAACACTTCAGCGTCATAAGGCTTGAGCAACCCGGCCATGTCTTTAATACAGATTGAATGACAGCCCATTTGTTCCAGCTGCTTCGCCTGCGCCAGCCACATCTCCAGCGTGTGTACCGGGCTGACCGTATAAGAGATGGTGCCCTGGGCATGTGCGCCCACTTTAATGGCAGCGCGAATCGCAGTTTCCAGGTTACGTACATCATTCATGGCATCAAAAATACGGAAGACATCCACCCCATTATGATGGGCACGCTCAACGAATTTTTCGACAACATCATCCGCATAGTGCCGGTATCCCAACAGGTTTTGACCCCTTAACAGCATCTGTTGCTTGGTATTTGGCATGGCTTCTTTGAGGGCACGGATCCGATACCAGGGATCTTCACCAAGATAACGAATACATGCATCAAAAGTGGCACCTCCCCAGGATTCCACTGACCAGTAGCCAATCTGATCGAGTTTTTCAGCGATTGGCAACATATCCTCAAGGCGCATACGCGTGGCCAGTAGCGACTGATGTGCATCGCGCAGTACCAATTCTGTTAGTTTGAGCTGTGACATAAATGACCCCTTGATTATTTTTCTGATGGGAAGTGCTGGTTACGGTATTGCGAAATCGCGGCACTGATAGCCGCCAGGTGTTCTGCGGGCACTTGCTTAGCGCCGGCAGGCTTTGACTTGGCTGCCTGTGACCTTGGTTGCACCGGCTCATCCGGGGCGGCGAATTTGGATAGCCCCTTCACTGCGATGATCAAAATAGACAAGAATACAAACACCCCGACCATGCCGGTAAGCATTAAGTTGGCGGCCTGAGCCAGTAAGGCGGTTATGTCCATCTCTGCTCTCCCCTTGTTGTTAACATTTTTTTGCGTGGCATCATGCAGATACAATAGATAGCCACAATTTATAGATAATTATGCAATCATCATAACAAAACCGCCTGCTTTGTAAACCAATCTGTAAATTGGTATTACCAATAACAAATTACACACAATTTCAACCTGTTACGATAATCCAAATGAAAATTTAATGAAAACAGGGGAATAAATATGAAAAATAGTCAAGATACCCGACAAAAATAAGCAGATGGCATAAAAATTATTCACCCACCAGCTTACCCTGAACAGAAACGCACAATTGGTATGACCAAGACATCTATTTTGTAAAATGTTAACAGCGCCATACAAGACCAATCCGCAGTTTACGTAAAGTCGCTCATGTGGAAGATTTCGGGGTATAATGGTTGGATGAAATAACTGGAGTTGTGTTTGTGTTTCACTGCGAGTTTACGCTGGATAAAGATTACTTTCGCGAATGTTTTGATCAGTCATTGCCTTACAGCAATGTCAGCAAACCTAAGTATGCCCTGGTCGCATTTTTGTTCGTCCTGGGCTGTGTTGCCATCTATGGCTTAGATAATGCCTACTTAGGTAACTTTTTAATTTTATTGGCTGTTTTAGAATGTATCGCACACTATTACCGACGCCCCTGGTGGGTGGCAAGGCAAATGGTCACCCGTGCCAGTGGCAGCAAAATAACACTGGACATTAATGAGCAGGGCGTCACGGCCACTAACCCGTATAAGTCTTATCAGATCTCCTGGTCAGAGGTAAATGAAATAGCAGAAACCGAGCTGGGTGTGGTGCTGGTGCGCGCCGGTACAAACCAGTACATTTCTAAAAAAGCCCTGTCTGACGAGGCCTTGCAATATATTTTGAGCAAAAAAAATAGCCACGACTGAGTGGCTACTTTTTCGAATTCTACCGGGCTGTGCGCCGGGAATTGTAGATTACATATTACCCGTAGTCGGGTTAGACTTTTCAGCCTGAATACGCATGTAGATCTCTTCACGGTGTACAGAAACATCTTTAGGGGCGTTAACGCCAATACGAACTTGATTTCCTTTAACACCTAATACGGTTACAGTTACTTCATCACCTATCATTAGAGTTTCGCCTACACGGCGAGTTAGAATTAGCATTCTCTTGCTCCTGTTATTCCAAAATTTAAAAGATTCCGCGTCTTGGTCATTTTAATGAAAAGTTTCCGTAAAAGTAAGCAAAATAATTGCTTATTCGTCACTTTCCAATTTAAAAGCGTCATGCAGAGCACGTACTGCCAACTCAAGGTATCGCTCATCGATTAATACTGAAATCTTTATTTCCGAGGTTGCAACTAACAAAGGTGAAATATTCTCTGCTGCCAGCGCCGAAAAAAATGTACCGGCATTCGCAGAGTGCGACTTTAATCCCACCCCTACCGCTGAGACTTTTGCAACGGCTGTATTACTCTCGATTTCAACTGCCCCAAACGTGTGCTGATGCGTCTTGAGCACATCCTGCGCCTGCAGATGATCATTGCTATGCACAGTTAAAGCATAGTCTATTTTGCCAGTCTGTTGATTCATTTGACTGATCATGTCGACTTCTATCGCATATTCGCCTAACAGCGACAAGATCGAAGCAAGCGTTGCGGGGCCATCTGGTGCCTGTCTGATAGTCAGTAAGCACTCGTCCTTTTGGTGGGCAATCCCCGACACCACTTTATTCTTCATGGGGTTTTCCTCGTAGGTAATCAAGGTCCCGGCATCCGGTTTGAAGGTGGATAAAACACGCAGTGGTAAGGTGTAGCGGCCCGCGGCTTCAACAGAGCGGATCTGCAAGACCTTGGCGCCTAAGCTCGCAAGCTCAAGCATTTCTTCAAAGGTAACCTGGGTCATGCGGCGGGCTTTAGGTTCAATTCGGGGGTCGCAGGTATAAACCCCATCCACATCAGTGTAGATCTGACATTCATCAGCCCCGAGCGCAGCGGCTATCTCCACGGCACTGGTATCCGTCCCGCCACGACCTAAGGTGGTAATATTGCCTTCCAGGTCACGGCCCTGAAAACCCGCAATAATGCTGATATGATGCTGCTGCAGCTCTTGTTGTAAACGTACCGTATCTATCTGGGCAATGCGGGCACGACCGAACATATTGTCGGTCACTATGCCCACCTGATCGGCCAATAAACTGATGGCGGAGTGACCACGCTTGATGATAGCCATGGCCAGCAAAGCAATAGATACCTGCTCACCGGTACTCAGCAGCACATCCAGTTCTCTGGGGCTGGGCTGAGCGTCTATCTGTTTGGCCAGCTCAACCAGGCGATTGGTTTCACCAGACATAGCAGACAGTACGACCACCACCTGATGGCCAGCCTGTCGGGTTTTGACCACCAAATCGGCGACCGCTTCGATGCGGTCAATTGACCCCACCGAAGTGCCACCAAACTTTTGAACAATAAGGGCCACGTGTTACTGAGTTTTCTCAGCCAGCCACGCTGAAACACTGGCTAGTGCCGCATCCAGGTTTTGTGGTTCAGAACCACCTGCCTGCGCCATATCCGGACGACCACCGCCCTTGCCGCCTACCTGTGCAGCCATATGGTTAACCAGCTCACCCGCTTTCACACGGCCGACCAAGTCTTTGGTCACACCGGCTATCAGGCTGACTTTGTCGCCATTGGCCACGCCCAGCGCGATAACGCCTGAACCCATTTTGTTCTTCAGGTCATCAACCATGCCACGCAGCGCTTTCGACTCGGTACCTGCCACATTCGCAACCAGCACTTTAATGCCGTTGATGTCTGTCGCCGACTCCAGTAGTGACGCACCCGCAGCGCTGGCCAGCTTGTCGTTCAGCTGAGACACCTGCTTTTCAAGACCCTTGGCTTTTTCAATCAGTGCCGCAACTTTATCCAGCGCGCTGCTGTTATCACCTTTTACCAGTGCCGCTATTTCAGCCAGGGTTTGCTCCTGATTGGCCACATAGTTAATGGCTTCAGCACCGGTTACCGCTTCAATACGGCGCACGCCCGCTGCAATACCGCCTTCAGAGACGATTTTGAACAAGCCAATGTCACCGGCGCGAGACACGTGTGTACCACCACACAGCTCGATAGAGTAATCGCCAATCGAGACTACGCGTACTTCGTCGTCGTACTTTTCGCCGAACAGTGCCATGGCACCTTTTTCTTTGGCCGCATCTATGTCCATTAACTCAGTATTGAGTGCGAAGTTAGTGCGGATCTGGGCATTCACGGTATCTTCAATCTCACGCAGCTGGGCTTTGCTCACTCCTTCGAAGTGAGAAAAGTCAAAGCGCAGCTTGTCTGCCATGACCAGTGAGCCTTTCTGAGCAACATGCTCGCCCAGTGCCTGACGCAATGCTTCGTGTAAAATGTGTGTTGCTGTGTGGTTTTTCTTGATGTCTTCACGGCGCGCAGCATCTACCTGAGCATCTGCTTTGCCATTGACGCCAATACGGCCTGTAACCTGACCGTGATGCGCAATGGCATTACCCAGCTTTTGCGTATCTGTGACAACAAACTCACCCGCCGCAACTTTCAGGCTGCCGGTATCGCCAACCTGACCACCTGATTCGGCGTAAAACGGCGTGCGATCCAGTACCACAATACCCGTTTCACCGTCTTCAAGTACTGAAACAGACTGACCTTCTTTGAACAGCTCTACCACAGTACCAGTGTAGTGAGTGGCATCATAGCCCTTAAAGTCTGACGATTTTTCAGATTTCAGCTGCTCGTTGTAGTCGGCACCAAATTTACCGGCCTGCTGAGCCATTTTACGCTGAGTTTCCATGCAGTCTTTAAAGCCGCGCTCATCGATAGTCATAAAGCGCTCACGAGCTACATCCGCGGTCAAATCCGCCGGAAAACCATAGGTATCATAAAGCTTAAACACCACATCACCCGGGATCACATCGCCTTCGAGTGAGGCCAGGTGCTCTTCAAGGATAGCCAGACCACGGTCCAGTGTTTTGCCAAACTGCTCTTCTTCGATACGCAGGACTTTTTCGATGATAGCACCTTGTTTAACCAGCTCAGGGTAAGCGTCACCCATTTGCTCGCTCAGGGCGCTGACCAGCTGATAGAAGAATGCGCCTTTGGCACCTAACTTGTTGCCATGACGCACTGCACGACGAATGATACGACGCAATACATAACCGCGCCCTTCGTTTGATGGCATCACCCCATCGGCAATCAAAAAGGCACAAGAGCGAATGTGGTCCGCGATAACACGCAGTGATTTGTCTTCGAGATCCTGCGCTCCAGTTACTTTAGCCGCAGCAGCAATCAATGCCTGGAACAGATCAATCTCGTAGTTAGAGTGCACGCCCTGCATAATTGCAGAAATACGCTCAAGACCCATACCGGTATCAACCGACTGTTTAGGCAGCGGTTCCATCGTGCCATCGGCGTGACGGTTATACTGCATAAAGACCAGGTTCCAGATCTCAATAAAACGGTCACCGTCTTCTTCTGGTGAGCCCGGAGGTCCGCCCCAGATCTCTTCGCCGTGGTCGTAGAAAATTTCCGAACAAGGGCCACACGGGCCTGTGTCACCCATTGACCAGAAGTTGTCGGAGGTTGCGATACGGATGATTTTGTCTTCCGGCACCCCCATATCTTTTGCCCAGATATCATAAGCTTCCTGGTCGTCGTGATAAACAGTGACCAACAGCTTTTCTTTAGGCAGGTTGATTTCTTTAGTCAGAAATTCCCAGGCAAAACGAATGGCATCTTTTTTAAAGTAATCGCCAAAGCTGAAGTTACCCAGCATTTCGAAAAAGGTGTGGTGACGCGCAGTGTAACCTACATTTTCCAGGTCATTGTGTTTACCCCCGGCACGTACACAGCGCTGTGAGCTGGTCGCGCGGTTGTAAGGACGTTTCTCACCGCCCAGAAACACGTCTTTAAACTGCACCATTCCGGCATTGGTAAATAGCAACGTGGCGTCATTACCCGGGATCAGTGAACTTGAAGGCACCACCTGGTGTTGTTGTTTGGCAAAGTAGTCAAGAAAGCTCTGCCTTATCTGTGCGGTCGTCATCTGCTGCATGTGCTCATTACCCTTTTTTGCTGCTGTAGTGACAGGCATTACTCACCCTGTGAGTATGCCTCGATAGCATAATCTATTTCGTCATAACGGAATCCACGCGACATCATGTAGCGAATTCGTTTTGACTTCTCTTTATAATCCAATTGATTTGTCGAACGGCTGTATTTCTTTTCGTAGGCGCGCAAGGCCACGCTAAACCAGTCGACTTCTTGTTCTTCTATTAAGTGCTGTAAATATGATTTATCGACACCTTTGCGTTGCGCGTCCATCATAACACGTTTTTCGCCAAGCCCCTTGGCCACTTGCTGGGACAAAAAACTCGCGCAATAGCGCTTATCATCCAGATAGCCAAGCGATTCTAGCCAGTCAAGCAAACGCGTAATATATGCCTCTTCGCCATCTTTTGCGCGTAACTTCTGAGCCAGTAACTGACGAGAATACTCCTGTCTGGACAATAACCAAAGAGCGTAGTTCTTCAGCTTTTTTTCAATATCTTGTTGATCCATCAAGCGTCAAACCGACCACTTTGCTGCTGTTGCTGTGGTGGTGTATTGTCATTTGACGCCGGCGGCTCTGACGCTGATACAATAGCCTGAAAAGACACAAAAAAACCGATGTACGCAATAGGCATCACCACAAGCAGCGGTACCAGCGACATTGGAATAGACAGCAGCATCAGCAACGCCACCAACAGCCCAAATACCGTCAGCGGGGCCATATTGTGATAAAACACCGTTAATGATTGCTTCATCGCCTGAATAATACGCGCTTCATCGCGGAAAAACACCAAAGGAAGCGCATAAGCAAAGGCCATCATCGCCAGCGATTGGAACACCACAAAAATAGCGATGTCCGCAAAAGTAATTTGCGCGATCACCTGTGCCAGCACTTGCGCTTCATCGCTCTGCTCGTTGACGTTTTGCAACACCTCCAGTGCCGGGCCAAACAGTACCCCCAACAAGGCGCTCAATAATAAGGCCACACCCATTTGGTACAAACCAAAGCGAAACAGGTTCAGTCGTCGGCCTTTAGTGGAAAAAGGCGCTAAAATATCGGCCAGCGTAATGGCCTGACCTTGCTGTTTTTTTACCACTGCCAGATAAAAACCCGCAGTCAGAAAGGGCGATGCCAGTACAGCTACCAGCTGCAACGGCCCAAAGACAAAAGGCACCAGGCTCACAACAACCATGAGCAGGTACATCATTACGAAAGTAAAGGGCTGAGACTTGAAAATAATCCACCCGGCTTTTAGCCATTGCAAGCCAAACCCGGCGGTAAATGTTTTAAATTCTGTTGGCATATTCATCAATTCATTGTGAAACGGAGCAATTATACTGGGTCACAGGAGGACTTAAAAGGTCAGATGGGGGAATTTTCAACTCATCACCTGTTACATCTGAGTCGATACTGGCCAGCCGTGAAGTGCGACTGACCCGCACATAGCAACCGGCCTAGATTTCGTCCGGCTTCTTAATTTTTTTAATGTCTAACATGTGTGAGCCATGCTTTACCTTGGTTTCGAGGTAATTACGATTCCCGGCCACCCCAACTTTAACATGGGCATGTGTCCCGACTACTTCCTCAACCTGAATACCGGCATCTCTGAGTGCATTCAGCTTACGAGGGTTGTTGGTCATCAGGCGCACATGGTTCAGGCCCAGTGCCTGTAGCATCAGTACAGCGTCCGAAAAATCGCGCAAATCGTCGTCAAAGCCCAGGTGGTTATTCGCTTCGTAGGTATTCATACCTTGCGACTGCAGCACATAAGCGTCGATTTTGTTATACAGGCCAATTCCCCGGCCTTCCTGGCGCAAATATAACAGGACACCACCTTGGAGGTGCATAGCTTCGATGCTCTCATTAAGCTGCTCACCACAGTCACACCGCGATGAGTGAAACACATCACCCGTTAAACACTCAGAATGCATTCTGATCAAAGGCACCGATTGTTCGCTATCGGCACGATTAAATACCAGGGCAACATGCTCCTGGCCATCCTGCAACCCTTCAAATGAGACGATTTCCGCGGGGATATGACTACGCTGCCCAACATTCAGCTCAACTCTTGCTCTTACTTGTGCCACGACTACAAAATACCTAATTGCAAAAATGTGATAATATCACAAAGAATACTGTAACTGACTATATGGTGACAAAGTTGCTCAGTTACAAGTCCTCCGACGAAATACTGGCAAATACACCGAACACCGCTAGGATAGTAATACCAGCTTGCATTAATACAGCAGCGATCCGAGGGATTAATACACCCGGGATTCTTCGCCGCAGGATTAACAGCTCAACGAAGTGCGCTGGTATAAGAACTGCCCGGTGCCACTCGCACTCATGCATTTTCTACTGAAATAATATCTTAATGGTAACTGATGCGCTCGACATTTGTGATGTTTTTATCTCTGCTCTGGTGCCTGAGCTTAGCTCTACAAGCAGATGAGTTAAAAGTAGACGGCTTTGCTACTTTAGATATTAACATCAGTAACTCTCAAACCGCCGGGATCCGACATGTGATCTCTCAGCCCGATGTCAGCTATCTGGGGGAGCCCAGCTTTGCTAACTCCTCCATAGGTTTGCAACTCGACTGGCAATCATCGTCACAACTACAGTGGGTAGCACAGGCCGTGCTTAAAGAGCGCAAAGAATACAAGCTGGATTACCTCATTCAAATGGCTTTTGCACGCTATACGCTGACACCCAACTGGCAATTTCGTGCAGGGCGCACCGGCCTTGATCTGTATATGATGACGGAGTACCGGGATATTGGCTTTGCGTTTAACTATGGCCACCCGCCAACGGAATTTTACGCCGTTGTACCGCATCAAAACCTCGATGGCTTTGATGTTACTTATACCTATCCGTTTGCGCAAAGCGTGCTGAGTTACAAGGTTTTTGCCGGGCGCTCAAATGCACCCATAGTCAGCGACGACGACTTTATCTGGGACGTGGAGTTGGAATCAATTTATGGCATGAGCCTATCATTACAAAGCCAAAACTGGCTGATCCGCAGCAACTACACCACCACCAAAGCCGGTAACACCAATGAGCAACAAGGCCAATTACTCAGTGCTTTACAACCCATACCCGATAGTATCTGGCCGACACGCCAGGCATTGATTGAATCTTTGCAGATAAAAGGCAAACGGTTTAATTATTTTACCGTGGGCGCCATGTATGACGATAGCCAATGGATACTGCAAGGTGAGCTTGCCTACATCGACTCTCACTCTGAGGTACTGAACCATTTAAAAGCGGGTTATGTGAGCGCCGGAACGCACCAGGAAGATGACACCTGGCTAATCACTTTCAGCGCGGCAAAATCTAACAATCGTGTTGATCCGGGGCCATTGCAGAGCACACCAGAACTTGATGTTCTCTATCATGGGGTGATCCGTCACACCAATTTCTACCTGATAGATCAACATACCTGGTCGTTAAGCTGGCGGCGGGACCTGACCTCCACTTTGGCAGTTAAAGTCCAGCTGGATCATACCCTGGCCAATCATCTGCCATCGGCTTTTTATCTTCACAAAGACTTGTCTACCTCCAAGCATGACAAGTACTTTCAGTCACTTGGCCTGAGTCTGAATTGGGTGTTCTGATGCGACTACAGGTTTTTTGCTGCATCATCTTAAAGCTGCTGCTATTCACCACCTGCTCGGCCAATGCCACTGACCCCCTGGTGGTAATTGTTCACCGTGACAACCCAAACCCGCAGCTATCCCTACATCAGCTCGTCGATCTCTACATGGGCAAATACACCGCCTTCCCCGATGGCACCCTGGCCAAAGTGCTCGACTATGAGCAGGGACATCCATTACGTACTCTTTTTCTGACTACTCTGACGGGCCGCCCTATCAGCCAGATCAATGCTTACTGGTCGCAGGTAAAATTTAGTGGTAAGGCCTCTTTTCCACAAGCGTATCAATCAATCGACGCTATACTTGAGGAAGTTGCATCGACCCCGGATGCTATTGGTTATGTGCCCGCAACAGCGGTTACTGAGGACGTCAAAGTGGTGTATCGTTTTGTTCAATAAACACAGTTTGATCACACGGCTAACCCTTTTACTGAGTCTGACGACACTGCTATTCAGTGTGATCTACGCAAAACTATATTATCGGCATGTGTTTGAAGAAGAGCTGGCGCGTGCTAACGGCACCGTAATGCAGATAGGCAAAACCGTCTCTTCCACCGCCTCGATTGCTGCGTACCTCGAAGACAAAGATTTGGCGACTGAAGTCGTCAATGGGCTGATCAGTAACGATATCATTCTGTCGGCCGCGCTGGTTAGCAAAGACACGCTGCTAGCCAAGAGTATTTTGCACAGTGGACCGGGCAGCATCCAAATAAAACTGGTTAACCCGTTTTTTCTGTCCGAGAACATCGGCATGATACACATAGCGCCCAACACACTCATCATAGAACAAAATGCCCGCAATATTGCCTTGGGTGGTGTCAAAACTATGCTGGTCGTGATCCTGCCCATCATCATACTGCTCTCTACCCTGGTTTACTGGCAAGTCACCCGACCGCTCAATCAGCTCGGCAGGTCGCTTGCAAAAATACTGCCGGGCAGTGCCCAGCGCTTAAGGATAGACAAACATGCCAGTCATAATGAAATCGGCCGAATTGAGCTGGGGATCAACACCTTACTGGATAAAGCCGAAGTCTTATTTGAGCAAGAACGCAGCCTCAGAGCCGAAGTCGTCGAGCTGGAAAAACGCTTTCGACTGATGTTTGAACAGTCCTCTTCACCCACCCTGCTTGTGAAAGACGAAGGGGATATTTTACTGATCAATGACGCCGCCAAAGATCTGCTCGTGGGCATGGGCATTGATGTCGATGAACGCTTTCCCGAAAACCTTGGGCTGTACTGTAAAACCCCGGATATTCTCTATACCTTCACCGAAAACAGCATCAAGCAAAAGCAGGTGATGCAGTCTGAGTTTGAATTTATTAACCCGCTGACACAGTCTACGGTATGGCTGAGCATTATTGTGCTCAATACCCTCAGTGACGGACAATGGTATTTTCAGGTGTTTCTTGCCGATATTACCCTGCGCAAAACCATGCTGAACCAGCTCAACAAGCGAGCCCAAAGAGACAGCCTGACGGGGCTCTACAACCGTTACGGCGCAGAACTTATGCTACTCGACTGGATAGACAACCAGTGTACATTTAGCCTGCTGCTAATCGACCTGGACAAGTTCAAACCTATCAATGATGTCTATGGTCACAACGCAGGAGACGCGCTGCTGAAGCACATTGCCAATCAGCTATCTGTGACAATGGACACCACCGATCTGGTGTGTCGCTGGGGAGGTGACGAGTTTTTAGTCGCCCGATTAGACATCACACAGCAAGAGCTAACTCGCCTTGCACAGACGTTGCTGGAAGCCATTAACCAACCTATGCCATTTGAGCACCGTGAGGGGCAAACCGAGCTGGCGGTGGGTGCCAGTATTGGTATTGCCCACTTCCCTCAGCATGCTGAAAATCTCAAAGGCCTGGTTGAGTGCGCCGACGTTGCTATGTACAGCATCAAAAAGACCTCCCGAAATAGCTTTACCTTTTACTCAGAATGACAGTTCAGAGGTAATACCTTGCCCGGTGATATCTCAGAACTTATCCAACAATGAGGCGTCATAACGGGTGATATCCAGCGTCACCTGATACTGCTTGGTCAGCGCATCCAGCTCGGCCTGCCAAATGCCCAGCTCTTCCATGGTGAGGGTATTGTCATCAAGCTGCCATAGCTGGCGTGAGCCACTGTAACTGAATTGCATGGCAAGCATGGCGTCCACATCGCCCTGTTGGGCGGCCTTTTTAACCTTGGCCATCTTGCGAGTGACCTTGTTAAGCGCCTGCTTGAGTTGCCAGACATAGTTAACTTCATACATAAACGGATGATACTGCACCCGCTTAAGCACGGCTGCTATCATCACACACGTCAGTACCACGCCTATCAGATTCCAGTGGAAGTGGCTGCCATCCGGATCCGGAAATGCCACAATTAACACCCGGGCGATGCCCAGACTGCCAATCACCAGCGCTGCAATACAGGCCGCGATCACTATGTTCAGGTGTTTTCTGTATCGTGTTTTATCTATCTCCAACAGTTGCATCTTGTCTCCCACTTACTGCAATGCACAGACGCCACTTGGGTCTTTTTTGCGACCCGATAGCGACAGTTATTGTGCGCATTTTAACGTAACCAGGAAAAAAAACGCCAACTACTTCACCCCTTTTTGACCTCACCCCCGTTTTACTGATAAATCATCAAGGAGCATGCCTATGAACGGTCAATTTTTAGCACAGCAGTCCCCTCGCCCTTTGCAAACTCTGAACAAGGTTTTACTGTCGTTTCTGGGCGCCTGTGGCGTCACCTTTGCGGCTTTTGCTTTTATGCAGTATCTAATCAGTCAGGATCTGGCGTTTGAGCAAGACACTGTCGCATATACGCCACTCTTTCTGCCCGACGTAAAACAAGATAGTCCGGTCGAAACCAGGCGTCCACTGCCACCACCGCCAAAACCCGCACCTAAAGCGCCGCCTAAGCCGACGCTGAATGCAGAAGTGCCCACAGTGGCATTCAACGGGCTAGGTAATGCCCCCGTTGTCGAAACAGGCCCAATACAAATGGGCTCATCCATGCAACCAACGGATATGCAAGCTACGCCCATCGTGAGAGTCGAGCCGCGCTACCCAGCTATAGCCGCACGGGATGGCACAGAAGGCTGGGTAGAGCTGCACTTTACGATTTCAGAAACAGGTGAAGTGATTGATGCCCGAGTCGCAAACGCAGAACCCAAGCGAGTGTTCAACCGTGAGGCACTTAAAGCGCTGAAACGCTGGAAATATCGTCCGCAAGTGGTCGATGGTCAGCCTAAGGCGCAAAGCGGACAAAAAGTCGTGCTGGAGTTCAAGCTCAACCAGAATTAAGATGAAGGTTATGCACCTGGGTGAAAACTCAGGTGCATGCGGGCACATACCAATAAAAACAAGGAACTGCCTATGCTACTTACATTAAAAAACTGGCTGTCGGCAATCGAAACTGAGCCTGCCGATCCTTTATATGAGTTCAAACTGAGTGGGGAAAATAAGTACCTGGAATTGGCCATAGATAAGTACAACCACGATTTATATCACTTTTTACTGACTCAGAGTGACGGTGAGCTGGCCAAAGATGTCTGTCAGAAAACCTGGCTCACTGTGGTTGAAAAGCGTCAGGCTTATCATACCAGCCAGGCGCCCAAGGCTTTCCTGTTTAAGCTGGCCCGAAATGCCCTGATTGATGAATTGCGCAAACAACAGCGGCTATCCTACACGGACTCTTTAGAGCAGCATCTGCCAGCCACGGAGCCCAGTATTGCGTCGCACCAGTCCTTATATGACGCGATTTTATCCTTGCCGCTGCTGCAAAGAGAGGCAATTAGCCTGCAACTGGAAGGGTTCTCCTTGCAGCAAATTGCCAGTATCACGGACACGCCCCAGGAAACCATCAAAACCCGACTGCGCTACGCCCGGGCTGCACTGAAAAACGTATTAGGAGAAGATGATGAGTGACAATCAGCAGGCAGAACAACTCAGGCAGGCCTATCAGCAGGCAAAGCAGCAGCATAAGCCCTCAGCACTGCAACAGCGTCAGCTCAAGCACACTTGTCGCGCTGCCAATGCTGCCGTCAGGCAAGTCAGCTGGTGGCAACGAGGTCAGTGGATTTTAGCGTGCGGCGCACTCCTGGTGCTGGCCACGGTGATGGTAACGCAAGAGCACTCGCAACACGCGACCGTGTCTGTGTATGCGCTGAGCTATGACGACTATGAGCAGGTTGAAACCCACAGTGTTGAACAGGGTCATTATGTTACGCACATTCGGGAACAAAAACAGGCGCTGGATAAGCAGTTTAGCCAGCAGCAAAAGCGACTCAGCGAGCAACACTTTTATGGCCGACTGGTTCACAGCGACCAGGATACCTGGTTTGTTGCCGACTGCCGAAGTAAAACGTTATTGGAAATCAAGCACTCGGTACTCGATGCAATGCAGGGCAAGCCTGTTTTATCAGAACTGGCTCCCGGTCAGATGCTCGCACTGGACAAAAACACCGACGGTCATCTAACCACCATCGCTGCGGTTCCACGCACCGTATACGCCTGCCCTTAATGTCGCCAGCCTGACAGGCTGGCGAGCAATCTGGTTTAAATCATCACCACGCTGGCAACGAAGAAGCAGAGCAATGCCAGCGCACCGCCTACCATCGCATAAGGCAGCTGGGTTTTTACGTGTTCCAGCAGATCGCACCCTGATGCCAGGGCTGACACAGCACTGGTGTCTGAGATGGGTGAGCAATGATCGCCGAAGATACCACCACTGAGGATCGCACCCACGACCAGAGACGGGGGCAGTCCTAAGGTCTGGATCAACGGCACCCCAATGGGGATCAGAATCGCAAACGTGCCCCAGGAAGTCCCTGTAGTGAAAGACATCACGGCGCCTGTTAAGAACAGCACAGGCACAATAAAGTAAACAGGTAAGTAATCACCCACTAACGATGCAACAAACACCCCAGTGCCCAGCTCTTTTAAACTCGCGCCCAGCGTCAGTGACAGCAACACGATGCTCACCAGAGGCAATAACTCTCCCATCCCTTTAAAGCCTACATCGACCAGTTGTTGATGGGTAAAATGACGGGCTTTTAACAACAGTAAATAGGCGACTGCCGTTGCCAGTACCGTGGCATATAACACGGACTTTGAGCCACTCCCCTGGGCCAGCTCTCCACCACCAGTCCATAACATAAAGCCCAGCATACTGATGATAAGCGTTGCCAATGGTACGAGCATAAACCGAGCTTTGCTCGCTGCGGGGCCTTTGTCTATCTCCTGATCTTGCTTTGTCAGCGCTCGCTCGGCGACTTTCATCGGACCATGCACTTTGTCAAAAACAATGGTGTAAAACACAATCAGCAAAGCGATGATGGCATAAAAATTAAAGGCCACGCTGCCCCACAAAATACTGACTGCCGACTGCTCTAACTCATAGTTGCTCAGCAAACCCAGCACATAGGCGCCCCAGCCGTTGAGCAGGATAAGAATACACACGGGTGCACTGGTACTGTCTATGATATAGGCAAGGCGTGCGCGGCTCATTTTGAACTTGTCAAACAACCCCCGGGATACAATCCCCGACGTCAGCACACTCATATTTGACTCAATAAAAACCGCCATACCGGTGAACATAGTCAGCAAACCGACCTGACGTTTACTTTTTGCGACACCGATATTCAGCAGCTTATTTACCGTCGCACCCACCCCACCAGACTCTCTGATGTAAGCCAGCAACGCGCCAATCACGATACTAAACAGCAGGATCCGGCTGTTTCCGGGAGAAGTGGCCACACTGACAATGCGCTCAATGCTATTAATAAAGGTGGCAAATAACGCATTGCCATCACCATTCAGCGCGAGCAGAAATTCCGACGAGATCAGCGCCAGGATCAGCGCCACAATGACCTCTTTGCGCCAGAACACCACGGCAATGGCTATCAAAGGCGGTAAAATCGAATACCAGGACATAGATTCCCTATTACTAATTATTAGATCAAGCTGTAAACCCGTTAGCTTAAATAGTTGCGTGGAAAAAACCAAGCTTTTCGCGGCTGAATTTACAAACGCAACAAAAAGAACTTTTTTAGGTACCAACCAGATTAAAAAGCGCAATAATATATCTTTCTGATCTATTACATTGTCATCTTTGAACCTATAATATGGACACCTCTGTTAGTACAGGTTACCAAGTGAAGCGCATGTCTACTTTTATTAAAATAAAGGCATTAAGGCCAACTCTCTCACAAAGTGAGGCAAAACTCGCCGACTTTACCCTTAGTTCGGGGAGCCAGATACGTACTTTATCGTCTATTGAACTGGCCAAAGCGGCCGGGGTGAGTCAGTCGAGTGTCGTAAAATTTGCACAGAAATTAGGATACCGGGGCTTTCCCGCATTTAAACTTGCTGTTGTAGACGCGCTGAATGAGCAAGCGAGTGATCAGGCTGCCCCCTCTGCGCAGTTTGAACAGAGCGACTCTTTGGCAGACATCAGTGAAAAACTCATTGCTAATCAACACAAAACACTCAGTGCAACACAAAAACTCAATAGCAGTGCTGAGTTTGAACGCAGCGTACAAGCCTTAAAAGCAGCACGTAAAGTCCTGATCTGCGCGAAAGGCGCATCCTGGTCAGTGGCCCAGGATTTTGCTTTTAAACTGCAAAAGGTCGGCATTTCCGCTGTTTGCCACAGTGACGAATACAGTGCTGCCAGCTATATCGCCTCCATGGGCAAAGAAGATTTATTGATTGTGATCAGCAACTCAGGCCAAACCAAGGCGTTACTGAAGCTGGCCGAGCAGGCAAAATACAACGAGTGCCGCCTGTTTGCCATCAGCCGTTATGGCGACTCCCGGCTCAGTGACATTGCCGATCATATTTTATTTACTGTGCAAGAAGTAGAGCCTGTGGATCACAGCGCCATACTGGCCCGGGCGTCGCAATGTTATCTTATCGATACCTTGTTTGTTGCGCTGGCGCAGTCAAATTTGCACTGGCAGCGCCGAGTTGAGCGCGCCAATGATAATATGCGCGCGGTCTTTCACGACTGAGCCAATATTACTCGCGTGCATAAAGCAGGTAAGGCAGGCGGCGTGTCTTAAACGCCTGCACTTCCTGTTGCCAGATAGCTTCAATCTGATGTGCTTTCAGACCTTGCTCCAGTGCCAGGCGGATCATATCCGTGCCCGCCAGCTTATCAAAGAAGCTCGGTGAATTGATCAGCGTATTTCCCTGTTGCTCAAACGCACTGTGTGCCTGCACTAGCCAGTCTAACGACAATCCTCGCTGCCCGGAATAGCGCAGGTCTTCACCATAGACCGTTTTGCCCTTTAGCTTAGGGTGCATTGCTGCACCAGGTATTGAACGCGGTGAAAAAGCGAACTTGCCGAGCAGAACCCGATCATGGCCAAGTACCTGAAACGGAAAGTCACTCCCTCGCCCAACAGACACCTGAGTCGCCTCAAATAAACATAACGAAGGGTACAAATAGATGGCGCGTTGATTCGGTAAGTTAGGGCTCGGCGCTATGGGGAGTTCATAGTCATCCTGCGCACTGTAACTGGCTACAGGTATCACCGTCAGGTCTAATTGCCCGGGACTTCTTAACCACCCCTCACCGACGCTCATCAGCGCCAGCTCGCCGAGCGTCATACCATGCAAAACAGGCACCGGCAGCATACCAACAAATGAGCGAAAGCCGAGGTCCAGTACCGGGCCATCAACATAAGCAATATTGGGGTTGGGCCTGTCCAGCACCAGGTAGCTGACCCCACTTTGCTGCGCGGCTTCCATGGTCAGAAACAAAGTGCTGAGGTAAGTGTAAAATCGTACCCCTACATCCTGGATATCGAACACCAGCATGTCTATGCCTGCAAGCTGATCGGGTTTAGGCTTTTTATTAGTGCCGTACAAGGAGACAATGGGCACGCCCGTTTTTACATCTTTGCCATCATCGATGTAAACACCCGCTCCTTTGTTGCCCCGAAATCCATGCTCTGGGGCAAAGATCCGGATGACATTAACCTGATTGTCTGTCAGATAATCCAGCAGGTGCTGATCACCCACCCGCGCACTCTGGTTCACAACCAAACCCACTCGCTTGCCTTTTAGCAAGGGCAGATACTGATCTGTGCGCTCAGCGGCAACCTCAATCGCCCGTGTTTGAAATGAGCAAAGGAGCACACTGGTGATAATCATCATAAGAAAAGCATGGATAGTCTGGCGCACAAAAGTTCTCAGGGGAAAGCAAACTGTATCGAGATTGTGCGGTGCGATGGCTCACCTTTGCAACTATTTACGACGGAAGAAATCACGCAAAGACATGTGCTCACTCGCACCAAACACATACCATAATTCAGACAAAAAAACCGACTCTCGTCGGTTGATTGATCACTTCTTGAAGAAGTGGCGGAGGTGGGTGAGGCAAGACCGAAGCACTGCTTCGCAGCTTGCTGAACGCGAGACATGGAAGTCGAGCCGGTAGCCCTTCACACGGACGTGTGTCCACTCGTACCAAATTACCCAAAACTACAGACACAAAAAAACCGACTTTCGTCGGTTTATTGCTTACTTCTTAAAGAAGTGGCGGACGCGGGACGTCTTTTGTGGAGAGTGGTGAACCTCCGACCGCCTGGTTCGTAGCCAGGTACTCTGTCCAGCTGAGAAAACAATCTCAAATTTCAGATACAAAAAAACCGACTTTCGTCGGTTTATTGCTCACTTTCCCAGAATTCAAGAAAAGTGGCAGACGCGGGACGTACTTTGTGGAGAGTGAACCTCCGACCGCTTGATTCGTAGCCAGGTACGCTATCCAGCTGAAATAACTCACACCAAATTTCAGATACAAAAAAACCGACTTTCGTTGGTTTATTGCTCACTTCCTGAATAAGAAGTGGCGGGCTCGGGACGTCTTTTGTGGAGAGTGAACCTCCGACCGTCTGGTTCGTAGCCAGGTACTCTACCCTGCTGAAACCTTTATCCCAAAATACAGACACAAAAAAACCGACTTTCGTCGGTTTATTGCTCACTTTCCCAGAATTCAAGAAAAGTGGCAGACGCGGGACGTACTTTGTGGAGAGTGAACCTCCGACCGCTTGATTCGTAGCCAGGTACGCTATCCAGCTGAAATAACTCACACCAAATTTCAGATACAAAAAAACCGACTTTCGTTGGTTTATTGCTCACTTCCTGAATAAGAAGTGGCGGGCTCGGGACGTCTTTTGTGGAGAGTGAACCTCCGACCGTCTGGTTCGTAGCCAGGTACTCTACCCTGCTGAAACCTTTATCCCAAAATACAGACACAAAAAAACCGACTTTCGTCGGTTGATTGCTCACTTCCTGAATAAGAAGTGGCGGGCTCGGGACGTCTTTTGTGGAGAGTGAACATCCGACCGCCTGGTTCGTAGCCTGGTACTCTATCCAGCTGAAGTAACTCTCACCAAATTTCAGACACAAAAAAACCGACTTTCGTCGGTTGATTGCTCACTTTCCCAGAATTCAAGAAAAGTGGCGGACGCGGGAGGATTCGAACCTCCGACCGCCTGGTTCGTAGCCAGGTACTCTATCCAGCTGAGCTACGCGTCCGTATTTATTCAATTTTATTACTTGAATAAGTAATCTCTGTTTTTACCATCTGAGAAAGATGGCGGACGCGGGAGGATTCGAACCTCCGACCGCCTGGTTCGTAGCCAGGTACTCTATCCAGCTGAGCTACGCGTCCGTTTCTTAAGTTTGTACTCTTCAGCACTTCATGTTTAACCACTTGAAGAAAGTGGCGGACCGGGACGTACTTTATGGAGAGTGAACCTCCGACTTCCTGATTCCGATTCTTCTTATTTAACCACTTGAAGAAAGTGGCGGACGCGGGAGGATTCGAACCTCCGACCGCCTGGTTCGTAGCCAGGTACTCTATCCAGCTGAGCTACGCGTCCGTTGTTCAATTCTATTTTACTACCTGAATTGGTGTAGTCTTTTTATTTAACCACTTAAGAGAAGTGGCGGACGCGGGAGGATTCGAACCTCCGACCGCCTGGTTCGTAGCCAGGTACTCTATCCAGCTGAGCTACGCGTCCGTTTTGTGTTTTTGGAGCCTAAATACATCCTGTAGCTTGGTTCCGGCTCGTCGTCCTGACTCGCGTTCATCAGACTGCTAAGCTTCGCTTAGGTTCTTCTTCACCCAGCTGAGCTACGCGTCCGTTTTACTACAAAGACACCATTTTAATAAATGGCGGAGAAGGAGGGATTCGAACCCTCGATAGGGCTACAAACCCTATACTCCCTTAGCAGGGGAGCGCCTTCAGCCACTCGGCCACCTCTCCGTCTTTGTGGGGCGTATAATATAGAACCGTGAAAATATGTCAAATACTTTTCTTGTAAAAAAGCACTGTATGGTGATAGATTGTTCAGCTTGGTGTGTTTTAAGGCACTTTGTCGATTAATTTGTCATAAATTAGTCACTTTTAGGATCTGGCTGTATATTAAAGTGGTCCAAAAGGGATTGCTTGCGAGAGGTTTCTTCCGAGATAAAGGCATCTACATAGCCTAAACGCTGAAATTCACTGATACAGCTGCGACAGTAATTTATCCTTGCCTGGTCGTGTTGTGCTTTTGATTTTTGTTGCGACATGGTCAGAGGTCTTTTGCATCCATTCGTAGTGACAGCAGTATAGGTGAAAGCACCAGGTATGCCAGCCCTACTCAGCTATCACGTATTGAAGACACAAGGCTTTTCGACTATCTGACGTCTGATTTTATTGCCCTTTTACAAATACCTTAAGACTTAAGCCAGTTTTTAGCAGAGATCTCTTACACAGATAAAAGAAAAGCGCCTTAGGCGCTTTTCTCAATCGTTTGTTCTGAATAACAGGCTTAGTCAGCCTGAGGTCGCATATGCGGGAACAGGATAACGTCTTTGATAGTCGGAGAGTCAGTAAATAGCATCACCAGACGGTCAATACCAATCCCTTCACCCGCCGTTGGCGGTAAGCCGTATTCAAGTGCACGGATGTAGTCATCGTCGAAGTGCATTGCTTCGTCATCACCGGCATCTTTTTCTTCAACCTGACGGGCAAAACGTGCAGCCTGGTCTTCGGCATCGTTCAGCTCCGAGAAACCATTTGCCAGCTCACGACCCCCTACGAAGAACTCAAAGCGATCAGTGATAAACGGGTTTTCGTCATTACGACGTGCCAGCGGCGACACTTCCCACGGATATTCTGTGATGAAAGTCGGCTGGATCAGTTTATGTTCCGCAGTTTCTTCAAAGATTTCACACAGGAACTTACCGGCACCCCAAACGCATTTCTCAGGGATCTTCACGTGTACTTTCTTCGCGTACGCAACCAGCTCGTCAAAGTGGTTTTCTGGATCTTTAAAAATGTGGGCAGAGGCTTCAGCGTCCGGGCCATACTTGATGATCGCATCCGCCATAGACAAACGCTCAAACGCTTTACCGAAGTCATACTCGATAGTTTCAAGTACTTCGCCTTCCGCGTTCTTAACCGTGTTAACCACAGTAGTAGTACCCAGTACGTCTTGTGCCACTGTGCGCAACATGTCTTCTGTCAGGTTCATCAAATCGTTGTAATCTGCGTACGCCTGATAGAATTCAATCATAGTGAATTCAGGGTTGTGACGAGTCGACAGGCCTTCGTTTCGGAAGTTACGGTTGATCTCGAAAACGCGATCAAAGCCGCCCACAACCAGGCGCTTAAGATAAAGCTCTGGTGCGATACGCAGATACATGTCGATGTCCAGCGCATTGTGGTGAGTCACGAACGGACGTGCTGTTGCACCACCCGGGATCACCTGTAGCATGGGCGTTTCAACTTCCATAAAGTCACGCTCAGCCAGGAAGCGACGAATGCCTTCAATCACTTTAGAGCGAATACGGAAGGTCTCACGAGTTTCCATATTGGTGATCAGATCAACATAGCGCTGACGATACTTAGCTTCCTGATCCGTTAAGCCGTGGAATTTCTCTGGCAGTGGACGTAGTGACTTGGTCAGTAGCTCGTACTGTACCATATCCACATACAAGTCGCCTTTACCTGATTTGTGTAGCGGACCAGACACACCAATGATGTCGCCGATGTCCAGCTGACCATATTTGGCTTTCAGCTCTTTTTGTACGTCTTTAGACGCATACGCCTGAATACGGCCTTTCATGTCTTGTAAAACAAGGAAAGGACCACGCTTGGCAAGGATACGGCCAGCCACAGAGACCTGATGATCTAACTCAACCAGCTCTTCTTTTGACTTATCACCAAACTTAGCCTGTAGATCAGCCGTATAGTCTTCACGGCGGAAGGTGTTCGGATGGCCATTGGCACTGCAATTTTCACGAATTGCATCCAATTTAGCACGACGCTCAGCAATGAGTTTATTCTCGTCTTGGATTTGCTCTGTCATTTTTTAGCTCTTAGTTTAGCTTGTTGATTATAGGCCTGATTTCAGGCTGGCTTCGATAAATTTGTCTAGATCACCGTCCAGGACCGCCTGGGTATTACGATTCTCAACACCGGTGCGTAAGTCTTTAATACGCGAGTCGTCCAGTACGTAAGAACGGATCTGGCTGCCCCAACCGATATCAGATTTGGCATCTTCCTGGGCCTGCTTTTCAGCATTTTGCTTTTGCAGCTCCAGCTCAAACAGTTTTGCTTTGAGCTGTTTCATGGCCTGATCTTTGTTTTTGTGCTGTGAACGGTCATTCTGACACTGCACAACCGTATTGGTCGGCAAGTGAGTAATACGTACCGCAGATTCTGTCCGGTTAACGTGCTGACCACCGGCACCCGATGCACGGTATACGTCGATGCGTAAGTCTGCCGGGTTGATGTCAATCTCAATGTTGTCGTCGATTTCCGGATACACAAATGCCGAGGCAAACGACGTATGACGGCGGCCACCTGAGTCGAATGGACTCTTACGAACCAAACGGTGTACACCGGTTTCTGTGCGCAGCCAGCCGTAAGCATATTCACCGCTAACACGCAGTGTTGCCCCTTTGATCCCCGCTACGTCACCATCGGTTGCTTCAACGATTTCGGTTTTAAAGCCTTTCGCTTCCGCCCAGCGCAGATACATACGCAACAACATGTTACACCAGTCCTGCGCTTCAGTACCGCCGGAGCCTGCCTGCAAGTCAAGATAAGCATCGTTGCTGTCCTGAGCACCAGAGAACATGCGGCGGAACTCCAGCTTTTCAAGCTGGGCGTTCAGGCCCTGTACTTCCTGCTCTGCTTCTGCAAAGGTTTCTTCATCTTCTGCTTCGACAGCAAGCTCAACCAGGCCTTCGGCATCATCTGCACCGCTTACCAGGTTGTCTATGGTTTCGACTATGGTTTCCAGGCTGGACTTTTCGCGGCCCAGCGCTTGTGCCTTTTCAGGCTCATTCCAGACGGCTGGATCTTCCAGTTCTGCATTGACTTCTTCTAAGCGCTCTTGTTTCAGAGCATAGTCAAAGATACCCCCGAAGAAGTTCAGTACGCTCGCGAATTTCCTTGATTTGGTTAATCACAGGATTCACTTCAAACATTCACATTACTCCAATTTACGTGATGGTAACGCAGCCAATGGCACGGTTTTTTTGGCCACTGGGCTGAAAATAGTGTGACCGCTGTGTGTCCACAAAATGAATAAGCGGTCTAAACGGCCAATACTAACAAATAATAGGCGCAGATATCAGCCCTTGTGGAGAACATTTTACGCCTTTCTCGCATTTGTTAGCAGGCGCGGATCTCCCTGACGATTAACTGTAGGGTAAACTTGCCTCTGAACTCATTAATGTCCAGCTGGTAAGCCAGCTCAGCCGCCTGTGCCGCTGTATTGGGCCAGGCACGCACATCCACGTTAAAGGCAATGGCGTCCACCAATTTACCGCTGGGGTGTTTCAACACCAGTTTTAGGTGCTTATCACCAACAATACGCTGTTGCACCAGCTCAAACACGCCACTAAACACCGGCTCAGGAAAATGCTGTCCCCACGGACCTGCCTGTTGCAGCAACATGGCAAAGTCCATATTAAAACACTCAGCAGGCAGTTCACCGTCGGTCAGTAATACCGACTGCTTGTGCTCCTCACTGAGGGTTTCGCTGACCAGAGCCTCAAAGGTGCGTTTAAAGTCGCTAAAGTCAGCTTCTCTGATAGTCAAGCCGGCCGCCATCGCATGACCACCAAACTTTACTATCAGCTCAGGGTGGCGGGTATTGATCTGCTCCAGCAAATCGCGCATGTGCAAGCCTTCTATCGAGCGGCACGACCCCTTGATTTCGTCGTTATCTCCCTGGGCAAAAATAATCGCCGGGCGGTGATACTTTTCTTTCAGTCTGCCCGCCAGGATCCCAATCACCCCCTGATGCCAGTCATCCTGATACAAACATACCGCATCGGGAATGCTTTGCTGGGCAGCGACCAGACGTTCTAGCACCGCTTGCGCTTCTTGCTGCATACCCTGCTCAATCTCGCGTCGCTCCTGGTTCAGGCTATCCAACTGAGCGGCAATGCGCCGTGCCTGATGCTCTTCTTTGGATAACAGGCAGGCGATACCCAGGCTCATATCATCCAGTCGCCCTGCGGCATTCAGCCTTGGTGCCAGCGCAAAACCAAAATCACTGGCGTTAAGCCGGGTTGCAGTGCGATTTGCCACTTCAATCAGCGCGCGGATCCCAGGCCGGGTTTGTCCTTTACGAATGCGTGCCAGGCCCTGATGTACCAGAGTCCGGTTATTCGCGTCCAGCGCGACCACGTCCGCCACCGTGCCCAATGCCACAATGTCCAGCAAAGACGCAAGGTTAGGCTGAGTGAGCCCCTGGCGCTCAAAATAGCCCGACTCACGTAAATGATGACGAAACGCCACCAGCAGATAAAACGCCACGCCAACCCCGGCAATGGATTTTGACGGAAACTGACAATCATGGCGGTTCGGGTTAACGATGGCATCGGCATTAGGCAGCTGCTCACCCTGCAAGTGATGATCGGTGACCAATACCGAAATACCGGCTTGCTTAACGATATCTATGCCTGCCAGGCAGGAAATTCCGTTATCGACCGTGATCACCAGTTGTGGCGCCAGCTGAACAATTTGCTCTGCCAGTGCCGGACTCAGGCCATAGCCCAGGCTAAAGCGATCGGGCACCAGATAGTCGACCTGTTGCAGGCCAATCAGACGCAGCCCCTCCATCAGCACGGCGGTGCTGGTTGCGCCATCGGCATCGAAATCTCCAACAATCAGCACGCTTTGCTGCTGATGCAGCGCCGTTTCAAGTAAAGCACAGGCCTTGTCCATATCACGAAACAAACGGAAATCCAGCAAAGTAGCGGCACTGTTATCAAGCTCTACAGCCTCTTTCACGCCCCGCGCGGCATAAATCTGCTTAATGACCGGGTGAAGATGGGCGGGTAAATGACTATCGTCGACGCGTAATCTGGGTCGGATCTCTGTTTGCATAACACTCTCTGAACTACCTGATGGCGTGGAGGGAGCCCCCACAAAGCAAAAAAGGCCCACAGGCCTTTTTAGAAATGCTGAGAGTATACCTCAGATTTAGGATTTTTTACTGGCCTGATTTAACATTTTTGCCAGTGCATCTGCCGGCTGGTAGCCCGGGATCATGCTGCCATCTTCGAGAACGATGGCCGGCGTACCGGAAATACCAAAGCTCTGGCCTAACTGATAGTGCTCAGCAACCGGTGCCTGACAATTTTTAACGTCCGGTACCTCATTACCGGCCTTTGCTTCTGTCAGTGCCGCAGCTGCATCCTCTGCACACCAGACATTCATCAGGCTCTTGTAGCCGTTACCGCTCAGGCCACCGCGCGGAAATGCCAGGTATTTAACTGTGATACCCGCAGCCAGGTAGTCTTCCAGCTCACGGTGTAGTTTACGACAGTAGCCACAGGTGATGTCAGTAAAAACGGTGATCTGATGCTTTTCGTTTTCAGCCTTGTACACAATCATCGAATCCTGATACTGCGCGACGCCGCTCTTACGTACATCGCTCAGCGCATCTTCTGTGATGTTACGACGATTGGTGACATCAATCATAGTGCCCTGAACCAGGTATTGACCGTTCGGACTGGCATAAAACACGCCTTTATCCGTGATCACGGTTTTAAGGCCTGAAATGGGGCTATCTGATACACTCTTTACCGTTAAACCCAGATCCGCAAACTGAGATGCGATAGGGCTAACCGCCATAGGTGAAACTTCTTGTGTTGTCTCGGCAAAGGCACCGACACTAAAAGCGAGCGACGCTGCTAAAAGTAACTTTTTCATGTTTTTCTCGTAAAATTGCTCTGATTAATCACTAGGACCGGATAACTACAAATAAATTCCATCATGCCCTAGGATGATGTTGCTGATGAAGCGATTTCAGACGCTCACTGGCAACATGCGTATAGATCTGGGTTGTCGACAAATCGCTATGGCCTAACATCATTTGCACAACGCGCAGATCCGCCCCATGATTTAGCAAGTGTGTTGCAAACGCATGACGCAGCGTGTGTGGCGATAACGGTGACTTAACGTCTGCCAACATAGCATAGTGTTTGATGCGATGCCAAAAAGTTTGCCGGGTCATACCAATCCCGCGCTTCGACGGGAAAACAAAATCATTGGCATGCTTGACCATTTGAGCGCGACCCACTTTTAAGAATTGTTCGACCCAGTGCAACGCCTCTTCTCCCATCGGCACCATCCTTTCTTTGCCACCTTTACCACGAACCAGCAGTACAGCCTGGCGCAGGTTAATTTGCTCCATCCGCAAGCCAACCAGCTCAGTGACACGCAATCCCGTTGCATACAACAATTCCAGCATGGCTTTGTCTCTGAGGCCCATGGCATCTTCAACATCAGGGGCGCTTAGCAAAGCTTCCACTTCCTGCTCACTGAGCGTTTTCGGTAACGCCTGTGACAACTTAGGTTGGGCAATATGCGTCATAGGACTGGCAGCAATAACCTGTTTGGTCACCCAGTGTGCATAAAAACGCTTGAGGGCACTCATTGCACGGGCGGTGCTGCGCGGCTTCAGGCCCTGATCGACTCGATAAGCCAGATAGGCTTCCACATCTGCCCCAGTAATGGTCAACAGGGGTTTATCGTCCAGCTCGCCAGACACATAACGGACAAATTTATCCAGATCTGCGCGGTAGGCTGCCAGCGTATTGTCGCTAAGGCCTTGCTCCAAAAAGAGCATATCCAGAAAAGATTCGATCAGTTCACTGTTGCTGAACTTGGCTGGGTCAGATATTTCTAAATCGGTCACGGGGCGCCTGTATCAATTCGTTACACCATAAGGTAGACTTCGCGCCATATAATAACAGCCAATTGAGCGAAGACTACTATGCAGATCGGGTTATTTTACGGTTCAACTACCTGCTACACAGAAATGGCAGCAGAGAAGATGCAGGAGATCATAGGTAAAGACATTCTGTCGCTCCACAACATTAAAGACGAGCCGCTAAAAAACGCAGAGCAGTTCGACTTTGTGATTTTCGGTATCTCCACCTGGGATTTTGGCGAGTTACAGGAAGACTGGGAATCACACTGGGACGACATCGATACCGTCAACCTGGCCGGTAAAACCATTGCCTTGTTCGGCATGGGCGACCAGCAAGGTTACGGACAATGGTTCCAGGACGCCCTGGGGATGTTGCACGATAAAATTGCCCCACAAGGCGTCGATTTCATCGGCTACTGGCCCAACAGCAGTGATTATGAGTTTGAAGCTTCTAAAGCACTGACGGAAGATAAGAGTCAGTTTGTCGGCCTGGCACTCGACGAAGACAGTCAGTACGAAAAAAGCGATGAACGCATTGCCAGCTGGATAGAGCAAATCATGACAGAATATAGTGAGTCATTGTAACAACGCCATAGCTATGCGCCGTTTTAATCGCGGCGCAATTTGATGCAGGCAGTCGCTAACCGCGTTTGTGATACTTTCCCGGAGAACACCCAAACCACCGCTTAAAGGCTTTGTTAAATGCCGCTTGTTCGTTAAACCCTAACTCTCTTGCCAACTCTGCCAGCGGCAGCGTGCCCAGCAAGTTTTCAGCGCGCCTCATTCGCTCTTCAGTCAATAGTTGTGAATAGCTGGTATGACATTGCTTTAACTGCCTTTGTACCTGACGGACCGATTTATTTAGCGCGCCTGCTACCGCGCCCAGCTGACACTGACCCAAGTCGGCACTGGCAGCCAGCATAATCTGGATCTGTGTTGCCAGTGTATGGTGTTGCTGCAATTGCACAAGTGCCTTGTCGGAGAGCCGCTGGAGCGCCTCATGCATTGCGCTATTTGCCCGCCTGAATGGCAAGCTCAGATAGGCTCGGGGAAATTTAATCTGATTGTGTGGCTGACTGCCAACAACCGGACAGTCAAACCAGTGTGCCAGTTGCGATGCTTCGTTGGCGTTGAGTGAGCAGGTAAGCGAAACGTGCTCAGGCGCAACAGGCTGGGTTAATAAGGCACGCACCATAGCAACCCAGCCAGTCATATTACGCAGAATAACATGGCGGGTCGTCTGTAAATTGGGCAGCCAGTCAAGCACAGCCCAGTCTCCCTGATGATGAAATTTGGCTTGTCCAATGCTGGCCACCAGCTGATCGTAACGCAGTAACGCCATCAGTGCCTGATTAAGGTTTTCGCAGTTTTCCACCAGATAGCCCAGCACGCCATAATCTGCCGACTGGATCTGCTGACCCAGGTGAAAGCCAAATAACGGATCGCAGGTTTGCTGCGCCCCAAACTGCAAAACTTGCTCATATTCAGCAAGCTCCACCCGGGCAACCAGCTCAGACTCTGCGCCGCGCGTCGGTGCAACGGCATCGCCGTAGGCTACCCCCTGGCGCTCCAGATACAGCAGCACACTGCTGAAATAATTTTTGTCTAAGGTATTTTCCATGTCGCATTTGGACAAATTTACGTCGCCTTTTCGCAAGATTGCCAGATAAAGCTTATTTACACTAGAAAAAACTGTGAATAAGGAAACACCATGGTCAATATTCGTTGTCACAAAGTGATCCCTGCTGAGCCACATCAGGTCCTGGAAACCCTGCTAGACCACCCACGCCTGAACCGTTTTTTTAATGCCCAATTTAAAGTCGTGCAAAGTGCCGTCCACCCGGAAATTCGTGGCGGCAGTGGCTGTATTCGTGAGGTACGTATGCTGGGGATCCGCTTTTATGAGCAGATCTTACATGCCGATCAAAGCGCGATTCGCTATCAAATCGTGGGCGACTTTCCGGTTAAGCAACATCATGGTGAGATCCGCCTTCGCAGCAACTCAGATAAGCAGTCCACACGCGTTGATTACCATGTACGCTTCGCCGCCCCAACCTATGTACCGGGCTTTGTGCTGCGCCGCCTGATCACACGAGACATCAATCTTGCATTGACCCGCCTGGAGGCCCTGTATGCCACCCGTTGAACTCATTTTGTTCTTACTTAGCCCGGTGTTTCTCATCGCCATTGCCTTGGAATATCGTGCAGCCCGCAAACACTATCGCCTCAAAGACAGCCTCCATAATGTGGCACTTGCCTTACTGCACCAGGGCAGTGATATGCTGGCTTTACTGTTACTGATGCCGCTGTTTTACTGGCTACATCGCTTTGCTCTGTTTGACATTGAGCTCACTGCTGTGACGCTGTTTGGGGCATTTTTGCTTCAGGACTTTCTGTATTACTGGTTTCACCGGGCTTCGCACCATGTTCACTGGCTGTGGCTGGCACATGTGGTGCATCACAGCTCCCGGCATATGAACTTTTCTACCGCCTTTCGTCAGAGCCTGCTTTACCCGTTAGTGGGTATGTGGCTGTTCTGGACGCCTATGATAGTGCTGGGCTTTGCACCTGAGCTGGTGTTAGCCATAGTGGCGATTAACCTCGCCTTTCAGTTTTTTGTTCATACCCAAGTTATCGGCCAGCTGGGCTGGCTTGAGCGGGTGTTTAATACCCCAACGCACCACCGTATTCATCATGCCAGCAACTCCTGCTATCTGGACAAAAACTTTGCTGGTGTCTTAATCATCTGGGACAAACTGTTTGGCACCTACACAGATGCACAGCCGTCGGAGCAGATCCGCTATGGCATTGTCGGCAGCGCACCACAAGATACCCTGCTATCGATTAATTTCCATGAGTGCCGGGTATTACTCAGTAAACTGAAAAAAGCACCGGGATTCAAAGAGAAGCTCCGTCAGTTGTTTTCAGCGCCACGGCATTTACCCTAGCCAGCTCACACGTGGGTCAAAAAAATCACACTTTATCGTTTACTTTTACACCGAAACAAAAGTAAACTGCACGGTGTAGTTTACTTTTAGGTAGCACAATGAAAAAGTGGTTTGTTATTTTTGCCATCGTGTTTGGCGCTATTACAGGGGGCTGTTCTATGATCTCTAACCTTAATGCACACGTGCCTGCTCAGGATTATCAGTCTGCGCATTTTCAGGCTGGGCGGTTTCAAAACCTGCACCCGACCGAACCGACCAGTTTGCGTAAAACGCTGGCGATCACCTGGCGGTTTTTTACCGAAAGCAAGGTCGCCGCAGAGCCAGAGCAAGCCCTGCCAGTTAAAACGTTTACCCGTGCTGAGCTGGATGCATTGCCAGATACCGGCGTGCACATTGTTAAACTGGGTCACTCTTCGGTATTGCTTAAAGTCAATGGTGCATACTGGTTGTTAGATCCGGTGTTCTCCGAGCGCGCCTCGCCGTTTTCATTTATGGGCCCCAGTCGCTTTCATCAGCCTCCGATTTCGCTTGATGAGCTGCCTGATATAGACAAGGTGCTGATCTCTCATAACCATTATGATCACCTCGATAAAGAAGCGGTTAAACAGCTCAATGCAAAAACACGTCAGTTTCTGGTGCCACTGGGTGTGGAGGGAGATTTGATCCGCTGGGGCATAGCAGCTGAAAAAATTCATGCATTTGACTGGTGGCAGGAACAAGCGGAGCAGGATGTGATGGTGGCCTTTACGCCCACTCAGCACTTTTCAGGTCGCGGCCTGAGTGACGCAAATCGCACCCTGTGGGGCTCCTGGGTCATTAAAACCGCCCACGAAAGCCTGTATTTTAGCGGTGACTCTGGCTATTTCCCCGGCTTTAAAGACATTGGCGAGCGCTATGGGCCTTTTGACTACACCTTGATTGAAACAGGGGCCTATGATGCCGACTGGGCCGACATTCATATGACGCCCGAGCAAAGTGTGCAGGCACACCTGGACCTGCGCGGCAAAATCATGATCCCGATCCACAACGGCACCTTTGATCTGGCATTTCATAGCTGGTATGACCCGCTGGAGCGTGTACTCAGCGCCGCACAGCAACAAGGTGTGGTGCTCAACACGCCAACCCCAGGCGAAGTCATCACCATCAACCAGGCCTATTTAAATCAAGTCTGGTGGCAATCTTTAATGGCGCAAGTTGGCCGCTGAGGGCAACACAGGACCCTTGCCTGGCGCAAACATTATCAAGTATGGCAAGTGCGCAAACATTATCAATTCCCCCTGACATAAGCTAAGTTTCGTCGCCAACAACGTCAGTCTGCACCTGCGGGTGCTAGACTGATTGACTTATAAACCAAAGCGAGAAATAACAACATGACAACACGTGCTACCACACTCAATTACTATCAGCAGCGCCTGCTGCGGGTGATTGATTATATGTATGACCATGTTGACCAGGATCTGGATGTGAACACGCTGGCCGATGTGGCCTGTATGTCTTGCTACCACTTCCACCGTATTTTTCGTGAGTTTATGGGTGAAACGGTTAACGCCACAGTCAGGCGGATGCGTTTGTTGAAGGCGGCATCTTACTTAGTTCGCAGCACGCTGACGCAGCAGCAAATAGCCAGGCGGGTAAACTATGGCAGTGTTGAAGCCTTTAACCGGGCATTCAGCCGTCACTATGGTATGACGCCCAATCAATTTCGCCAGCAACAACAAAGCGAGTCGCTGCACAGCGCTGCGTTTTATCCGGCTCAACCACAGGAGTACAACATTATGTATCAGGTAGAACAAACGCAACAAAACGCACTGACGCTGATTGGTCTTGCCCATCAGGGCGATTATATGCAGATTGGCAAAACCTTTGAAAAACTCGGGATGATGGCAGGCAGCGTGGGGCTTATCAATGAGCAAACCCGCTACTTTGGCATTTATTACGATGACCCGCAAACGGTGGAACAAACCAAGCTCAAAGCCATGGCGTGTATTACGCTCGCACCTGGCGCTGACTTCGATCAGGACACCTTTGAAGCCATCACCATTCCGCCAGGTAAACTGATCTCACTGACCTTCAAGGGCGATTACAGCGAACTGGAACAACCCTATAACTGGTTGTTTGGCCAATGGTTGCCGCAAAGTGGTTTGGAACTGGTCGACTTTCCGCCGTTTGAGGAATATCTGAATGATACCCGGGACACAGCGCCACAAGACTTACTGACCCGAATTAACTGCCTGGTACAGGCATAGACAAACGCTGCGCCAGCGCACCTAGCACGGCACTGACCAGTTCTTCCGCCTGCTGCTGCGATGATGCCTCGGCATAACAGCGCAGCTCAGGCGCATTGCCCGATTGCCGCAGATGAACAATGCGCTCTGCGTCCAGCGCAAAGCGTACTCCGTCCAGCGTGCTCAGAACCTGGGGCTCAGCGTTGCACGATACCACTTCAGCCAGCCACTGCGGTTGCTCAGACAATGCCAACAGAAGCCCCGTTGAACTGGCTTTTTCCACACCCTGTAAGCGATCACTGGCGGTAAAACGACTTTCATATTGGCAGCAGAGCTGAGCCAGCGTGACATCTGGCTGCTTGAGCAATGACAGGATGGCCAACAGTGGCAGTAACGCATCCCGGGTCGGAAGACGTTCAATGACTTTGCCATGGATGCGGATGTCTGAGCCCAGTAAAAAGCCGCCATTGGCTTCAAATCCGCCGGCTGTGCGGTATTGCTCTGTCAATTTAGAGAGTTGCTCAATGACATAGGGCGACCCTATTCGTGTACGCTGCACAGCCTTAAACTCACCACAGTGTTCCAGTGAAGAATTACAGTTCAGTGGCACACTCAGCGCCTCAATGCCCAAAGCTTTGGCGCACAGCAACCCCAGAATATCCCCTCTGAGCCAGCGTCCTGAATGATCCGCTATCATAGGTCGGTCGCCGTCCCCGTCGGTGCTAAAGAGCAGATCCAGCTGATGCTCAGCGCACCATTGCCGGGCCTGTACTTTGTCCTGCTCGCTGAGCGCCTCTGTATCAACCGGGACAAACGTATCGCTGCGCCCCAGACACCGCACCCGGGCACCCAGTGCTTGTAACACCGAAACATATAAATCGCGCCCGGCACTAGTGTGCTGATACACGCCTATGGTCAGCCCCGCACACAAATCAGCCGGGAACGCATCCAGCATACGCGCCACATAAGGTAAGCGGATAGTGTCGTCGGGCGTCGGCAGTGGTTGTATCTCAATCTGCTCCGGGACAGCTTGGGCAGACAATATGGCCGCTTCATCGGTTTTATCTATTTCACCGTGGGGATGATAAAACTTGAGTCCGTTACGATCATGAGGAATGTGACTGCCAGTCACCATCACCGCCGCCAACCCATGTCGCTGCGCGTACAGGGCCAGTGCGGGCGTGGGTAACACCCCGGCAAAGTGTACCTTGATGCCCAGTGCACCTAACGCACTCGTACAATATTGTGCTATCTGCGGGCTGGAGGGGCGATTGTCCATGCCTAATACTACTTCATCGAATCCGTAGCGTGCTTGCAGTTGCCCGGTCATTGCGAGCATAAAAGCCTGACAAACCTCGGCGCTAAACTGACTATGCAACCCTCTGGCACCACTGGTGCCAAACTGAATACCACTTTGAGCAATCAACTGCGCACAATTAGCAGGCGTCATGCGTACCCCGGGTATAATCATCCTCAAAACGGACTATGTCATCTTCACCCAGATAGCTGCCCGACTGTACTTCTATCAGCTGTAAATCGACTTTGCCCGGATTGCTAAGTCGGTGTACCACAGTTGCGGGGATGAACACCGACTGATCTTCACTCAATAAACGACGCTCGTCGCCAATTTCAATTTGTGCCGTGCCAGACACCACCACCCAGTGCTCGGCACGATGGTAATGCAGCTGACGCGATAAACTGTGCCCCGGCCGCACAGTGATCCGCTTGACCAAAAACCGCTCTCCCCGATCAACAATGTCATACTTACCCCAAGGCCGATACACTTCCCGATGCTCAGTCACCTCACTCAGCGCCCGGCTTTTCAGCTCATCCACCAGCGTTTTAATCGTCTGGCTCTGAGCGCGATGGGCCACCAGCAGCGCATCTTTGGTATCTACCACCACCAGATCCTGCACGCCGACCGTTGCCACCAGCCGCTCCTGCGCAAGTACTAGATTATCGCGTGTATTGAGCGCTGTGACGTTTCCTATGTGGGCGTTATTGTGGGTGTCTTTGTCCAGGGTCTGCCACAGGGCCTCAAAACTGCCTATGTCATTCCAATTTGCATTCATCGGCACCACGGCAGCATGCAGGGTATGCTCCATCACAGCATAATCGATTGACTCAGACGGCGCAGCCAGGAAGGCCTCCCGATTGACGCGAATAAAATCCAGATCCGGCTGCGGTGTGGCCATCGCCTGCTCACAGGCTTGCACAATATCGGGCCGGTACTTGGCCAGCTCGTTAAGATAATCACTGGCTTTAAATAAAAATAAGCCACTGTTCCAGAGGTAATTGCCCGCCGCTAGGTAACGCTCGGCAACCTCAGCATCGGGCTTTTCAATAAATGCAGCCACCTCGGCACCCAAAGTACCTGCCGGGTCATGCGCAATCGGTGAGCCGCACTGTATGTATCCATAACCTGTGTGTGGGCAGTCAGGGGTGATACCAAAGGTCACCAGTTTCCCCCTGTTCGCCAGCGCCAGCCCCTGTTTAATGCTGTGTCGAAATGCCGTGACATCGCCAATAAAATGATCAGACGCCAGAACCAGTAAAATTGGATCTTCACCATTTTTGCGCGCCTGGAGTGCTGCCAGAGCAATTGCTGGGGCGGTATTTCGCCCCTCAGGTTCCAGTATAATCCCACCGGCCTGATAGCCGATGGTGCGCATTTGCTCCGCACAAATAAACCGGTGCGCCTCATTACAGATCAAAAGCGCAGCCTGATGACTGTCAGGCTCAAGTCGCAATAGCGTTTCCTGCAACAGGGTGTATTCGGATCCCAGCTGTAAAAACTGTTTGGGGTAACATTCGCGCGACATGGGCCACAATCGGGTTCCGGATCCACCACACAAAATAACCGGTAATATCATTTTTACTCTGCCCCTGACACCTTTCGTGCCCGTGTTATACCAATTTGCTTAATTAAGTGTTCTATTTTGAGGCGAGAAAATATGGTCGATAACAAGGCAAAAATTTTGCTATTTAGTTATTCTAAATAAGAAATTTTTAACGCCGTTAGCGTCATATTTGCTCCTTCAAATTGAACAGGTATTAAGTGAAATTGGTATTAAACCAAACCAATCCGCCATTTTACCCGCAGAACATACAGCGGGGCAATGGCTGGCGCTTCACCTGCGATTCACGCTTATGTACTACACTCTTTTATCGCAGTATTGACCTTCGGATAGCAATCCAAATGTATGATATGATAGTGCAGTGCCATTACTGGCACCCTAGGAAATACCTACAACCCCGCTGCACCGCGTGCAGGTCGAAGGAGCTTTAACATGTCGGGCAAGATCCCCTTTCACCCCATTACTCTGTTTGTGTTGTTTTTTGCGCTGGTGTTGCAAGTGACTATTCAGGCTCAGGCCAAAGTGATGCAGCAACCTAAACTGGCCATTGTTGGCTCGGGGCCGCTGGTGGCAAAGGGCGCCAGTCAATCCATTCCTATCACCTATGAACACATTGATGCGGTAGATGTAGAGTTTCTGCGCCTCAATAGTCCCCATGATTTTCTCAGTCGCTATTACCTGACGGACAAGCTCTATCCCAGTTCACTGGACAGACTGCAATACACCTACGACAGTGTCTTTGCCGACCGCTTTACCCTGCCGTCCGCGTCTAAAACAGGTATCCAATCGGCCCGCTTACCTATCCCGAAATCGCTGCCAAGCGGTTGGTACATCATCGTCCTCAAAGCACCGGGCATGTTTGACGATTTGCAGGCTAAACATCTCTTGCTGACCGACTTGGGCATTCAGGCAAAGGTGTTTAAGCAACATGCCAGTTTCCAGGTAAACCGCTTGTCTGACGGCTTGCCCGTCGCAGGTGCTAAGGTCAAAGCCTACCGTAAGCATGAGTTACTGCGTGAAGCCAAAACCGATAAACAAGGCGCGGTGCATTTTGATATCACCCTGAAGCGCAACGACATCATTGTCGCTGAGTACGACGAGCAGGATAAGGCAGAGCTGGCGCTGTTGCCAATTAAAGAAGTGCCACTGGACCTGTCGGATCATCCCATTGGCGGCCGCCCCTATCAGGAGCGAGAAGTCTATATTTACAGTAACCGGGACTTGGTCAAACCGGGCGAAACCTTGCCCCTGAATCTGCTTTTACGTGATGCCGATGGCGTCGCGATTGAAGATCAGCCCGTTACGCTGACCGTCACCAACCCCTTACAAGAAGAGATGCTCCGAGAACAGCTAACCCCAAGTGCCAGCGGTTTTTACAGCAAACGCCTGCATACCGGCAGCAGCTGGCCAACCGGGCGCTACAAAGTCTCGGTGATGCTCGACCCGACTGCCCAATCTGCAATCGGCCACTTTGAATTTCAGCTTGAAGAATTTGTGCCTGAGCGCATGGACTTGACGTTTAGCGGACAACAGCCTTTTGTTGCTGCGGGTACCTCCATGCCCTTGTCGGTACAAGGGCGTTATCTGTTTGGCAGCCCGGCCGCTGGCAACACCTTAAAGGCAAGCCTGGTCCACCATAGCGTGCGACATTATCCGGGTCCCTACGCCGCATTTTTTGTCGGTGAAGACTTTTACCTGAGCAACCGCTTTCAGACACTGCCTGATCAGCAATTGTCTGAGCAGGGCACACTGGCACTGAGCCTGCCAACCGTGTCTGCCGACACGCTAAAAAGCCCGGTAAAAACCCAGGTAAATTTAAGCCTGCTGGAGTCCGGCGGCGCGGCCGTGCAACGTCAGCTTAGCTATACCAGCTGGAAACCCAGAGCGCTGCCCGCGGTGAAGCCCGCACAAACGGAATTTAAATACGCCACCGATGCCGAGTTTGAACTGGCCCTGCTGAGCCCGGATGGCCAGCAATTAACAAGTGGTGAGCTGGAGGTTGAACTCAGTTACGATCAGGGTCGTTATTTCTGGTTTTACGAGGAAGGCATAGGCTGGCGCCGCCAGTCTCAGCCGCAGTGGCGCAGTGAAGCTAAGCAGACCGTGAGCGTGAACCAAAATACCCATACCGTGCGCTTCCCGGTCGACTGGGGGAATTATCGCCTGACGGTGACAGACGTCAGCAGCCAGATAAAAACCGTTTATGACTTTTATGCCGGCTGGTATCGTGGTTATCAGCAACTCAAGGCCAAACCGCAACACCTGTCAATCGTACTCGATAAAAGCAGTTACCAGGCCGGTGAGGTGCTCGCCGTCGAGCTTGACGCCCCGGCGGATGGTCAGCTCCAGCTGGCGCTGGAAAGCGACAAGGTGCTGTGGACACAAAGCCAGTCGGTGCGTAAAGGGAAAACCACGCTGCGTGTGCCTTTAGACAAAACACTCGCCCGTCATGACTTGTATCTCAGTGCCACCTTACTCAGTGGGCAATCCAGTACTTTGCAACGCCACTTTGGCATAGTGCCAGTCACGCTGGCGCGCGAAGACCGCGAGCTGGCACTTAGCCTGACCCTGCCAGATAAAATAGCGCCCCTCAAGCCACTCACAGTCGAAATCCAGGCCGATGGTGTGGCCCAGGCGCAGGCAGATCAGAGCTGGGTTACTCTGTCTGTTGTGGATAAAGGGATCCTCAATTTGAGCCGCTATTATCCGGTCGACCCGCATCATTACCTGTTTAATCAGCGTCGTTATGGCGGCGATGTCATCGACTTATATTCTCGTCGTTATGATAATCGTCCCGATCCGTTTGCACAGTCCCGCTTTGGCAGTGACAGCAATGCACGCAGCGATAACCGCAATGACAATCTGGTCGAAAGTAAGACCGTGATCCTGATGACCCAACCGGTGCAGCTGATTGACGGCAAGGCCAGTATCACTGTCGATATACCTGATTATAATGGCGAAGTACAAATAGTCGCGACCGCTTTCAATCCCACTCAGGTGGGCCATAAAGTCGCTGCCCGCCCGGTCAGCGCCCCCGTTATCGCAGAGCTCAGCGTACCGCGCTTTTTAGTCCCGGGTGACGAAACCGCCGTCACGCTGGATTTGCATAATGTCAGCGGCCAGGCGCAGGATTTGTCGGTCACACTCACCCCCTCAGGCCCCTTGCAGTTTACGCAAGACAGTACCTTTACACTGACTCTGCAAGATCAGGCGCATTGGAGCCAGACCATGCGCCTGATGGTTGCAGACTCCCCCTTGTCGCAAACCGCAAGCGTACATATTGCGCTGCAAGGCACAGAGATAACACAGTCGCGCAGCTGGTCGGTGCCCGTCAAAGCCATTGAGCCGCAGCTGGTGCAGGCGAGCAGCATGATGCTCGCCCCCGGACGAACGTATCAGTTAACACCGGCGCTCTGGCAAGGGTTACACGTCGATGCAGCGGATGCGGGGACTTTGTACGCCAGTCATACACCCAGATTACCTGTCAGAGAATATGCCACCGCTTTACGTGCCTACCCGTACGGCTGTGCGGAGCAAACCACCAGCAAAGCCTGGCCGTTTTTGCTCAAACACCCGCAACTTGACGGCTTATTGCAGCAGGCACTGCAAGCGCCCGCTGGCGAGACACAACAATTTGATGACCCGCGAACCTTAGTCAGCCAGGCGGTACAGCGACTTAAGACCATGCAAAAACCCAGTGGCGGATTTGCGCTATGGGATAGTCAGGGTGCAGAACAGCCCTGGCTAAGCGCCTATGTAACCGAGTTTTTAACCCAGGCACACGCCGTCTTCCCGGGCACTGTACCGCAAAGTATGCTGAACCGTGCCCACTACCGTATGCTGAGATACACCCGTGATAACACAGTCGACGACCTCAGTCAGGATGCCTATGAGGCAACGGCGGCAAAGAGCTTTGCCGCTTATCTTGCCAGCCAGCGTGGCCAGATCAGTTACAGCGATCTGGAGTCGCTGCGGATCACTGAGTACCCGTCGCGGTTAAGCCTGCTCCATATGGCGTCGGCACTGGCCGATGTGGGGGCCACTCAACAGGCTGCGGCGCTGCTCAGACAAGCCAGCACGATAAGCCGCAGCGAAGACTATTTTGCCGACTATGGTTCGGCGCTGCGTGATGATGCCCAATCTGCTCAGGTGCTGGCCAGGCTGGCAAAACATCGCGCGTTGCGCTCACAATCCCGCGTATTGCAAACCAGCTTGCTCGAAAAACTGCCCGATCAGGCACTTAAAACCTGGCTGAGCACCCAGGAGCGCGCCGCGTTACTGCGCACCGCGGTAGAGGTGAGCCAGACCAACCCTAGCCATCCGGTACAACTGGAGATCAACGGCGAGCAGCTGCAACATCCACAGATGATAAGCCACGCACTTGAGCAAACGATGGCCATCAAAAACCCAACTGAAGAGCCGGTGTATGTGCAACTGATGGCCAAAGGGCGCCTTAAACTGGACGCCAGTATTGCCAACGAAATTAGCCCGTTCAACACGCTGGATACCAAACGCATGCTCAGACGCTTGTTTGATTTAAACGGGCAACCGCTGGATAAATCCCGCTTTGAAGTAGGAGAACGCGTGGTGGTTGTGCTGGATGTTCAAACCAAAGAGCCGGTAGCGGATGCCCTATTAATTGAACGCATTCCTGCCGGGTTTGTGCTGGAGAACCCGGCGCTGATGCAAGGCTTTCCAGTGTCGCAATTGTTGCCCGAGCATGTCACGCTGGCCACCACAGATCACACAGAATATCGCAATGACCGTTTTGTGGCAGCGCTGGGGCTTAGCACTCGCAAATACCAGTTTGCTTATGTCTTGCGCGCCGAAGTGCCCGGCGTATATCAGGTGCCGCCAAGTTATCTTGAATCCATGTACCGGCCTCATAAGCATGTGATTTACTGGCAATACCCCTATCAGCTGGAGGTCGTACGCTGAGATGTCTGGCGGACTCAACTATGTATGTGGTTAACGCGCTGCGCCTTGGTCGCATAACGCGCTTTGCTGCGCCGCTGGTTGCTTTGCTCCTGCTACTGTTTTGGCTGGATTGGCGATATCCACTGCCCCAGCCCTATCCGGATGGGCCCGCTACGGTGGTCACGGCCCGCGACGGACAACAACTGCGCGCCTTCAGTGATGATCAGGGGGTCCACCGCTACCAGGTAACGCTGGCAGATGTCGATCCCTTTTATCTCACGGCATTGCTCGATTACGAAGATCGCTGGTTTTACTACCATCCCGGCGTTAATCCGCTGGCGCTGTGCAGAGCCTTGTGGCAATGGCTGGCGCATGGTCGGGTCATTTCCGGTGGCTCTACTCTCAGCATGCAGGTCGCACGGCTGCTTGACCCGCACGAACGCTCCATACCCGGCAAGCTGAAGCAAATTTTCAGAGCTGTACAACTGGAATGGCACTACAGCAAATCTGAGATCCTCACTTTGTATCTCAACCTGGCCCCCTTTGGCGGCAATATAGAAGGCGTCGAGGCGGCCTCACGACGTTACTTCAATAAGCCTGCAAAGTCCTTGTCTATTAACCAATCTGCTTTGCTGGTCGTACTGCCACAAAAACCCTCGCACAACCGCCCGGATCGCTATCCCGAGCGCGCCTGGGCAATGCGCAATAAGGTACTCAGACGCCTGGCCGACAGCCAGCTGGTCAATGCCGAACAACTGGCGCTTCTGAGCCAGGAGCCGGTGCGTTTATCCGCGCCTTCACAGCCCCCTCTGGCGCCCCTGTTAAGCCGTCGCTTAAAGCGTCAGCACCCCACTTCGCACGTGATCCGCACGACTTTGGACCATGACTTACAACAGCGCCTCAGCCAGCTGCTGGCCAATACCAAGCAAAGATTGACGGGCAAAAGTTCGGCCGCGGTGCTGATCGTAGATAATCAGCAGGCCGAAGTACTGGCCTATCAGGGATCGGTTGATTTTAGCGATGACAGTCGCTTCGCACATGTTGATATGATCCGGGCTATACGCTCACCGGGTTCAACACTGAAACCCTTCATTTACGGGCTGGGGCTGGATCTGGGCTTGATCCACAGCCAGAGCTTGATGAGCGATATTCCAAGTGACTTTGACGGATATAAGCCGCAAAACCTTAATGGCCGTTTTAGTGGCGCAGTGAGTGTCACCAAAGCACTGCAACACTCCCTCAATGTACCGGCTATTCAATTACTGCATCGCATCGGTGCCGCGCGCTTTGAGCAACAGCTCAGTCATGCCAAAGTGCAGCTGCATCATCAGGATGCTAACCTGGCGGTTGGGCTGGGTGGCACCGGGATCGAGTTAATCGAGCTGGCAAGGCTTTACCGCGCCCTGGCCAGTCAGGGCCAGGTACAGGATTTATCGCTTGTTGAAAACGACCCTCGCTATCCAAGACCGGTATTTTCTTTGCTGTCTCCCGCTGCCAGCTGGATCACGTTTGAGATGCTCAGCCAGCTGTCTGCACCAGATCGGGTTATCCCCAGCAACCGCCGCAAGATTGCCTGGAAAACCGGAACCAGTTATGGCTATCGGGATTTCTGGTCGGTCGGTGTCAGTGCAGACTACACTGTGGCGGTCTGGGTGGGCCGACCCGATGCCAGCCCGGTGGTCGGGTATTTGGGCGCCACACGCGCCGCACCTTTAATGTTTGATGTGTTCGATTTACTGCCTGCGGATACCCATAGCCTACCAAGGCCCGCGCAAGTTGAGCCCGTACAGATCTGCTGGCCGGGTGGACTGGCACGTCAGGATACGCCAGATAGCGCCTGTCACACGCAACTCACGGCCTACACCCTCAATGGCATGACACCGCCAACCATGCACAGTCAGGGGAGTTTTGTCACTGAACCTGGCTGGCCTGCTGAGCTTGCCAGTTGGCAGGCCCGAAACAATGCGCCCGTGAAACAACCGGACCACACGCAGATCCGTATCGCCGCACCGCGCAGCGGTCAGCATTATTATCGGCAGCAGGTTTCGGCAATCCCCTTGAGCGTATCGGGTATTGGCAGTGAGCAAGCAGAAGCGGTGCGCTGGTATGTCAATCATGCACCACATGACTCAACAACCCTGGCACTGTCTGAGTATCAGGGCAAAGTGGTCATCACAGCGTGTGTTGCACAGCAGTGTGACCAGCAGCATATCGTGGTGCACCCTTAAGTAACAACATATCGTGGTGCCCCCTTAACTGAAACCAGTTACTGCATGGCGGTTTTTAGGTAGCCCACCACAGTATGTAAATCGACCAGGCGTTGCTGGGCTTCCTCTTTGCTGATCCCCTGAATGGCCTCATAATCATCGAGAAAAATAGCACTGTCATAATCACCCGTGCTGGCGTTTCTGACATACACCAATACGTAACAGTAGCGTAAAATTGAATCCAGATAGCGGAAAAATTCGATGTCGTCAGCACTGAGTTCAGGCTTTACTCCACTGCCGAGGCGATTAATAAACACCTGCTTAACATAAACACTTTGCTCTCCGCTGGTATACTTAACAACGCCGTAACAGCCATTGTTATTTATTGATTCAGTGAAGATATCTGCGACTGGTAGCAAGCCTGGCTGATGCATAATCTCGTTCCTGATAACATTAGTTTCATATAATGTTAGAACAAAATTACAAAATGACTATAAATTGACATGAATAATCCCCAAAAGAGCCGGAAATACCCTTTTGGGGAAAATATAATCTAATTGCTGTTCGCCTCAGACGCTGCGTGTCGCCAGTGCCGGTGACACCCTGGCCGCCATCCAGGCAGGCTGACACACAGCCAGCTGACCCACGATGAGGATCACCCCTCCTACCTGGAGTAAATACATCACCGGGACCGGCGCCATATCAAAGTGATTCACCAGCTGCACATTGGCGAGCAGCGCGCACAGCACGCCCAGCGTAATGCCGATAAAAGTGACTATGGCATTCTCCGTCATACAGTAACGTAAAATATCTGCTCTGCTGGCACCGAGGGCTCTGCGCGTACCGATCTGCTTGCGGCGTTTAACAATGGTAAAACGAGCCTGACCAAATATTCCCAGGAGGGTCAGTAACACCAATCCTGCGATCACCCAGTATAAGGTCTTAATGGCCGCCCGCTCAGACTTGAACTTTTCCTGACGGAGCTGTTGATAATCCAGCAGCCGGTCCAGCTGGCGGCCGGGGGTTTTCAGTAATAATTGTGCTACGTCTAATTTGGCCTGCTCGCGCTGTCCGGGCATTGCCCGCACCAGTATTTTGTAGTTGTTACTTATACTTCGCAGCGGCGCTAGCACCGTATTATGGTGTGAATACCAGTCCGGCCATACCGACTTCAGTTCTTTGACTATGCCCTTCACCAGCACCGGCTTGTAATCAAGATAAACCGTCGTTCCCAATATTGCGCGCCAGTCATCCGGGTAATACAACTCGGCAAACCCTTTGGATACCACAGCGTGTGTTGGATCCGCGCTATAGTCTATCGAGTCTAGGATCTCTCCCTCGCTGGGCCCTTCACCCGCAATGAGCTCCAGCCCCATGGTTGCGATGGCATGCTCGTCGCCAGTGTAATAACCGGTATAAATGTTCATGTCTTCTTCGGTCGGCCCTAACCCCGTCGGTACATAACTGCCCCAGTTGCTCAGTGGAAAGGCGTTCGTCACAGTGACATTTTCAACACTCGGTAAGTTGCGAATGTCACGCAGATCTTGCTTTACCAGCGCAATCATTTCCTCCGCCTGGTTACTCTGCACATTGGTCTCAAGCGTAAATACGACATCTTCATCCAGGCCACTGGGCTCAACTAACATCGCCTCTTTTTGAATAATCAGGTAGACCGCATTGACCAAAATGGTAAAGGTCACTGCGATTTGTAAAATCAACAGCAGAGGGGCCGATTTTGCCCGCCAAAGGGTAGTTAGAATGGGCTTAAAATCCTTCATTGTGCGACTCCTATTGGCTTTTTAGCTGAGCTGAGGGTTGGATCTGCGTCGCCCGATAAATAGGCCATAACCCAAATAAGGTGCTGCTAAACACCGCCAGCACCACAGTCAGCACAGCCAGCGCGGTGGTCATTTGCATTAAACCTTCGGGTAAATGCGCAAAAGTATCGGCGGTTAAGCGCAATCCCAGCTGAGCTAATGTCAGCCCTAAAATACCACCCAAAGTACCTATCAGCACCGTCTCGCAGCCAAACTGTACGGCAATATGCTGTTTGCTGGCACCAACCGCTCTGCGTAAACCCACTTCGGCACCTTTACCATAAAACTTAATCAACATCAGGCCCATACAGTTAAGCAGGCAGGCAATCAAGAAGGCAAACGCCAGCCACACCGCGATCCGATCATCGTCCTCGATTACGTGGTCTTCGATAAGCGATTCATTGATATCAAAAAGCTCGCTTGGCTTTTCCCGGACAAAGCGCCCACCTTTTTTTTGTTCCTGGGCGTATGCGTTGATATAGTCGGTATAATCATCGCGCTGCGTCGCATGTTCCAGCTCTACCCAGTAACGGATCCAGACACACTCTGAAGCCAGGAAGCTTTCCAATGAGCCATCATCCAGAGCGGTCCAGCATCGCCAGCTCATTTCCCCTTTTGACAGCAAGTTGTTGTTGACCTGAAACTGAAAAGGCGTAAACAAAGGATACGGCAAATTATGCGCACGATTTGGCCCCTGAAAAACCTGCGGGAGTGGTGCCCAGCTATCAATAACCCCGACAACCCTCACCAGGTGCGGACCAACAAAGATATGCTGACCAACGGAGTTTGCACCGCCAAACAGGCGGTCGTTAGTTTGCTTGTCCAGTATCACCAGCGCGGCACCTTTGTTATCTTCGCTATCGGACCATGGGGAGCCAAACAGAAAAGGCACATCGAAGATTTCAAAGAAGTCGTTGTTGACGGAGTTAAAGCGCAGCATTTTGGCTTCTTTTTCGGTCTGCTCTTCGCTGCGAACCATGCTTTTATACATGACCACCGCGCTCTGATGCAGGCCTTTGCCGTCCTCCAGCAAGTTCATGGTGTCCATGTAAGTCATCATCGGGGGGAGCATTTCTTCCCCTCTGGACAACTGATAGGCCTTGTCCGGGCTCCAGCTGCTCAGGCGCACAGAGAAAACCCGATCACTTTTTTCCGGTAAGGGGTCTTTAGCCATCATAATGCTAACAGTCGAGGTGATCATGGTGGCCGCGATCCCCATGGCAATCGTGCCAATCATCAAAATACTCAGTAGCGGCGTCTTTTTAAGACTGATCCAGGCGAGTTTAAAGTAGTAACCAATCAACATTTCCAACTCCTTCGGACAGCGCATTTCGGGTTAGAAAGAGGTACAAACAAGTGTGGTCGATTTAAAATTAAACGCATACTTATTCCTTTATTGTTTTAATATATGTCCTTTAGGCTGGGGTCACCTCATGTGACCCCAGTGTTATACGCTGCGTGTTGCCAGCGCAGGTGAAACGCGTGCCGCCTGCCAGGCAGGCTGAATTACTGCACATTGACCGGCCAGAAGGATGGCCACTGCCCCCACCAATAGATAATCTGCTGGAACCGGTACAAGTCCAAAGTAGCTCACCAGCTGAGTATTCACCAGTACGGCACAGACCATACCGAACACCACGCCAACCAGAGTCACTATCAGATTCTCCAGCAGATAGTAGCGCAATATCTGTAGCTGGTTGGCACCCAGCGCGCGTCGGGTACCGATTTGCTTGCGGCGCTTGAGAATAGCAAAGCGAGCCTGACCAAATATGGCCAGCATAGTCAGGATCAACAAGCCAATCAGAACCAGCTGCAGCGTTTGCAACTCGGCGACATCGGCCCGGTAACTTTCCTCCCGAGTCTGGCTAAAAGGCTTCAGCTTATCGATTTGTCTGCCCGGCGTCATCAGCAACGCCTCTTTCACGTCGAGCATGGCCTTATCCAGCGTGCCAGGCTGCGCTTTTACCATCAGACCCACTTTATCCTTAATTTCAAACACCGGAGACAATACCGCGTGATCAAACAATCTCCAGAAGCTCCAGACCGCTTTAAGGTTATCCACCACCCCAATCACTTGCTGAGGAGCTCCCTGAACATACAGCGTCTTGCCCAGCACATCACGCCAGTTATCCGGGTGCAGTGTCTGAGCGAGTGCTTTGGAAACTAAAATCTTGCCGCCTGATTTGGCGCCGAAAAACGAATGTGTTACATCGCTTTTCTCAAACCATTGTCCGGCAATTAGCTTGAGGTCCAGCGTATCCTTGCTATCGTAGTTACTGCCATAATATCCGCTACTGGTGAGTTTATCTTCATCAGCAGGACCGTAACCTATATCGACTGAGCGACCATAACCACTCAGCGGCACGGACGTGACAGGGATAGCGTTCTCAACACTGTCCAGGTTTTTTATATCGCGGAGCACTTGTTCAAATTCAGCAACCCGGGCTTCTCCCGTTTCCTGTAAATTAATAAACAGAGAAAACACCTGAGTTTCATTCAGGCCACTGGGCGCCGTTACCTTTTCGTGTTTTTGCATCACCATATAGACGGCATTAACGAAAATGGTGAAGGTCAGGGCAATCTGCAAGATCAACAGCAGCGGGGACGCCTTACTGTGCCAAAGCGATTTAAGAATGACTGAAAAATCCTTCATGACGTCCTCCTACAGGCTCTTTAACTGGCTGGATGGCTGGATCCGGGTGGCACGATAAATCGGCCACAGACCAAACAGCACACTCGCCACGACAGAAAGCACCAAGGTCATCAGCATGATCCGCAGGTCCATTTGCATAATGCTGTCATTCAGATAGGTGAAGATTTGCTGAATTAACTGCAAGCCAAGCTGTGCGAATAGCAACCCCAGCACACCACCCAGAATACCTATCAACAATGCCTCACACAAAAACTGCCAACCGATATCCTGGCGACTTGCACCAACAGCCCGTCGCAGGCCAATTTCACTGCCCTTGCCGTAAAACTTGGTCATCATCAGACTCATGCAATTGAGTAAACACGCCAATAAAAAGGCAAATGCCAGCCACACGGCCATGTCATTTTCGTTGCTCAGCACGTCAGCCCAGCGCAGGTATTCATCAATGGTAAATAAGCGGCTCAGATTCTCTCTGGCAAAGCGACCCGCCGACTTTTGTTCATCGACATACGCATTGATGAAATCCATGTAGTCCGCTCTGTCTTGTGCCGACTCCAGCTCAACCCAGTAAAACAGCCAGATACAATCCGATGTGATGAAGTCACTAAAGGCAACATCCTCAATATCCTGCCAGCACGCCCAGGTGACGTCGCTGCGGGAGAAGATCTCCTGGCTTATCTGGTATTGTAATGGCACAAACAGGTCATGAGGATCATGGTATGCCTGTGACGACAAATAATAAAATCTTGGAATGGGAAACCAGTCGTCCATGACACCGACAATTTGCAACAAGGACTCACCCAACACAATGTGGCGCCCTACCGAGTTTACCCCGTCAAACAATTCGTCGTTTAGTGCTTTGGTGATCACCACAACCTGATTGCCCGCACTATCATCCTGTTCGGACCAGCCACTACCGTACAAAAAAGGCACATCGAACATCGCAAAGAAGTCATTATGTGTGGTGCGTACCATCCGCATCTGTGCATCACGACGGTCTTGCTGCTCTGCCCGGCTCATGCTTTTAAACAAACCAATGGCGGTCTCTTGCTTTGCTTTAGCGGCCGTTTTGAGGTTTTGGGCATCCCGGTAAGAGATCATTTCAGGGATCTCTTCTCGTCCATCGACTACTTTGTATGGTTGTTGCGGACCCCAGGAGCTTAGCTGGACAGTAAAAATACGATCACTTTTGGCGGGCAACGGATCTTTGGTCATCATATAGCTTACGGTGTACGTCACCATCGCAGCCGCAATGCCTAAAGCAATCGTACCCACCATCAACACACTCAGCAATGGCGTTTTACGCAAGCTGAGCCATGCCAGCTTAAAATAGTAACTTAACATAGCTGTTCCTAAGCAATCGCCTGCGCTTGGGCACAACGCTCACTTAGCACACCATCTTTGATCTCAATGATCCTTTGCGCCTGGCTGGCCTGCTCCGTATCATGCGTTACCATCAAAATACTGGTTCCTTTAGCATTGATATCTTTGAGCAAAGACATAATGCCGTCTGCCATTTTTGAGTCCAGGTTACCAGTTGGTTCATCCGCCAGCAAAAATGCCGGGCTACCTGCCAGCGCGCGCGCGATAGCAACACGTTGCTGCTGTCCACCAGAAAGCTGTTGAGGGTAATGATCTTTACGACTTGCCAGGCCAACCTGCTGCAAGGCATCCATAACGCGCTGTTTACGCTCTGCCGCACTAAAGCTGCGATAGCGTAATGGCATTTCCACATTATCAAATAAGTTAAGTTCAGGGATCAGATTAAACCCTTGAAAAATAAACCCGATTTTTTCGTTTCGTAAGCGCGATTTTTGCTTGTCTGACAGTCCGGTGACATCATTGCCATCGAGCAGGTACTGACCTTCACAATACTCTTCCAGCAAACCGGCAATATTAAGAAAGGTCGTTTTGCCCGAGCCAGACGGACCAATGACAGCAACGAATTCGCCCTGCTGCACTTCCAGGTCAAATGGTTGTAGCGCTTGAGTTTTTACCGTATCCGTGTAATAAGCCTTCGCCAGTTTTGACATTTTAAGCATAAAATTTCCTTATGAATTGTCTTTCATTTTGTAGCTCGCAAGCCTGTGTACTTCGATTTATGGCTCACTCTTTGAGAAAGAGCTTGCCCCAAGGCAACACGCTGGCGGCTTGGCGGGCTTATGTCTAAAATAAAACCCGTAAACGATTTACCAGCGGACTCCAGAAGGTACACAAAAAACCATTTAAAGTCACGTTTTTTAAACGTTCCGTTAAACTAATGATGATTCAGTTTTTATCTACTACATTTGTTGTAGGTGATTGAAAATAATGATTAAGCGTCGCTTAGTATAGAGCAGTTTGTTAATAGCAATTGCGCGTCGTGATCCGCTCACCGTGCAGTGAACTTTACGTGCATTTTGATTTTTCTTAACGGGGGAAAAATGAGCCAGATTATTGAGCCATTCATACACTATCTAAACCAAATGCAAACTCTGATGCAGCGCGACGATATTAGTGAAGATTTACTAAAACAGCGACTCAGTCCGGATATGTTTCCTTTGCATCAACAAGTCTCAACGGCTGCGGCTTTGTCGCTACGTTGCTGCTGCCCGTTATTTAATAAAGAGGTCAAGAGCTTTAAACGCCCAACCATCAGCCTCGCCGACTTGCAGCAAGAGCTGGACGACACCATAGAGTATCTGGAGCAGTTAGAAAACGATCCCTTTGAATCGATGCCTTCAAGCATCACTTTTGTTGCGGGCTTTGCCAACCACACTCTGGAACCTGAGCAGTACTTTCAGTTTTATGCCTGGCCCAACTTTTTATTCCACTTCTCAATGGCATACGCAATACTGCGCACAGCTGGCATCCCCCTGGGCAAAGGCGACTTTGATGGCTTTCATCGCTACCCCGCCGGGTTTTCATTTCCTTCCTGAATAGGCCAGGCGGGCCAACTCTGAGGGACAAAAATGCCCCTTTGTACCCCAGAGTTGGCTATGTTGCTATGACACTGTTCACGTGAACAGCACACCTGCAAGCTCCCGGGTAACCCCTGTTAAACCGAGCGTTCCTTAACCTTGCTAAAGTTATGAGCTTATTTGCCGATATATGTGCAACTTTAAGTAACAAGGACAAGGTTATTTATGAAGCTACACTTTCACACTTACCCCAATCAGACAGAGCACCTCTCAAACCGGCAAACACGCAGTACTCAGGAAGTACTGACGACAGAGCACGCAGCGATTGCCGACTCAGGCACATCTATCACAGACGAGCACTTAAAAGCACTGCTACCGGAAACCCCGAACCGCCCAGCCTCGCCTTTCACTTACCCAAGACCCAGTGCAGAACGTTCTGACTATGTCGGTTTTAAGCGCTTTCATATCGTCAGCCAGCAAAGTGCAGACACGCAGCATGGTCAGCTGAGTAAAGAGTATGCTTATGGCGATTTGAGCAACACAGAGGATATCAATGCCTTTCTCGCCCAACTTGATCGTCTGTCACCCGAGCAAAGAAATAAACTTGAGCACATTAAGCCCAGCAAATCTCTGCTGTCCATCGCTGAACGGCTAGACGATGAAGCGCTGTCTCAACTGGCAGATATATTAATAGAGGCTGGCAGCACCCCTGTTTTTTCTGAACAAAGACGAAACCAGGTCCCTGACCAACTCGTCGACGCACTCGCCGCTTTGTCTGACGACGCGCTGGGAGACACCATTGCAACCCTTACCAGTCTGCGCGAGCAAGGTGCCAGCTATCGGGCCCCAGAGTCACCGGTTAGCCTTGATGAGCATGGTCAGGAACACCTGCTAATGGCCTCATATGACCGCGAGAAGTTCTGGAAACATAAGTTCAGCCAACCCGCACAAAAGGTTGAGCTGCTGCACGCCTTCAGTGATTTACTGATCAGTGGTAAATTTAAAGGCGAAGACCTCAGTACACTGAATACCCATCTGCAACAAAGTACCTTTGAGCAAAGCCGCGGCATACTGGATATGGCCACAGTCATTAAACCTTTTGAGAAGCGCAGCATGCTCGAGATGCTGGATGAAGCTGACAAAGACAGTGAACCGAATATTTTTGCTTACCTGAGCCAGCAAGTCGACCTGTCTGCCCACCGTCAGTACTACCAGAGCGAGAACAACGATATGGTGGTACAACAGGATCTGCCGCCGAGTGACTCTGATCGTGGCCGCCTCTATTCTGATATTTTGACCGCTTATGATGAATATGGACTCGGGTGGATCAATGATGCACTGGAACATGTGGCAGATACACCGCCACAAGTACAACGGCAAATCTGGAGTCAGCTGCTGGATGATGCAGCGCAATTTGAAGATCAGTTTATCCGTTCAGATGCCTTGGAGAGTTGGGCAAACCAGGCAATCATGCCAATTATGCATGCATTTCATGATCAACAGATTGAGCGTATTCGCGAATTCAATAGTGAACGTGAAGTGCCTGATTACCTGGGTAACCTCACTTACTTTGGCAGTATGCACCAGGCAACTTTCTCTGCCAATGATACAACACACTCCACACAGAGCAGCGCCGACAACAATCGCCTCACTGATGAAGAATAAAATGAGCGCATGGAATGCAAGCGGCTCAGTTGACGTCGCGTTCGCAGAGACCATTATACTGGACGACAAAGACGTTGCGATCAATGCACCAGGCACCAAAAGCTTTACCTATGACTTTGTTGCAGCTTACCAGTAACATAGCCTCCATCCCTTAAAGGCCTGGCCCATGACGGGCCTTTACCATGCAGTATCTATTCGTTTTACTTCTTTTATTATCGCTTCACAGCACGTACACTTCAGCCCGGGAAGTGGGCGATATTGCCGACTTTGTATTTGCTGATCTGTACGTCGACCAGCAGAACTTTCCCGAAGGGGCTGAGTTACTCACACACGACTACGAACATTACTTTTTATCCCAGGATAACCTCAATGCTCTGCTGTCAGTAACCTCACCATTGATCTGGCAGATAAGCGTTTACATGGTGCAATCTGGGGTGAACAGGTCGAGATTAAATTAGAAGAAGATCAATGGGTAACGCTCGAAGAAGAATCCCATATCCGGCTTGATGTGCTGTTGGCACTTGGCATCGAATCAGAGTTTAATCCGCGTACTCAGGTGCTGGTTTTTGATACCCAAGAGAGGCACCCCAGCTCACAGGAAAAAAGCGCGAAGCGCGCCAATCAGCTTGTGTTAAACGACCAGTATCAATGGTATACAGCGCCTTTTATCGACGTGCAGCTGTCTGCATCAGACAGTAAACACAACTCCAGTGCCTCAGCCTATGTAGCAGTCAACCAGGACTTGGCACACCATCAGGCCCAAGTGATAATAACAGACTCAAATAACGACAAACGCAACGGGCGCTTCCAGCTTTCCCGCAGTCTGGGAGAGCTGAGTGAATATCAGTTTGGCGACTTGCAGGGTATCACAGGCGCATTGCTGCAAACCGGCGGAGGCGGGCTGGGCGTGCAATATGGCGCGACGCACAGCAGTGCTAGTAAACCGCTCATCATCCAGGGCTATGCAGAACCCGGCAGCGACGTCGAACTTTATCGCAATGATGTACTATTTGATCTGATAAGAGTCAAAGGCAATGGTCAGTATCGTTTCAGGCCGATCCAGATTTTTAATTCGAACCACAGCTACCACTTAATGATCCAGTCGCCAGACGGAAAACGCCTTCGCCGGACTGTGATGCATCAGGCACAATCGGGCTATGAACCCGGGCAGTGGTATACCAACCTGGCTGCCTACACAACCAAAGAGTCAATATTAAAAAAAAGCCGCTTTAACCCACAGGAAAAATACCTCAATCCACAATTGAACTATGTCGTCAGTACCCGCGACGAAATTAACCTGGGCGGAGAGTGGCTGGAAAACACCCGCCATAAAGACGCCTTATGGTATCTTGGCTGGAAGCGTTCTGGTGAACCCACTGATGCCAAATGGAACCTCAAAGCGGGCGGGCGTGATCAGCTATTTTATGATCTGAAATGGCTGACCCCACTGAGTACGACACAAGCTTTAAGCCTCGCATCTCAGCGCGGGTATGGTCAGTTTGGCAAGGAAAACATCAATACGCTCAATTATGAACATACACTCAATAGCTGGCAGCTCAGCTCAACTTTAGGTCTCAGCCAGATAAATCAATCTCGTTATAAATCTGTAGATGGCTATCTCAGCTATCAGGCCGACTCCGGCAGTATAAGCACAAATTTCAGCCAAATTAGAGGCGACGACGCACATGAGCAACAATATGCCATGATTGGCAGCCTGTTTGGCAACTGGGGCAGAGCCAGGTTTAACTGGAACAAATCAACAGGCTTGTTTGAACAACATTCGCTGGCGCTGAGTTATGCCAATCAGTTCGACGGTTATTACGGCTCTTTGCAGCTACGTCGCTCCTTCACCCTCCACCGAAATACAACATCCTTCACGTTATCAAAAACTTTCGATGCGGTGGCGGTCAATGCCAGTGCCACCTACCACGAAAGTAATGGCTGGCAATTTGGCTTATCTTGTTCATTTTCATTTTACGGACCAAGACCGCTTAGTACCCTTAGCAGCCAAAGTGGTCGGCTGAGCAGCTCTGTAAAACTACGCGCTTTTTACGACCGCAATAATAATCAGCGCGTTGATGAACAAGACCAGTATTTACCTGGTATTGCTGTGATGATGAACGGCAGTAAGGTTGACACTTTAACTCAACCACAAGCCCAAACATTGCTTCACCTGCTTGCAAACCGCCCAGTAACATTGGAGCTAGAGCACAACGAACCCGACGCCTTATACTTACAGCCACAGTTTGGACTCATAGAAGCCGATCTGCACCCAGGTTCTCAGCCCATCATTGACGTGCCGTTTCATCTTCAATTCGAAGCAGAGGGTATGATCTCCTTGCTTAAAGATTCCGGAGCGCTTGCGGATCTCAGTGGCCGGGTTGCACTGCAACTCACCCGGGAAACCAGTGGTGAACAAACCACCATCTACACAGAACCCGATGGTTTTTTCTTTTTTGACAAATTAAAGCAGGGAAAATACCGCCTTGAAGTTTCCCCACACTATCTGGCACAAAAAGCGCTCTGCTGTGACCCTTGCCAGCTGAGCTTTACGCTGGATGAGCACAGTGAACAGCTGGTGATACTGGACGATTTAACACTGTATCCAACTCCCTCTGGACACCCTAAAAGTTAGCGTTTGCGCCCGCTAAACCGGCGCGAGCAGGCGCCGGCCGGGTGTCATATCCATTTATGCAGTAAAAAAACTGGCTAGAAATAGGCTGCACTGGTAAACCCGCGCAGCCAATACCAACTCACGCTACAGTGAGCAAAACAACCACGACACCATAACACTTGCCAGCGTCTTAACCCTAATTGATCACACTTGTTGCTGATTGTCTGACAACAAATCCTGCAGAGTCGATCGCTTGAACTTGAAATTCAATAAACCGCTCATGGCCCGATTCAGCTTTTACGGTGCCAGACAAGCTAAACACTTTGCTTTCGCCGGGAGCAAGCTCCATGGCCCCCCAGGAGATAAACTCATTGCTGTTACACACAGAGTCAGGACAGTCAACTCCGTCTATATCCCGCTCACTCATCTCTACTAGCTCTTCAGGGAAAATTGCAAACAGCTCATTGATATTGCGCTTAAAATCAGAGTGATTAGTAATTGTAATCTGGAAATCAATAGGGCTATTAACCGCAACCGTCTCGGGAACATTAAGCATCAAACTCATTGGTCGTTCCTCGTCCACGCGCAGGTTGAGCTCATTTATTTGCAACATATCCGCATTGCTCCACACTCGCGTTTTAAATTTATGCAAGTGCCCAGCTTGAGCTGAGTCGACACGTAATATGATGCTATGTTGGCTGCTCCTTGCTGGTAACAATTCGTCGTAGTGCCAGCTCACCGACCCTTCTTCTATATCGGCATTCCCTGTTGCACTCACCACAGTAAACCCTTCTGGTACTTGAGCATCAACAACCACAGCAGTCAGGGTTTCAGCATCGCTTGGTAAAATAGTGTTAACAGCAATACTCACCAGCTCACCGGGTAGTACTGGGTCTTTATTAGCCACTACAACCAATTCCGGATGACTTTTCCCAACGACCAGAGCCTCAGTGTCAAATACCGAATTAAACTGCAATGTTTGAGAGGGATCGCCCTGTTCTAATTCAGCCCGTAAAGGTATCACCACGCCTTCGTTAAGTTCCGCCTTCACCTTAGCCCTAAAACTGACTGTTTTGACTTCATGGGCGCTTAGGGCATTGAAGGACCATATGAGGAATTCGCCGTCGAAGTTACAGTCTCCTGAACAGCTACCACCATAAGAGATATAATCGGAAGCCAGATTTTCAAAGTAGTGAGAGAATCGAACCAATAGGTTAACTAGCTTTCGTTCATAGTCGGAATTATTTGCAATGGAGAGCTTCACGTCGACCCATTCGCCGGGCCGCACATAATGTGTACTGGTAGCCAAATCAAGTTCAACTGGTAGCGCGCGCTCTAACACTGGCACAACACTCGATTGAACTATTACTGGATTTACTTGCTGATTTGCATATAGTCTTGCTTCACCAAAAATAGACCGTTTAGTGTCATGCTCTGAAGCAATATGCAGTGTTTTCCTGATCATTGCTCCAGGCTCTAAACGACCAATACTCCAAGAAACCAAACCATTTTCATATGTACCGTCACTTTCAACATAGCTTGCACCAGCTGGGATCTCAAATTCTAGGTAGACATTTTCCGCAACCTGAGATGTGCCAAGATACGTAATCAATATTTCGTAACGCACAGTGTCGCCCACAGTAACCGTATGTGTAGATGGTATCATGTCCATCACTATCAACTTCTCATCCAAACCTGTCAGGCCGGCTTCTGCGCTAGCAAGCACCTGTGCGCTGCCCTCTAGTTCTAATTCCCCCACTAACTTATGCACTTGGGCATCTCGCCATATTTTAATTGGCACATTCGCGCTAAATACCCGGGACTGACCAGGATCTAACGTGCCAACTGTCCAGGATATGAATTCACCATCATGATTGCAATCTCCACCACAGTTTCCGGAATTACTGATATATTCATCGTAGATAGTATCTGACCAGATGGGCTTTCTAAGATAGATATCAGCACCGGTAATCGCTTCATTAGTGTTGTTCATCACCATGGCTTCTAGATATGCAAACTCGTTGTCAACGACAAAGCTGTCGGATAACGTCAGCGCAAACTCATATTTTTTATCCTCTATAACCTGGGCTACGGCTTTAGCTTGCGCCAAAGTAGAATTGTCTTGTTCATCTGAAAGGAATGCTTCTAGTGGCAGTAAATGAGACACATCACGCACTTCATTACTGACCTGGAAAACCAGACGCATCATGCCCACATCGCCCGGCTTTATTCGACCTACGGTCCACTTGACAGACTGACCATCCTCCACCACTTCTTTATCGGCGCTTAACAATGACAATCCCTCGGGCAGTAAAACTTCGACTTGTCCGTTCTCTATTGGCGTAGAGTTTGACTGATATGCAAACTGCAAATCATATACTGCTTTTGAACCGGGCAAAACTTCAGGAGATCGCTGCACAAGCACCATACTCGTTGCATCATTGTCACTGACTACTACCAATTCGGTTTTAGTTGCTTTGATCCCTTCACCATTGGTGGCTTCTAAATTCAGCTGCTGGACACCAGCCAACTGAAATGTGGGCGTAAGGGTCACATATGTTGAGGAGTTGGGAGCCAAATCACCCAAAGCCCAGCTGATCTCTCCACCATCGGAACAACCACAGGAGCCGCCATCACTGACATAGTCTCTGCTCAACCGCTCAAAAAAAGCCGGGTAAGGTAACTTTAACTCAACATTGTTTATTACGGCGCTCGTTTGATTCGCTACGTAAATCTGCAAAAGGTTTTGTTGACCCAGAATCGGAGCTTCAGCAAAAGCGGCTTCAATGATTAATGGGCCTCCTTGTACTTTTGTTTGAGCAACATTTAGCTCAATCACTTTAGGCACAGCATTATAGCCATCGCTCAATGTCAGTAGCAGCTGGTACTTTGTGTTTGGTGATGCAGAGGTAGGAATACTAACATTTAAAGTCGGCTCATAAGTTTCTGATATATTTAGCTGACCGCTGATATCTTGCCAAACATAGCTAAGTTGATCCCCATCTGGATCAGAAGAGCCCAGTGCAGATATTGTCACTGTTTCTCCCGCAACCGGCGTCTCGTTGCTAATATCAAGTACTATGGTCGGCGCCTGATTTTCACTTCCCCCGGAACTATCGACAACATGGACTTCCACAGTATCTATATCGGAGTTTTCCCAGTTACCATCATCCGAAACTTGCAATACAAAAATCAGGGTTTGTGGCGTACGTATATCCGCAGGAATGGTGAAGTAAGGTTCAGCCTTATCTTTGTCATGCAACTCTGTGGTGGCCTGGTTTTGTGAATGTGCACTCCACCTATAACTTAGAGGTAAATTCGATGTCGTGCTAGATTTAGTGCCATTTAGATAAACGTCTTTACCAGGCTCTGAATACAGGTTTTCACCCGCTTCTGCGCTCACCTCAGTACCACCATCAGTAAACTCAGCCGGAGTGGTCACAGAGACGCTTCTTGATTCAGGCGATGCACCTAAATAATTGCTATACTGGACTTTGTAGTGGTATTCAGTATTCTTTTTTAAGGCCGAGTCAACATAGTGGCCTTTAATGAAACTCTCTTTTGATGAGTCATAGCTGATTGACTTGATTTGTACATAGTCACCGATATCCGCCTCTTTTCGCATTACTTCAAACGTTACAGCATCGTTATCTACCGGTTGTGTCCAGGCTATTTTTACTCGACCATCTTGCATTGGAGTTGCACTAACCGTGACAGGCACCGATGGCGCGTCAGTTGGAACACGCACTCGCTGCATATGTTCAGACACAAATTTTTCTTCGCGATCAGCTACAATGGCTTCGACTTTAAACCACCACTCCTGACCTGGTTGAAAGTCAGCAGAACTGATAACGGCAAAAGGCTGGTTAACCTCCTGCTCATATACAATGGCATTCTCAACTGAAAAGTCCTGACTTTGACTGTAATATACTTTGTAGGTTAATCCGGAATAATTGGACTCCCAATTAAGCCGAATGGTTGGTCCACTGTCTGTGTAAGCAAACACATTGAATGGTTTTGGATCTTTTGGTTGATAGGTATGAAACAGATAAGCCACAGCAACGTCTTGCTTAGACGTCAGCTCGATGAAAGAGTCACTGCTGCTGGAATCAGTAATGGCCATATTTGAACTAGATTGCGCCAGGAAGTCTGAAATACTGACTTCTAGCGCTTCTATTGAAGTCCCTTGGCAATTGGCAGACTGAGATATTCGCGATTTAATCTTTGCTGTATAAACCCCAGCAACCAGTTTAGTCGCTTCCGGGTGTTCTGATGCAGCCTGATAAAAGACTTCTTTTGGTTCATCCAGCTCTGAATACTTCAAATCGCTATACTCGATATCAATACTCACATGAGCACTCAGATTTTTTTTATCTGTATCGCTCATCTCAAGACCGAGCGGTACCCCTGTAAATGCGGTAAAAAGTTCGTCGCCCAAACTAGTAGAGTTGCTCTTGGTCAGGTCATACGTCAAGCCAGTATCGTTGTAAATTTTGGCACTACTGAGCGTGTGCTCCTCACTTTTAGCATCACGATTTGACGTGACTTTTTTCCCTGCTTTCGTTAGCAAGCTACCAAGTGTATAGTGATTTGGTAAAATTTTCGTATCATAGTAAAACTCCTGCCCGTCGACCTGGGAGCCTGTATGAAGATTCTCAAGAACTGTATTCAACTGCTTTGTAATATCATTTACGTTTTCAGCTGCGCTTAATTCACACACCGCCTCAATCTTATCCTTAACAGCGTTATCGTTATTAGAATCTTCACTTCCTCCCCCACAACCCGCTACTATCATCGCAAATACCGCGATCCCTAAACCTCGAAAGCCACACATAAACACCATTCCCTTTACAAAATAAACAACATTAATGTAACGCTAAACACAAAACATTAAAACACTAAACATTGTAAATTAAAGGCAAAAAGATGAAGTTTTCACTGATTGTCAATAAAGGCTTGAAATGCCGTCGCTCTCCTAACACAGCGCGCTGCTGTTATAGTTTGCGCCAGCGAAACTGACGCCGATAGGCGCGGGGAGTTGTACCTGTGTATGCTTTAAAAAACTGGCTAAAATAGGCTGCGCTGGTAAACCCGCATTGCTGTGCCACCACCCCAATGGGCCGACGCTCCGTTGCCAGTAAGTGCTGGGCACGCTGACAGCGCAGCTGAGCACAATACTGTGAAAACGAACAGCCAAGCTCATGTTGAAACCAACGTTTTAAGGTCGCCGGACTGACATTGATATGCGCTGCACACTCAACCAGGCTAGGCGGCGTGTCAACCCGACTTGCAATCCAGGCCTTTACCCGGGCCAACCGCTCTGAATTACGCGAGTGATCCAGAGCGATACCTTTAGCTGGGCGACCGCGTAGCTCAGCCAGTATCTCACACAGCAAAGTCAGCCGATTAAGCGGGCTTGCCGCGTTAAGTGCCAGGCACTGTTCACGCACCTGCTCTGCGGTATCACGGCTAAAGACCAGCCCGCTTGCAATACTATCAAGCCAGCTCTGTAAGTCTGCCAGCTCAGCAATGGCACAAGCCAGTAATGTCTTTGGCCACAATACCACAATCACTAGCTCGGCACTGTCATAAGGTGGCTGGCTGTCCCAGGTATGAGGCACACCCGGTGCAATCAGGGCAAGGTCAATATCAGCAAACGCATGAATGGTGTTGCCGATAAATCCGCAGCCCTGAGCGCCTATAGTCAGGATCAGTTCAAAGCAATCATGCTGATGCCACTCGAACAGGACCTTCTGTTTTTCAATGTACTTAACTTGCACAGATTGATTCAGTGCAAAGCGGATGGGGGCGGGTTTTCCTGTATTAATGGTCAACTTGAGCCGATAATTATAAAAAATGAGCCGATAGCCAAAATACTAACTGGTGAATTTGGCAAAGTAAATGCTCTGTTTTGTACCCGGAAGTTATAATGAATTTTGTTTTTGATTTAGATGGCACGACCGTATTCCATGCCCAGCGCATGCATGATGACATCAAAGATGGCCTGCTGGCATTGCAAAGTAATGGTGGTAAGTTGTACTTTGCCACCGCACGACCTCTGAGAGATACCTTACCTGTCTTGCCTGAGTGCTTCTGGCATCACCCTATCATTGGCTGCAACGGCGCTATGTTCAGCGAGCACAAAGCGGTAGTCAGTGCCCATAGTTTCGAGCCAAAGCAAATCACCACTTTGCTTACTTGGCTGGACAATCACGAAATTGCCTATTTATTTGACGGCCACTGGCAGTATGCCATCTCAAACAAGCCTCATCATTTTCATCAGCATGTGGCCGAACTGGGCATTCCGCCGGGAAGCAATGAACTGCTAAGGCATGAGCCCATAGTGAAGTTACTGGTTTTAGAGGATGAGCATCACGAACAGGTCAAACAAGTATGTGAACAAACACTCAGCAGTTTTGAAGTCTATCATCACAACGGCCATCATTGCTTTGATCTGGTGCCCGCTCGCAGCAACAAGCTTACAGCACTGCTGGAGCTTGGTCTGCATATGCAGCAAACCGTGTGTTTTGGTAACGATGTCAATGACATTGCAATGCTGGAAGCCGCCCACCAAGCCTATGTTGTCGGTGAGCAAATTACGCCGAGTTGTGACTATGTTCAGCTGACACAAGAAACCGTGGCAGCGACCCTGATAAACTTGGCAGAAAGCCTGACACATGATAGCCAGCCGTAAGTTTAGTTAAACAAACCACTAAACCACAAAAGGTGAGGAAATTCGCCGCTGCTTACAGCGGCGAATAGAAGGTTAAGGCTGACTTGCAACCAGGACTTTGTCTAACAACACTGAGCTGCCAAGCTCTGCTCCATCATCAGACATATCCGAAGCATAGGCTGCCTGCATTAAGCGCTCAAAACTGCTTTGCACTGCACTTTGCTCACTTACTGTAAACAACCTGCCTGCCACATCCTGAGGGGTTAGCACCACAGAGTCGGCAAACTGAAAGCGCTCCAGTTGATAGGCGTCCTGCGACGTTTCGTCAAAATAGTTAAGAACAGTCACACTGCTTGTCGCAGACAACTCGATGATCAGATCCATATCCGATTGTTTAAACTGGACGTCTCTAGAGCGGGCTGATTCAAATTTCAAAGTCTCTGAGCGGGATGCCGACTCATCAAAGTTGTTGATCATTACATGCCCTGCCTGAGCACCGATCACATAGGTATCGTCACCACCGCCGCCGATAAGGTAGTCATTTCCACCACCAGACATGATCCAGTCGTCTCCTTGCTTACCATCGATCATATCAGCACTTGAGCTGCCCAATAAGGTGTCATTGTTAGCCGCTCCTGCGAAGCGTGACTCAAATTGCGCTTCATCAGGCAAGTTATCGTACTGAACGGAGCGCTGCCTGTTGGGGTTTGCAATGCCAAATGCAGAGAAAATCTGATCCGCAGAAATACTCGAACCATCCGAAAGCTGAATTTGCTCTACCACAAAATCACCGCCAAGGAACCAATTCTTAACCGTTAGCTTGTCACCGCCAGAGCCGATATTCAGCACCAGGTTATCGCCCGATTTTTGCAGACCGCTTGCTACATCTGAAAAGCTAACCCCCTGTAGCTCGATCACATCATCGCCACCATGGGTATTATCAATCACATCATGACCATCACCAGCTCGGAATAAGTAACGGTCATGGCCTCGACCCCCTATCAAAACATCATTGCCTTTGCCACCCGACAGCGTGTCATTGCCGGACAATCCATCAATGGTCTCATCGCTGTCTGTACCGTTTAGTGTGTCGCTGCCCGCAGTGCCGTGACTGATAGCGGCGGGAGGCGCTTCGGGGTCCGGTAATGGCAAACCAAAGGCACCATAAATTTGCTGCGCATTGAACATGCCCCCGGTTTCAAACTGGAATATTTCGACCATGTTGTGACCACTGGCAAAAAAGCCTTCTATTGTCAGGGTGTTCTCATTACTGCCGTTAATTCTTAGTACAAGATCATCCCCGGAACGGGAAAGACCGGACGCAACATCCGAAAACGTAATGCCATTTCTGAAGATCACACTGTCAACACCATGACTGTCACGAATAACATCTTTGCCGCTGTCATAGAGGTAATAGTCATCATCACGGCCACCCAATAAGATGTCATCACCAGCACCGCCTGCCAGATCATCCGAGCCTGCGCCGCCACTCAAGACATCATCGCCATTGCTGCCAGTCAGGATATCCGAAGTACCACCGAGGTTTTCCACTGAAGCTGTGCTGTCTGAGCCATTACTGTCACCGCCACCAGTTGGATCTCCAGTACCCGGGTCGACAACGACATTTTGCTCTATCTCACTACTGCTAAGCAATGTGCCATCTGCAAACTGTAACGCGTTGATTTTGTAATGCTCTGAACCCATAAACCAGTTTTTAACGGTTATAGTGTCGGCTTCACCTGCGATTTCAATCACCAGATCTTTGTTCACTTGACGGAATACAAGATCTTCTTTTCGGATCCCCTCACCAAAGCGGATCACATCATGCGAGGCTTCAGATTGTGGGCTGGGCATGCGAGGGTCCCACTCAGTAATGGTGTCCTGGCCGTCGCCCTTGTTGAAAATGTAAGTATCATTTCCCAGGCTACCGAAGATTTCGTCATTCCCTTTACCACCCTCAAAGGTGCCTGATACCCGATAAAAGTCATGAAAGTAAGCCATTAATTTATCATCACCTTCTCCGCCTACCAGGTGATTACCATCAAAAAAGCCAGCTCTCAGTTCGTCGTTACCGATACCACCATCCAGATAACCATTTCCCTCAATGAGGTCGTTACCTGCACCACCGTATAATTTTGAGTAAACCTGACCGTGAGAAATAATGGTGTCATTGCCACCCAGGCCATGGATCTCAACGGCTGATTGAGATTTCCCATATAGCTGGTCGTCACCTTCGGTGGCCGTATTCATCAACTGGAACAGATCTTCATAGGTCAATTTTTGGCCGTCAGAAAACTCTATTACTTCAATCGCTTTATAACTTTTGCCATCTCCCCAGAAGTACCCATCCAGAAATATCTGGCTGCCATCTTCTTTCGCAATAATGGTCAGGTGATCTTGTTCTCTGACAAATCGCACATCAGCCAGGGTGATCCCATCTTCAAATACAATGCGATCGTTTTGTGAACCGGACTCTTCAATAACGTCCTGTCCCCAGTATTTAGAAAACAGGTAAGTATCTTCGCCTGAGCCGCCCTGTAAAATGTCGTCGTCATATCCACCGTTTAGCCGGTCATTACCGGAACCGCCTATCAGCTTATCCCGGCCCTCTCCTCCCACCAGATAGTCATTATCCTTGCCACCATCCAGCGTATCGTTTTCATAGCCGCCAAACAGCCTGTCAGCTCCCTCTCCTCCATTGAGCGTGTCATTACCTTCTCCACCGTGTAACGTATCGTGGCCTTCGCCACCCTCAACTTGGTCGTTTCCAAGCCCACCTGTCAGGTGGTCATTGCCTTGCATACCATGGATGGTATCGTCCCCTGCTCCGCCGTCTATCTGGTCCGGCTGAGTAAACCCGACAATCACATCATCAGATGCCGTTGATGCTAATATGTTGGCCTTGATCTGTTGATAGGTAATCACTTCACCATTGGCAAAATGAAATTCATCAATATGTGCAGTGATGCGCATAACACCGAATTCAGTCTCAGACGCAAAGAAACTTTCGACCAGCAATGAGTCCTGACCATGTTCAATCAACAAGGAGTCATCAACACGCTTAAACACCATGTCGCTGAACAATATGCCGTAGCCAAATGAAATGACATTGTGTGGATCATAGCGCCAATCAGCATTGATGAGATTGCCATCCTCATCAAGGTAGGTCTCAAAGCTCTCTGATGGTGCGAGTAACTTGTCTTGCCCCCACCCTTGCTCAAAGTAGAAGACATTATCACCCAATGTGTCTTTTAATGTATCGTTACCCGTACCACCCGAGATAAAGTCGTCGCCGCTGCCACCTTCCAGATTGTCATCACCGGCCCCCCCAAACAAGGCATCATCGCCGGAGCCCCCGTTGAGCGTATCATTGCCTTCATCACCAAACAGCTCATCATGACCATGATCACCGTGCAAAATATCCTGGCCAGTGCCACCGTATAAATCGTCATTCCCTGACTTGCCACTAAGCTGATCATCACCTGCATGACCATACAGTATGTCATGCTCATTGTAGTTACCTTCCAGCGTATCGTTCTGCGCGTCGCCATTTACCGTTAACAACTGCTCCTTTACCTCTGAAGCAGTCATCTCAGTGCCATCGTGAAATTCAAATACATCAATTTGCTGGTACTGACTGGTAAGGTAGTCGCGAATGGTAATGGTCTCGCCACTGGGCGAGATTGTCAGTACGACATCCTTATTTTGACGTGAGATATGAACCTGCTCTTTTGTGACACCCGGACCAAACACGATTTTGTCGTGTGCATCTGACTTATATTGCGAGTTATCATTGATGATGATGTCATTGCCATCTCCCAAATCCCACAGGTACACATCATTACCTTCGCCCCCAGTCAGAATATCGTTGCCCTGGCCACCACGCAGTATATCCTCACCGTTATAACCCCTTAACAAGTCATCCCCTGCTTCGCCGTTTAACTCATCGTCCCCAAAGCCTCCATTTAGCGTGTCATTACCAATATCACCGAACAAGATATCATTATCGGCACCGCCAAACAGACCGTCATCCCCCGCACCTCCTGTGATAAGGTCTTCTCCGGCACCACCATATATACGATCATCGTTTTGACCGCCCGACAGATAGTCTTTTTTACTGGTTCCATTTAATATGCTTTGCGATGATGTACGCCTTACAAAACTCAATTCGGCTAACGCTGCACGTTTGGCAGGGTCACGCACAGCAGCGATAATCTCAGCCTGCATGCGAGGATAAAAATGCTCGAAGACTTCTAAGTCCGACTTGCCATTTTCTTGTAACAGAGCAACTTCAGGAAACATTTCTGATTCACTGATCACGCTATCGGTAATGGCCAGCAATTTACCAAAGTCACTGTTTTCCAACTCTGCTCTCTTTTGCGTATCAAGCAATAGAATACGTAGTTCATCTTTAACCAGGTGATATATATCAACCAGCATAGAGTGACCAGGCTCAGAATAATGATTCAGTATATCGATATATCTGAACAGATAGTCGCCATGTATTTTGCCATCTTCTATATCAGTAATAAGCTGGCTCACAGATGCTTCTAATTCCACCGTGTCATCGTCGAGAAAACCAAGATATGGTGCCAGCGTAGAAGTCGATAACATCTGAAAGTAAATACCTTCCAGCGTTTCGTCAAAGAGTGCTTTTCCTTCCCCCTCCAGAAAACCCAGACGCCAAAGTGTGATTTCTTCACCCCAGAGCTTTTCGATAAACTGCACGTAACCAGAATTAATACCTTGTGTTGGAGAGTCGGCGGGAATACCCGTCCACTGCCAAATTATGCTCGCCATCATGTTACGCTGCACAACCGGATCCGATTCTTGTGCAAAGGCGCGCACCATATTTTTTAACTCATCGCCTTCTTCAAGTAACATGGCGTATCGCAGCGACGCCATATTGCCGTAGCCGTCAGCGTCGGGTAACGCCATTATCTCAGCAGGGATTGTCTTGTCTTTACTCTGGTGAATTTCAATAGGAATGGTATTAATCGTATCTCGCTCAAACCATAAGCTCTCCGTTAATCCCTGGCTGCCATCCTCTTTAGTAAAATACCCAGCACCACGATGGTCTACTCCATTGGGGTCCACACCGCTGCCGCGCGCAGTCTGTAATGACAACTCTGTCACATTCAGCTCAGCAAGACTAAATAACTCCCCTTCATCACTGACGCCATCACTGTTTAGATCCTGCCATACTTTTAGCTCGGCAAAACGTTCGTCCTCAGCATTAATGATGTCATCACCATTACTATCAAACTCCGCCAGTGCCTCATAGCCATCTCTTGCAAGTGTACCATCGGCCAGTCGGGTCTCTGTACCAAACAGTTCACCGCCGCCGTTGACTATGCCATCCTGATTTCGATCTAAGAACAAAAAGCCATCGTCAGGTGCCAGCCAACTCACCCTCTCCGCAAAACCGCTATTGTCTAAATCAAAGTGCACGCCATTTTCAAGTGATTTGGTTTCAATGCCATCCCCATCTAAATCCAGTGCCAGCGGATCTTTGTTCACAGGCGGAGGTGGGGGAGGCGGCTTAGGCTTGCGCTTTGGTTTTCGTCTTGGATATGGCGATATTACATTTCCAGAGTCATCATCTCCATTGCCATTACCACTACCCTTACCGGGCTGGTAGGGAACGTAAGGTGTACCATCCGGATGAATCAGCTTACCGGTGATCACATCTCGCAGCACCAACGTCGAATAGTCCACAAATTCACCGGTGTGAGTCTCTATCAGCTCAACGCCGGGAGGACGCAAATTGGTAGAGGCGTCTTTGTATCCTCCTTTAGTGATAGAGCCATCGGTATTAACCCAAAGTTGATCACTGGGGTGAATATCCTGCCCCATATAAATAAGGTAAGGTTCTATTGGAAGGGCAGTACCGATTTTACATTCAAACCCACCGACCGGAAATTCGGCCGCATCCAGATCGGTTTTAAGCTGCTCAACAAGGCCATTAAATTTAGCGAACATGGCTTTTTTACGCTCGTCCGCCAGCAGGCTGTGCTCACCCTTATTATTGACATCGACAACATTATTGAGATAGTCATTAATCTTGCCCTTTTGTTCACTAAGCAAAGCGTATAATTGTTTTTTTTGCGCCAGTGTCATTGATTCCAGCACTTTGAACGCTTCCGCAAAACGGCGCTCCTGCAAACCATATGGCCTGCCGTCGACCTTGCCATCATCGTTGAAGTCCTTGGATCTATTACTGCCAAACAGCACTTCAAAAAAGGCATTATGAATCTCGCCGCTGACAATCGCAGCCGACAGTTTTTTACCTAGCATGGCCTTGGTGCCGCCATTAAAGACCAAAGAGAATACGGTAGTACGCTGCGAGTCACTCAGCCCTTCCCAGTGGGCTTTAGCCTCTGCATGGCTTATTTTCTGGCGGCTCGCCAGGGTGTTAATAATTTGCCTTTCATAATCCTGTATAGCCGTGTCGAAAATAGGCTTCATGGCCTCTTTGGCTGCAGTATCATCACCAAACTCACTAAAACTAAAGGTATCCTTTGCTTTGGCTTTTAGTTCCGGATCCGTGATTTTATCCTTATACTCTTTTAAAATATCGTTGATTTTTTTGGTGTTAGCACTGAGGGTACTTTTGTTCCATTCTGAACGAACAAAGATATCTTTTATTTCTTCGAAGAACATTTCATAATTTGTCGCATCCAAGTTGGCTTCATTATAACCCAGCTTATCCACCACCAACTTTAAAACATCATCATTTTCAAGATTATAACCAATACCAATCGTCGGTATCCCTTTATGATCAAAGTAGATATCTTTCCTAATACCCTCATGCTTTGATATAAAGTCAAAAATATTATTTTCACCAGACAAAACTCACACTCCTTTCGCAATCAAAACAAAAACTAGTAATTATACCAAAAACCACACCACCTTTCTTTTTCCCCCTTACCACTTTCAAATCTAAAGTAATCCATTTCGACATACTCCTTCCCTCCCCAGTTTTTATAATTTCTATTTGTCACCATACTATTCCGTTCAAAAGAAAGCAGTTTACCTTCAAATAGAACCAAGGCATTCTCCTGCCAATATTCAGCAAGCTTCAAAACACCTTTCGAATCAAGGTTATAAAAAATATCTAAATATCCATTTCTTTCATTTTTTCTCACAATATCTTTGTCACTTAACTCCTGCCAATATACCTTCTTTTCGCGAATTTCCATGTCGGCATCAAGCGGGTCGCAAAGAAAGCTAGGTCTCGAGTACTTAACTACCTTCTCCATCTTCCCATCTTTATCCAGATCAACTTCGGCTATTTCCAGCTTTAAATACCCACTTTGATATTTTTTTAGCTGCGCCTGCCAGTTGGTTTGCTCTTTATAGTTACGTTGCGCTATTTGCTTATCCAGCTGCTTAAGCAACTCCCCCGTAACCGGTTTAAAGGGTAGAGTCTTGAATCCTGAACCGCTCAGGTCGGGGAGTTTGCAACCCCGGAACTCTTCTCTGGGCGTGCGGTTAAGCACCTTGAGGTAAGCCTGACATTCTTTATCTCCCCAGCCGTAGGTCGTCAGCCTGAAGTTCGGCAGCGGCGTGTCCTGACCGTTGATCTGGGCTATACGAGCCTGATAGGCTTGGGTAAAGCAGTCGTTCGTCTTGCATTGTGCCAGCACGGATTTATCCCACTGTCGCTGCTCAGCCCAAAAGTCTTCTTTGGCAGCCATACAATCCCAATCATCTTCACGACGCAGAATCTCAGCCTCCTGACATAACCAGGCACGCTGGTTATGAAACGCCACATTCAGTGCTTCATTGGCCGCCTTTAAAGATGCCGACTGGCACACCCGTTTATCCAGCTCAGACGCCGGCTCTTTACAATCCGCGCCTACCGCCCAAACGGAAGGGGATATAATCAGTAAGCACAGGCTGAGCCTGCTCAAAAATAACTCTTTGTTCATTGCTATCCTTAAATAGTTTAATCAAATTAGTCTTTAAAAAACCTTTAGCAATATTTATTTAAGTGGCGTAGCTCCTTAGCTACCAAAATCTATTCAATCTTCTGAAAAACCACAGAAATGCTAGCTCATTCAGACAACACATTTCACTGGCCTCTCGGCTTGATAACCTCCTTGAAACACCTCAACAAACCAATTAAATTTTAAAGCTCTTTATAACCTTGCAAAAAACACCTAAATGGCCTCTTTGGCTTTCTAATCTCTAATATAAAACACCAAACTCACTAAAACTAAAGGTATCCTTTGCTTTGGCTTTTAGTTCAGGGTCTGCAATCTTACCTTTGTATTCCTTTAAAATATCGTTGATTTTTTTGGTGTTAGCACTGAGGGTACTTTTGTTCCATTCTGCGTTATCAATGACCTTTTTAATTTCACTTTTAAATAGGCTGTAGTTAGCCCCAACATTATCATTACTATAACCGAGCTTATCCAGGACTTGTATAAGCACATCTTCATTTCTAAGGTTGTAACCAACACCAATTGTCGGTATCCCTTTATGATCAAAATAGATGTCTTTTTCAACACCTTCATATTCTGATACAAAATCAAAAATATTATTTTCACTAGTCAAAACACACTCCTTTCGCAATTAAAATAAAAACTAGTAGTTGTACCAAAAGCCACACCACCTCTCTGAGGTGGTATTTACATTACCAAGTTCAATCTTTAAAATTGTAACCTCTTGCTTCCCACCCCATCTCCGCGGTTCTAAGTTGGTTAAAAACTTATTTTCTGAAACGGCATAAAACTCATTGCCGAATTTGACAACATCATTTCTCCCTTTAACATTAAGCGCTTTGAGATTTCCATTCCCATCCAGTTTATAGTAAAAATTAACAAAACCATTCTCTATACTTTTATCTAAAACTTGACGTTCTGTGAGCGCTTCCCACTGTGCTTCTTTAACCTGCATTTCTATACCATCATCCCATGTATCACAAAAATAACTTGGCATAGAGTATTTTATGACCTTCTCTTTTTTTCCTTCTTTATTTATATCAATATTCGCCACCTCCATCCTTATGTGACCATTTTGATATTTGTTAAGCCTTTCCTTCCAAGTAAATGCTTTTGAATGCACGCTCTTTACGATTTGAGGATCTAGTTTTTTCAGCAACTCCGCCGTAACCGGTTTAAACGGCAACGTTGTAAACCCCGAACCGGATAAGTCCGGAAGTTTGCAGCCCCGAAAATCTTCCCTGGGTGTGCGGTTAAGCACCTTGAGGTAAGCCTGACATTCTTTATCTCCCCAGCCGTAGGTCGTCAGCCTGAAGTTCGGCAGTGGCGTGTCCTGACCATTGATCTGGGCTATCCGAGCCTGATAGGCTTGGGTAAAGCAGTCGTTTGTCTTGCATTGTGCCAGCACAGCTTTATCCCACTGCCGCTGCTCAGCCCAAAAGTCTTCTTTAGCGGCCATACAATCCCAATCATCCTCACGACGCAGAATCTCAGCCTCCTGACATAACCAGGCACGCTGGTTATGAAACGCCACATTCAGTGCTTCATTGGCCGCCTTTAAAGATGCCGACTGGCACACCCGTTTATCCAGCTCAGACGCAGGCTCTTTACAATCCGCGCCTACTGCCCAGACTGAGGGTGATATAATCAGCAAGCACAGACTGAGCCTGCTCAAGAGTAATTCTTTTTTCATTGCTATCCTTAAATTTTTTAACCAAATTAGTCTTTTAAAAAACTTTAACAATCTTTACTTAAGTGGCGTAGCTCCTTAGCTACCAAAATCTATTAAACCTTCTAAAAAATCACTGAAATGTAAGTTCATTCAAATAACACATTTCACTGGTTTCCCGGCTCGATAACTTTCTCAATACATTGATAAAAAGTTAAAAATCTTCATAACCGTGTCAAAAATGGCCTCTTTGGCTTTTGACTTTCCAATATAAAACGCCAAAATCACTAAAACCAAAGGTATCCTTCGCTTTGGCTTTTAATTCAGGGTCTGCAATCTTATCTTTGTATTCCTTTAAAATATCGTTGACTTTTTTGGTGTTAGCACTGAGGGTACTTTTGTTCCATTCGGTATTCTCAATGACTTCCTTTAGTTCACCTTTAAATAAATCGTAGTTATCTTCTCCTAAATTAGCTTTGCTATACCCCAGTTTATCCATAACTAGTAAGAGCACCTCTTTATTCTTCAGATTATAACCAACACCAATTGTTGGTATTCCTTTGCAATCAAGATAGATATCTTTCTCAACATCTTCATACTTCGATATAAAGTCAAATACATTCATCTCATCAGACAAAACTAAAACTCCTTTTAAAATTAAAATTAATAATTATACCAGAACCCACACCAATTTTCTTCTACATACCCATCACCACCTGCTTTAACATAATCAATTTCAACATAAGTTTTCCCGCCCCACGTTTCATAATCCCGCTTAGTTACAAGTCCATTTTTTGTAAAACTAAAGACTTTGTTTTCAAAAGCAACCAGCCTGTTCTTACTTCGCTTTCCAATAGACCTTAACTTACCGTCATTACCAACAGTATAATAATTCCTATGATAGCCGTGCTCTAAAGCTTTCTTAAAAACTCCATCCTGGCCTAGCTCACGCCATCTTTTTAATTTATCTTCCACACCCTCTTCATAACCAAGTCCTTCGCAAAATACATCAGGCCTGGAATACCTTACCAATCTTTCCTTATTTCCATCTCCATCAAGATCTAAATAAGTCATTTCCATCTTTATATAACCACTTTGATATTTTTTCAGTTGCTCCTGCCAGTTGGTTTGCTCTTTATGGTTACGCTGCGCTATTTGCTTATCCAGCTGCTTAAGCAGCTCTCCCTCAACCGCTTTAAAGGGTAGAGTCTTGAATCCTGAACCGCTCAGGTCGGGGAGTTTGCAACCCCGGAACTCTTCTCTGGGTGTGCGGTTAAGCACCTTGAGGTAGGCCTGACATTCTTTATCTCCCCAGCCGTAGGTCGTCAGCCTGAAGTTCGGCAGCGGCGTGTCCTGACCATTGATCTGGGCGACCCGAGCCTGATAGGCTTGGGTAAAGCAGTCGTTTGTCTTGCATTGTGCCAGCACAGCTTTATCCCACTGCCGCTGCTCAGCCCAAAAGTCTTCTTTAGCGGCCATACAATCCCAATCATCTTCACGACGCAGAATCTCAGCCTCCTGACATAACCAGGCACGCTGGTTATGAAACGCCACATTCAGTGCTTCATTGGCCGCCTTTAAAGATGCCGACTGGCACACCCGTTTATCCAGCTCAGACGCCGGCTCTTTACAATCCGCGCCTACTGCCCAGACTGAGGGTGATATAATCAGCAAGCACAGACTGAGCCTGCTCAAGAGTAATTCTTTTTTCATTGCTATCCTTAAATTTTTTAACCAAATTAGTCTTTTAAAAAACTTTAACAATCTTTACTTAAGTGGCGTAGCTCCTTAGCTACCAAAATCTATTAAACCTTCTAAAAAATCACTGAAATGTAAGTTCATTCAAATAACACATTTCACTGGTTTCCCGGCTCGATAACTTCAAGAAAAATTATCAACCCTTGATGAAAAAAACCTGTATAGCCGTTTAAAAATGGACTTCATGGCCTCTTTGGCTGCAGTATCATCGCCAAACTCACTAAAACTAAAGGTATCCTTTGCTTTGGCTTTTAGTTTCGGATTCGTGATTTTATCCTTATACTCTCTTAAAATATCGTTGATTTTTTTGGTGTTAGCACTGAGGGTACTTTTGTTCCATTCTGAGCCATTAAAAACAGTTCTTACGTCTTGCTCAAGATTGTTATAATTATCATTTAAAACAGATTCTCTATAACCAAGAGCATCGAGAACCAAATTTAGAACATCACTATTCCTAAGATTATACCCAACGCCTATTGTCGGTATCCCCTTATGATCAAGATAGATATATTTTCCACACCTTCACATTTTTACATGAAATCAGATACACTCTCTTCACTAGACAAAACAAACACTCCTTTTTTAAAAATCATCATTAATAGTTATACCAAAAACCACACCATGAGCTCAGTTCTAGACGTGATTTACTGAAATCAAACTTTGAAACTTTAATGTCTTGCTTACTTCCTACAGGGCCTGGGTTAATACTGTTCCTAAAGTAACCTTTTGAAACAGCATAGAAATCATTATTCATTCTAATAATTTCGTTCCTACCTTTAATGTTAAAATAACTAATAACTCCATCCACACCCAGTGTAAAATACGCATTATTGTAACCATTGCTCCTGGTCTTATTTAAAACTTCTTCATCAGGAAGAAGTTCCCATTCAGCTGCTTTATCCAACGGGCTTGCATCATATTCCCACATTTCACAATGGTAGTTAGGGTAAGAATATTTAACGATACGTTCGTTCTTTCCATCTTTATTAAGATCAACGTCAGCAATCTCCAACTTTAAATACCCACTTTGATATTTTTGCAATTGATCCTGCCAGTTGTTCTGTTTCCTGTGGTAAATCAGTGCTATTTGCTGATCCAGCTGCTTGAGCAGCTCTCCCTCAACCGGTTTAAAGGGCAGTGTCGTAAAACCAGAACCGGTCAAATCTGGAAGCTTACAGCTTCGAAAATCTTCCCTGGGTGTGCGGTTAAGCACCTTGAGGTAGGCCTGACATTCTTTATCTCCCCAGCCGTAGGTCGTCAGCCTGAAGTTGGGTAGTGGAGTGTCCTGGCCGTTGATCTGGGCGACCCGAGCCTGATAGGCACGGGTAAAGCAGTCGTTCGTCTTGCATTGTGCCAGCACAGCTTTATCCCACAGCTGCTGCTCAACCTCTAATGTCTTTTTAGCTTCTACACAGTCCCAGTCATCGTCATGCTGTAACTCACTCGCTAACTCACACAGCCATGCTCGTTGGTTGTAATAAGCAACTTGCAACGCGTTGTTTTCTATTTTGAGCATTGCCGACTTGCATATTAGTTTATCCAGCTCAGACGTCGGTTTTTTACAATTCGCGCCTACTGCCCAGACGCAGGGCGTCAGTAATAACAAGGTACTGCCGAGTACAGCCGATTTAGTGAAACCAGGCATAATGTTTCCTTTTTTAAATTAAGTGTTGTGCCTCAACGCTCACGGGCACCTTCGTCCAGGTGTTGAACAACAGGCGATAACAGAAATTCGATGATCCGACGCTGTCCAGTTTTTACTTCCGCAGAGACACTCATACCTGCGCTGAGCGGCACAACGCGGCCATCAACTTGGATAGTTTGTTGATTAATCGCTACTTTGACGGGAAAATATAGGCCAAGCTGCTCATCTTCTACCGCATCTGTAGACACGTCGAGTACTTCACCTTCGACGATCCCGTAACGGGTAAACGGAAAGCTGTCGATTTTCACCTCAACAATTTGCCCCCGGTAAGTAAAGCCAATGTCTTTGTTTAGCAGTCGTGCTTCTACTATCAGTTCATCTTCTGCAGGTACTATGGTCAGTAATTGTTGAGCTGGGGTCACCACTTCACCGAGTGTACTCAGTGCCAGCGCCTCCACAGTGCCGGACACAGGTGCATACAGCTTATTTTGGTTTAACAAAAACTGCGACTTTGCCAGTTCTTGCTGCGCATTCACTAACTCCTGCTGCAGCTGGTTGAGCTCGGCCTGAGCTGTGCGTATTAAGGCCGCTTTTAATGTTTCCTGCTCCTGCTGTGTTGCTTTAATGGTGGCCTGCAAGGTTTCTATGGTTGCCAGCTCAATATGACGCTGTTCACGGTTGTGAATCGCCGTTTGTTTTATTTCCAGATACTCTTCTCGCGAAACCAGTTTGTTAACTTGCAGTTGCTCCAGCGCTTGCGCTCGTTCCTCAACCAAAGGCAACACCTTGTCCAGCTGAGTCAGCTTCGCCTGCGCGCCAGCCAGTTCGGCTTCAAACCTGAGTAATTGCGATGACAGCGAGGCCCGCTCACTATGATACTCGGCCAGCTCAGCTTCCAGCAGCGCTTGCTGTGCCGGATTGAGTACTGCGGTGCTGGGTGGTTTAACCTGATTAAGACTCGCAATGAGCAGCTGCTTGCGCCGGATCTGCTGAGAAAAGTCCTGTGTTGACAATCTGATACGCTGAAAATTTGACTCGGTAATGGCCGGGTCGAAAGACACCAGTAGCTGGCCTTGCTCAACCCGCTGCCCTTCGTGCACATGGATCCCCCGCACCACAGCAGTTTCCAGCGGCTGGATCACTTTGACCTTTTGTTTGGGGATCAGCTGACCCTGTGCAATTGCCACGATATCTACCCGGCCAAAACAGGCCCAGATAATCGCAATGATTAAGCAAACCAGTAATGTCCAGACAATCGCCCGCGCCCCTTTTGGCGGCGGTGCAGCCTGGATCTCTAAAGCTGGTGCCAAAAATTCATATAACTGAGCGTCCGACTTGCGACTCATGGCGTCACCTCCGGCTCCAAAGAAGCGTACTGCACCTGTCCATGATGCTGTATATGCGACAAGTGCGCATAGTGGCCCCCCTTTCTGAGCAGCTCAAAATGGGTGCCCTGCTCCGCAACTTCCCCCTTGTCAATAACCAAAATACGGTCGGCATTTTGCACTGCACTCAGGCGATGGGCGATAATAAACACAGTGCGGTTGTTGGCGATACGTGCCATATTGTTGGCAATGATCTGCTCAGACTCATAGTCCAGTGCACTGGTCGCTTCGTCGAAAATAAGGATAGGCGGGTCGTTCACCAGTGCCCTGGCAATTGCCAGACGCTGTCGCTGACCACCCGAAAGCATGCCGCCTTGTTCACCTATCTGGGTATCATAAGCTTCTGGCAGTTGTAAGATAAACTCTTCAGCGCCAGCCAGCCGGGCCGCTTCAATTACCCGTTCCAATGGCATCGACGGGTCGCTCAGCGCAATATTGTCGCGCACGGAGGCATTAAACAAAAAGTTTTCCTGCAACACAACGCCAATTCGGGTCCTTAACCAGGCCGGTGGTAGTAAACTGATATCAATTCCGTCGATAAATACACGACCCTGATGGGGTAAGTACAAGCGCTGGATCAATCGGGTTAATGAGCTTTTTCCAGAACCTGAGCGGCCCACAATCCCAATTACCTCGCCCGCTTTGATGGTCAGGTTTATGTTATTCAAAACAGGCGGTCTGTTCGGAGCATAACGAAACTCAACATCTTCAAATCGCACCTCGCCACGCAGTTTTGGCAGCATCATATTATTTGAGCCTTGTGTTTCGGTGGGTGTATTCAGGACGTCCCCCAATCGAGCCAAAGATATTTTAGCTTGCTGAAAATCCTGCCATAAATTTGCAAATCGCATGATGGGCGCAGCAACACGCTGTGCAAGAATATTAAATGCAATAAACTGACCTATGGTAAGCACGCCACTGGTAACAGCAATGGCACCAAAATAGAGGATCAATAACCCGGTTACTTTTGTTACATACCCGGACAACTGACCATAAATATTATTAAGCTGAAACGCCTGAAATGAAACCCGGACGTAATTTGCCAGTTTTTCATCCCAGCGCTGCCTGAGCTGGGGTTCAACCGCCAGAGATTTGATGGTTTCGATGCCATTGACAGATTCGACCAAAAACGAATGATTTTCTGCACTACGCTGAAACTTAGCCTCCAGCCGGGTTCTGAGACTTGGTCCCATCAGCAAGGCAATCACAAAGTAACAAGGCAGACTGGCAACCACAATCCATGTCAAACCCGGCGCGTAATAAAACATGATGGCAAAAAAGACCACGGTAAAAAACATGTCCAGGACCACAGTAAGAGCAGATCCGGTCATAAACTCCCGGATGGTATCCAGCTCTTTTATGCGGGCCACAGTGTCTCCAACCCGACGTGACTTAAAGTAAGCCAGCGGTAAAGACAGCATATGCTGGTAAAGCTCACTACCCAGACTCACATCGACACGGTTAGTCGTATGACTGAACAAATATGAACGTAATCCAGTTAGTATTACTTCAAACGTGATCACAAAGAAAAAGCCGATGGCCAGCACATCGAGCGTCGTCATGCCTTTGTGTACCATGACTTTATCTATTGCGACCTGGAAAAAAATAGGCGAAGCCAGTGCCAGCAATTGAATAAAGAACGAAGCCAACAGCACGTCTGTAAAATACACTTTATATCTGGCCAGTGCGGGTAAAAACCATTTAAAGCCAAACTTAACCTGACTTGCGCCTTGTCTGGAACGTGGCGTCAGCATCAGCATTCTGGGTTTAAACTCAGCAATAAACTGGGCCTGAGTGATCTCTTGTGGTGGCTGTTGCAGGTCACTGTGCTGCACTAAAACCCCTTCTGAGGTAATTTTAGCGATAACAAAAAATTGACCATCCTGAGTTTCAGCCATGACCGGAAGTAAATCCTCATTAAGTTTTTCTAACTTAACAACTTTAAACTTGGCTTTATATCCAACTGAGCGAGCAGCTCTCAGGATCTGAATATCAGAAAATTCATCATCACTATCAGCGCTGATCACAAATTCATGACGAATATCATTTATATTTATGGACTTTCTATGAAACTTACCGATTAATGACAGGCATAGGATGGCATTATCGAAACGTGTTTGCGCCGATCTTTGTTCATTATTATTATTAACTTTCAAAGTTAAATTTCCTTTTCCCAAAAAGGGACGTTCCTTTTCCGCAGACTTTATCAATCGAATATTTCAACTTCAATAAAAAAGTACCAGTTTATGACTCAAACATAAGTTGCTGAAAGAACTTGTATATTAATCGTTCCGACGTGTTACTTTTTCTTCTCACTGAACTTGGTTTGCAGCGCCTTTGCCGCTAAGTGTAAAGCTTCAATATCCTTCCCCCTCATACGCGATTTAATGCTAAAATCGCGGCAATTGAATCTAATGAGCACCCCTTATGCTGTCTTGTAACAACATCACCATGCAGTTTGGCGCCAAGCCGCTGTTTGAAAATATCTCGGTCAAATTTGGCGACGGTAATCGCTACGGTCTGATCGGCGCCAATGGCTGTGGTAAATCGACCTTTATGAAGATCCTCAGCAAAGAGCTTGAGGCCAGCGCGGGTAACGTCTCTTACGATCCCAACGAGCGCATCGCGAAACTAAACCAGGATCAGTTTGCCTACGAGGAATTCTCTGTGGTCGATACGGTCATCATGGGTCATAAAGAGTTGTGGGAAATAAAACAGGAACGCGACCGCATCTACTCACTGCCCGAAATGAGTGAAGAAGATGGCATGAAAGTGGCCGATCTGGAAACTCAGTTTGCCGAAATGGACGGGTATGCCGCCGAAGCTAAAGCGGGTGAGCTGCTGTTAGGTGTAGGTATTCCAACCGAGCAACACTACGGACCTATGTCTGAAGTTGCACCCGGCTGGAAACTACGAGTGCTGCTAGCGCAGGTACTGTTTGCCGAGCCAGACATCATGCTGCTCGACGAACCCACCAACAACCTGGACATCTATACTATCAAGTGGCTGGAAGACGTGCTTAACCAGCGCGACTGCACCATGATCATCATCTCGCACGACCGCCACTTCCTGAATTCGGTGTGTACGCACATGGCCGATATCGACTACGGCGAGCTACGCATTTACCCGGGTAACTACGACGAGTACATGCTTGCGGCCACTCAGGCGCGGGAACGTCTGCTGGCTGACAACGCTAAGAAAAAAGCTCAGATCACTGAACTTCAACAGTTTGTATCACGCTTCTCGGCAAACGCTTCAAAAGCGAAGCAGGCCACGTCTCGTGCCAAACAAATAGACAAGATCCAGCTGGAAGAAGTGAAAGCCTCAAGCCGTCAGAATCCGTTTATTCGCTTCGAACAATCCAAACAGCTATTCCGTAATGCACTGGAGCTGGAAAATCTTTCGCAAGGTTTTGACGAAACCCTGTTCAGTGGCCTCAACGGACTGGTCGAAGTGGGCGAAAAAGTCGCGATCATCGGTGAAAATGGCGTGGGTAAAACCACCTTGCTGAACACACTGGCCGGGCGCATGGCACCTAAGTCGGGTGAGTTTAAATGGTCTGAAAATGCCAACATTGGTTACTATGCTCAGGACCATGCGGATGAGTTTGAAAAAGACTTAGATCTGTTTCAGTGGATGGAACAGTGGCAACAGGAAGGCGATGATGAGCAGGTAGTACGTGGATTCCTGGGTCGTATGCTGTTCTCACAAAACGACATTAAAAAGTCCGTTAAGGTGATTTCCGGGGGTGAGCAGGGTCGTATGCTGTTCGGTAAGCTGATGATGCACAAGCCGAATATTCTGTTAATGGATGAACCGACCAACCACATGGATATGGAATCCATTGAATCACTGAATATGGCACTGGAGCAGTACGAAGGCACCCTGTTCTTCGTGTCACACGACCGCCAGTTTGTTTCTTCTTTGGCCACGCGCATTTGGGAGATCAAAGACGGTCAGATCATTGACTTCCAGGGCACTTACGACGAATACCTGGCTAAGCAAGCAGCTGAGCAGTAAGCCTGACTTTCTGGCCGCGCCCTGCGGCCAGAATTACCCACCCAACAAGCTTGTTATTTTCCCCGCATAACTTTATTTCAAAAAGCTTAAATAAGCAGCCTTATCAAAAGCTTAATAAAAACCCCATGACTAAACTCAAGCTAAAATATTTCTATTTTTCTCTCTTTGTAAAAATTCGCTAGGATTTTACCCTCTCTGCTTAGGCATGGTGAAGGCGTCTTTTTTACAGGAAAAATAATCATGAAATTCACACTTCCTCATTCGACGCTTTTACTGCTGACCATCTGTGCACCCGCACTCGCCGGTAAAACCCCTTCACCCATTGAACCCATTATGGTTACGCTCCCGCCAGGCAGCTTTATTATGGGTACTACAGACAATAAGAACAGCCAGCCGGTTCATACTGTAACGCTGCCAGAGTTTAGCCTGGGCAAATATGAGGTCACGGTCAGAGAGTATCGACGCTTTGTAGAAGCGACCGGCTTTGTGGCACCGCAGGAATGCTATCACCAGCTTGATAGCTGGTTTATTGGCAGCACACCGGGTAGCTGGGATAACAACAGCCTGACAGACAATGAGTTCCAGCCTGCTATCTGTGTCAGCTGGGCGGGCGCGAAAGCCTATGTGGACTGGCTGGCAAGAACGACGGGGAAACCCTACCGACTACCCACTGAGGCGGAATGGGAATATGCGGCAAAAGGAGCGGTTCAGACGCGCTTTTATTTTGGCAACGACCCCAAACATCCCTCAGTCTGCCAATACGAGAACACGGCAGATCTCAGTGGTGAAAATGCATTGCAGCGTACCACCAGCAGTACCTATGTGAACTTTGTTGATGGGTTTGCCGATTGTGTCGATCATGCTACGTATGCCAGTGTTGTTGGCATGTACCAGCCCAACCCCTATGGTTTGCACGACATGCTCAGCAACGTAGCCGAATTGATGGGTGATTGCTTTGAGGACGACTATCAAAACGCCCGCTCCGATGGCAAAGCCTTATCGTCCGAGCAGTGTGACAGGCGCGCCGTTCGCGGCAGCAGCTGGCACTGGAATATCTGGCCGGTCACCCGCCGCGGCAGCCAGCCCGAAAACTTTGCCGGGGCTGCGGAAGGCTTTCGCGTCGCACTAGATGGCCCGGCTCCCAAATCCAGCAAAACCACGCAACACTTTAAAAAACAGCTCGCCTTCGCGCAGCAGCAGGAACAAAGTCGGCGCGACCAGCAGTTTGCTTACCCTATGCCAGTAACTGGCCTCACCCTGTCACAAAGCCATGGTAATACTGTACTCAGCTGGGATCCTAGCCCAGAAAAAGACATTGCCGGTTATCGTATTTATCGAAATCAAAGTGCAGGCTCTATGTTTGCACTGATGGCTGACAATGTCATAGATACTCGATTTATTGATGCCAATGCCTCTCCCAATGTGTATGAGTATACGGTGGTCGCGGTGCGCCGCAATCTGCAAAGTAACTACAGTAATGTGGTTAAAACCCCAGGGACGGTCTTTTCTATTCCTGGCAGAATTGAAGCCGAATACGCCCATGCAATCACAGGCGCAAACTCAGCCCGTACCTCAGACATTGACGGGCGCTTTAACCTCACCGGTGGCAATGGTATAGCCGAAGACGCACAACTAAAATACCAGGTTAACGTTAGCCAAAGCGGTCACTATCGCCTGAGTTACCGAGTTGCCGGACCTCGCGATGGTAAGGGCTTTAGCGTAATCCTTGACGAAAAGCCTCTGGGCGAACACGCAGTAAAAGGCACCGGGGGTTTTCACCAGTGGCAAACGCAGCAGGGTCCGCGTATCTTCCTGAGCGCCGGTCAGCATACACTGACCCTTCATTCTCACGACAGCCACTGGAAACTGAACTGGCTGGCACTGGATAGCGAATAACACAGAAATCGGGGAAACGCGGTTTCCCCGTCTTGCCTAATCACGATAACAGTGACTATTTTTATAAAGGGTGTGGATCCGACTTATCACTCAGATGGTCGACAATACGGAATGCACTACCAGATGCTCATAAAGACCTTAAGTATATTGCTCATTGCCTGCTGCTCATTTGCTCTGCAGGCTCGCTCGCTTTGCGACAGCCCTCACTATCATGCCTTTGATTTTTGGGTTGGTGAATGGCGGGTCATGTCAAAAGGTCAGTTTGCTGGTAATAGCAAAATCACAAAAATACTCAATGGTTGCGTGATCCTGGAGGAATACCAGGCAGTGTCCGGCTATCAGGGAAAAAGCCTCAATATCTTCGACAAGCAACAACAGCAGTGGCACCAAAGCTGGACCGACAACGCCGGTTTGCTACTGCAGCTGAACGGCAACCGCGACAATAACGGTATGGTGTTACAAGGTCCGGGGCTGGATAGCGAAGGCAAACCCGTGTTACACCGCATTACCTGGCAACCCAAACAAGATGACACGGTACACCAACACTGGCAGTCTTCAGCCAACGAGGGCAAATCCTGGCAAACCTTGTTTTATGGTATTTACCATAAAATTCAATAACCAATGGTCGCGTGCTGATGTGGGGGCTAACATTTCATTAAGCATAAAAAAGCGCAGACTCGTCTGCGCTTGCTCCTGTCCGTTACTGTGCGGGTATCGCCGGCCAGTAACCCAGCACAAAGTTATCCATCTCTCCTTTGATGCTGGCATTACCATAAGCACGCACCCTGACCAGAATGCGATATAATCGCCGTTCGGAGTCTACCGGATAGACGTCATACAGTGCGAAACTGCCAACGCCCAAAACCCGCTCTTTACAGTAACTGTCTTTACCTCCTGCCATGTAATATACATCTGTACAGACTCTGACCGGCGTATCTTTCTGGGCATCTTGTAGTTGCACGGCGATCTGAGTATAGACTTTGTCTGCGTAATACTGATTAGCCCAACCAAAGTAATGGGTAAACCCGGCCTGACGCCATGGGTTCATCTCAAAGCCCAGGCTTTGCTCACCGCTGATCACCTGTTGAGCCTGACTGATAAGCGTAACGTCTTGCGGTGAACTGGTAGTAAACCCACCCGAGTCGGTTTCAAAACCAGACGCCGCAATGGTCACCAGACCGTCTGACAGGCTGGTCCCTGAATGCAATGTGAGACTGTTTAATAACACGGCCCCATCAGCCTCAATACGCAGCTCAGTAGATGCAATATCTGTGGTCAGGCCATCTTTACCTAAATCTACGATAATCGGCACCACGGCTGTACTGTTCGGTGCAATATAATAGCTGGGAGCAAACACGGCACTGTGATCTGCGTCTCTAAACTGCTTTTGATAGCTGGCGCTGCCATAAAGCTGCGCACTCACCGGCTGGGAGCTTGAGTTAGTAATACTCGCCTGATACATCAGATACTCAGGATAGGTGTGAGAAAACTCAGGCGCCTCGAGATGAAACCGGGTAGTGTAACGACCAGATGAGGCTTGACTCAGACGCAAACTTGTCGTGCCATTGTCGTGCGTTAAAGTCGGTGTATCACTGAAAAAAGTGTCGACCTGCGCCTCGCTCAACTCAGAGAAATCCCGTCCTTGCCAAAATAGATCTACCTGCGCATTGCGCTGATGGCTGCCTTCATTGAGCGTGATTTCGAGATTATCCAGATAGACGGTTTCATTAGGCAAGGCATAGCTGTCGAGAAACCAGGTTACCTTATGGATGGCTTTGCCCGCAGGCAAAGTAACCTGGCAATTATGTGAATAAATACTTTGCTGGTAAGTCGGCACGTCGTCATTACGTGACACATAAGACTGATACACGTTGCCATCGGCATATTCAATCTCAAACATACACTGCACGATAGTATAGGGCCTGCGACTATGAATATCAGACAGTGGCATCGCTATGTCGAACGATGCATTCAACTGGCTCACCTTCGGCAGTGTTCTCATGATCATTGCTTCGGTGCCAACTCGATAGTGCCCTTCGCTGGTCATCGCCAGGCTCTTATCTCCACTGATAGGTCTGAGCGATGAGGCCTCAAATTGGCTTAACGCGCCATCTGCCACGAAAAGGCCCACATAGCCACTATCAAAGTTCTGACTGACCAGCGTTGTTGTGGCGTTTGAAGCCTGAACGGCTGCGGTAAAGGCCAGCAAACTGACCAGGGGTAAAATAGTTTTGGACATAACTTTATTTCCTTTTTTGTATCCCTAAGCCCTATCGGCCAGTCTGAAAAAATATTGAGTAAATACTCAAGACTTATTCTCATTTGACAATGGATGAGAAAAAATTATTCCAAATCCATTTTTTAATCACAATTTAAAAACATAGTATTAACCTTATGGCATTTGGCACAGACGGCTTAGAACCTGCTAGTAGCAAGACAATTAATCTCTCGTGACATGACCTGGCATAAAAAGCGTGAAACAAAGGATAAAACAATGTTAATATAAATTTACATAATTTACTTTTTATCACACATATCTGGTAAGGCGGATGGCAAAGGCATGTTTACATACAGTGACCGGTAAGCCACCGTCGAAATGAAGACATCACTCTAAGGGATTAACATGGATCTCAACTTTACCGAAGAAGTAATGTACACCCTGCCCTTTTATCTGGGCCCGCTATTTATTCTGGCAACCATTAACTTTTTACGAAAACAAAAAAACTATCGCCTTAACGACACGCTCACCAATGCCACCATTGCGCTTGGCAATTTGGGGTTGTCCTTTATTTTTTTACTTGCCGTAGTCGCACTGTATACGCTGGTATATAACGAGTATCGCTTATTCGAACTCGACCAAAGTAACCCGCTGATCTATGTGCTGGCATTCTTTGTTTATGACTTTTTGTATTACTGGAATCACCGCTTTCACCATATGATAGGGCTGTTCTGGGCCGACCATCTGGTGCATCACACCGCAGAGAATTTTAACTTTGGGGTTTCTATTCGGATCAGCTATTTCACTGAACTCACCATGTGGATGACCTTTATTCCTATGGCATTTATGGGCATTTCACTGGAAGTGTTCCTGGCCGCCAGTTATACCCAGATCATCTGGGCATTTTGTATCCACACTAAATACCTGAAAAAGACCCCGCGAGCTGATAAGATTTTTAATACCCCTTCGCTGCATCGCGTGCATCACGCCCGCAACCGTCAGTATATAGATAAAAACTATGGCGGCATTTTGATCATCTGGGATCGCTTGTTTGGCACCTACCAACGCGAGCTGGAAGATGTTCCTGTGGTATACGGCGTACGTGAATCCTACCCGAGTTTTAGCCCTTTGGTGATCAACTCCTATTACCTCAAAACCATCTGGCAAAAAATCAAATGTTCCAGCTCCGTGTTTGAGGTGTTTTGCTCTGTTTTCGCGCCACCTGCCTGGCTCCCTAAAAACGCCAACAAAGCGGATTTTTACTCGCTCACCGCCAAGGTACGCTCTAAAGACTTTAAGCCAAAAGACCCCCTCATCTGTAAACGTACCAAATGGACCGCATTCGTGCGCTTTAGCGCCATTGTGGTCGTATTTACCTATCTAATGAGCTATTTTGGCGAGCTACCCACTTTACCGCTGGTGAGTATGTCACTGCTGTTTTTCTGGTTATGTCACTTTAATGGTCTGGTTTTTGATGGTGCCAAAGTGGGCCTGCATATGGAGGCGGTCACACAGCTGTTGTATGGTTTAATTTTGTACTGGGCAATTACGACTGAACAAGCTGCCTGGGTAACGTTAGGGACTGCCACACTGGCGCTGATATCTCTGTGTAATTACATGATCTATCGTACACGTACTGTTGAGCCCGTGGCGCTGGCCGCAGAGCCCCAACACCAGACAACCACTTAAGCTATATCGATTGAAGGAAAAAATATGGAAACAGTAAATCATAACTCGGACAGTCAAAATGCCGGTGGCGGGGTCAACCGCGAACATGGCCGCACCGTGGCACAAAGATGGACCTTTGTTGGCCTGCACTTTGGTTTAGTGCTTTTTTGTGCCTGGCTGGCACTGGCCGAAGGCTGGACACACATAGGCCAACTCTTTGGCCAGCAATGGACCTTAGTTGATCAAGACAGAGCCCTGCTCATGCTGGCGTGCGTTTTTGTCTACTGGCTGCGACACGCCATTACTGTACTGTATCTGTTGCAGCGCCGCATCGATTGGGGTGAGGCGCTGGGCTTGCTGTGCTTTATGGCGTTTTTCGAAATCGGCCTGCTGCTGGTCGGCGGTGGTGCATTCAGAGCTGAGGTGATCCCCTTTGGTACTTTGGATATCGTGGCGCTGGCACTGCTGGTAATTGGCTCATACCTGAACAGCGGCTCTGAGATCCAGCGTAAATGGTGGAAACAAGACCCGGCAAACAAAGGCCAGTGTTACACTCAGGGTTTGTTTAAATACTCAATGCACATCAATTACTTTGGTGATGTCGTCCTGTTCACCGGCTGGTGCTTACTGAGTTATAACTACTGGACTCTGCTGCTGCCTTTCTTTATGGCGTACTCTTTTATCAGCTTCCATATTCCGGCGCTCGATGGCTATTTGTCAGAGCGTTACGGTGAGAAGTTTGATCAGTATGCGGCAAAAACCAAAAAGCTGATCCCCTTCGTATACTAAGGCCCTGCTTGCCAGGCTCAACGGTCCTGATGGTCCCTGAGTCTGGCACCTCAATTAACATTAACTAATCCAGGCTCAGTCACTGTTCGGTGCCAGATTGAGTGCCAGTAACTGCGCTGCATTCTGAGTTCGCCAATCCGGCGTTGCATGTTCGCTGATATACTGGGCATAAAAGTCGCTGTTGACGCCCAGCTCAATGGGCATCTGACACAACAACAGCGCAACATCGAGGCCAATCCGGCGATCTCCCGATAACTGCGCCAGTTCAAAGGCACGCAGCGCAAGCGGCAGAAGCTCTGCCTGAGTTTGAGCAGCTGCAGCATACATGACTGCCAGGTAAGCGCTCTGAACATTGTCCGGGCTCACACTGTCGACCAGCGACTGGGCCTCAGCATATCGTCCTTCACTCAGATAATAGCGAACCAGGGATTTTCGACTGGCCTGAGCGACCCAGTGGTTCGGTGTTAAAGCAGTGTACTCCAGTACTTGCCGGTAATGAGGTTCTTTGTCAGCGGGTTTGTCCGCAAAAATGGCGTAATGAAAGGGCACTTTGGCAAAGTGATAAATCGGCAATTCATAGCCTCGCATTTTCTCCTCAGCCTGCCTCAGGTAAAGATATTTATCATTATCCTGATGGTTTTTACTCGCCATAATGGACAAATAAGTCAGGGCATCTAGCTCTCTGGCAATATCCTGTGCCTGAACAGCCAGTTGTGCCGAGCGCAGCAGGCTGGTTTTGACCTGTCCATAGTTACCCTGTAAATGATACAACCATGAACGACTGTGCCAGACACCCGCCTGCGCCCTCAGATCCTGACTGATTTCCAGCGCCTCCAGGGCGGCATCCAGTCTTATCAGGCTCAGGTCGACCAGGTTTTTGCGTAACAAAATTTCGCCCTGATAGGCCAGTGCGCGACCCAGTTGCTGTGAATTGGTTTGCGTTTTGGCCAGCACTGCCAGCTTCTCTGCCATTGCCATCGCTTTTTCCAGCTCCCGAACATCGAGATAGGCACTAACCAAGGCCCCCAACAGGACCAGATCCTCTGGTGCAGCCTGATGTGCCTGAGTCAGCATGGCCAGTTTCAGGTCAGGAGAATGCGGGTTCTGCAATAAAGACTGTACCACAGGCTGATTGAGGTGATGATAGAGCAGCTGCTTAACCGTTTGAGGGGTTTCACCATGCAATACACCCTGCCACTGCCCAGCCGGCCCTTTTAGCCAGAAAGTCAGGTACCAAAGGGAGTCGACATAGCGGGCACTGGCAGTGAGGATAACCGGGTGTTGTGGTGCCACTTCAGGATAAACCAGCTCTTGTGATGTTCTGAAATGGGCGGCAGAAAGCGTGGTAACGGCGGTAAAGTCCAGCCGGGCTGTGTCTTGAAGTTGCCACTCATCTGCTTGTGCACCTTCAAATGGCAAGTAAGCCAGCGCAAAGGAAGCGTGCTCAGGCTCGTCGCGCTGGATGATAAAAACCACGGCAAACAGGACTAATATGCAGCTCATTAGTATGCCAAGCCACTTTGCGCCAGAATGACGCACAGGCAGAGCGGTATCGGTCACTGCCACTTGCGGCTGTGTATTATTAACCCTTAACTCTGTTATCGGCTCGCCAAGCGGTCGTTGCCACTGATAACCTCGCTTTGCATAGGTTTTGATGGCGTCGTTGCCGAATAAGGCCCGCAAATGACTGATATTCTGAAACACCGCCTGTTCAGAGACTACCTTGCCCTGCCACACTTCATTCAGGATCTCTTCTTTACTGAGCACGCGGTGGGGGTTTGCCAGCAACAGCGCAAGGAGCCTTGCCTCATTATGACGAATCGCAAGCGCTGCCCCCGCACGGTGCAAAGTCAAATCTTTTCTGTCAAACTCAAAGTCATCAAACCGGTAACGCATGGTGATAGGTAATTATTGTTAGTTCACTCCCCGCCAGCATAACCCAATTACCACCGAAACACTAAAGGTATACCTGCACGGCCTCGCGCTGCTTTTTGGTCATCTTTGCGATTACCAGTAAAAAGGAATTGTCTATCATACGTTCGATTTCTCCGCGCGGCACTGTGCCATCGAGGATCACGGTATTCCACAACCGCTTATTCATATGATAACCGGGGATCACCGAATCAAAGATATCCCGCAGCGCCTGCGCCTCATCCGGGTCGCATTTCAGATTCAGCCACCAGTGACGCGTTTCTCCTTCGTTGTATTTGCCAGGAGACAGCGTGGCAAACATTTTGTCTTTCACTTTAAACACGTCGACGCCCTCGCCAAAGGGCTGGCCGACGCTTGAAAAAGGCTTACTAAGTAGATAGGTGTGCGCCTGAGTATGGTCCATGGTGAATTCCTTTGCCGTTGTTATACATGCACCATACAGGTTAGCGCGGGTCAGGCCAAGTGGCCAGAGGGCGATTTGCGCTCGCCAAAAGTCGTAAAGATTTGCTCATAAAAATGCGCCCGGGTGCCCATCAGCAGCGCGGCGCGTTTATGCGGAAAGTCAAACTCAAACTGGCTGTCATAGCCCAGCTCAGCCATGCGCATCATCAGCCGTGCGTTATCGGCTCTGGGCTCCAGCACAATGCGTTGAGTCAGTGGCTGGCTTTGGTAGATAAGGTGGCTCAGGCTGCTCATCCAGCCACGAAAGTTCTCCGGTCCACGACAACTTTGTTCCCCCACCAGCAGGTGGATCCCACGGTCATAAGGCGCGGCGTCATAGTGCTGTGCCAGCTTGTCTTTTGCCGCCCAGTACACTTCCAGATAGGCAAACGGCTGCTCATCCAAATAACCAATCAAAGGCAAAGTATGAGCATCGGCGAGTTTCTCGCTGAGATACTGCCATTGCTTTTCCTCACTCCAGGCTTGCTGCCAGAATTGCTCTACCCTGGGGTCATTCATCCAGCGGCAAAAACGCGCCAGATCAGCGCGCTCAATCAGTTTGAGCGAAAAACGCTTGTTGATGTATGGGTTATGATGCTCGGCCAGCACAGCGCCCATTTCGCGGGGCTTATCCTGTTCAAGCCCACTGGCCCATAAGTTTACGATATTCATAGATAGTTTAATCAGATTGGCGGATAACACTTTACCAGACGACTGCTCAGCAAATAAATTTAACGTATTCTATTACTGCCTGTATACCGCGGTATTCATCTATCCGCTAGAAACAAAGGGCTCATTTGAGCCCTTTTTCAGTTCACTATCATCAATGGCAGATTAAATCTGCGGCAGTGACTGGCCGGGTACCCAGGGGGCGCCTTTGGCCTGCAGTTGTTGCTCAAACGCTGGAATGGTGTCGCTCAGAATGGTCTGCAATTCATTACGTATTGCTCTGAGCTCTTGTGTTGCCAGGTCTACGCTGGTGCGAATAGCCGGGGTCGGGCCATACGTCGAGAAGCTGGTGCCAATCAGCGCATGGAACAAACGGTCACCCACGGTGGCCGTGTCATTCGTTGCACCAACCTGGTTTTTCGCCGGGTTGCCGTTCAGGCGGCTGTCCAGTGCCAGCAACTGACTGCGGATGGCTGCAAACTGGCTGTCAAATTCACCCGGTTCAACGGAGGTGCGATCCAGTGACTGCTCCAGCATATCCAGGCGCTTCACCGCTTTGCCCAGTGCCTGGCCGGTTGCGCTGGCCACACGCTGAACATCTGCAAGCTCTTTCCAGAAGGCCGCTACTTTTTCGCCGTCAATTTCCTTGAGCGCGTTACGCTGATTCAGCTGCACCACTTCAAAAGTTTGCGGCGCCTGTAACTGAGTTATCTGGCCGTCGACCTCTTTACTCATGCTGACACTGTAAGTACCCGGTGTCACCAGTGGGCCCTGAGGGTTAGGCGAGAAGTAATTGCCCTGCACGCCAATGGCCTGATGTGCCGGCCAGCGCAAATCCCAGTTAATGCGGTGCAAGCCTTTTTTGGCCTTGCCCTGCAATTTGCGGATCACGTTGCCCTGGGCATCGCGCACAGTGAACCACACAACCGGCTGCTGCTGACGTTCTTCGTCTTCCAGCGACTGCCAAGATGGAACACCAAATGACTTGTCATCTTCTTTCAGGGCTTTTTCTTTTTCCTGACGCTGCGCCTTCAGGCTCTTAATGTCGTCTTTAAGGTAGTAAGTAAAAGTGGCACCAAAGTCTGGGTTCGGTGCACGGTACTTATTGCCGCCCTGAGTGCCCACTTCCCCGCCACCCAGCGGGCTGCGTTCGATATACCAAAGTGCATCGCGGGTTGGGAATAACAAAGACTCCTCGGCCAGCTTATCCTCAGACAGATTGCGCAGTGCGCGGTAGTCATCCAGCACAAAGAAGCCGCGGCCAAAACTGGCGCCCACTAAGTCGTTTTCACGGCGCTGAATGGCCAGATCGCGGAACGAAATGGTCGGTACGTTGCCCGTCAGCTCCACCCAGCGTTTACCGCCATCAATGGTGAAAAACAGGCCAAACTCAGTACCCGCGAATAACAGTTTCGGGTCGACATGATCTTGTACCACACGCCATACCAAGTGTTTGTCCGGCAAATTGCTGGCGATCGACTTCCAGGATTTACCACGGTTGGTACTTTTCAGTAAGTAAGGCTTATAATCACCGAATTTGTGGTTATCCAGCGCAATATACACGGTATCCGGGTCAAACAGGTCGGCTTTAATGTCGTTGATAAATGCCGTATCTGGCACTTTAGGTAAACGTTTTACATCGACTTTACGCCAGGACTTGCCGCCATTTTCGGTGATCTGAATATGCCCATCGTCGGTGCCGGCATACAGCAGGCCTTCTACCAGCGGCGACTCCGATAAAGAAGTGATGGTGCTGTATTGTGACATTGCGAACATATCCCAGGCGCCATCCCAGCCCTGCTTACCCCCCATGATAGGCTGATGAATACGCTCGCGGTTTTTGGTTAAATCGTCTGAGATTGGCGTCCAGCTGTCGCCACGGTCTTCAGACTGCCACACCCGGTGTGAGGCAAAATACAAGCGCGACGGTTTGTGCGGGCTGACCAGAATGGGCGCGTCCCAGTTAAAGCGTTCAGGCTTTTCACCCTTACCAGGCTGCGGCTTAATATAGACAATTTCACCCGTGGTGCGGTCATAACGGGTCAGGTTGCCCTGTTGCCACTGCGCATACACAATATCCGGATTACCTGGCTCAGTGGCTGGTTGGTGACCATCACCAAACAGCACCACTTTCCAGTCGGTGTTCAAAATGCCGTGGCTGTTTAGCGTACGAGACGGCCCGCCCTGGGTATTGTTATCCTGCGTACCGCCGTAAATGTTATAGAATGGCTTGTCATCGTCCAGTGCCAGCTTGTAGTACTGAGTGACCGGCAAGTTTTCGTGATAGCGCCAGTGCACACCACTGTCGAAGCTCTCATATAAACCGCCATCAGAGCCGACCATCATGTAATTCTTATCACCGGCGATGAACTCCATCGCATGGTTATCGCCATGTTTGTCTTTCTCTTGCATTCTTTTGAAAGACTGGCCACCATCTTTGGACTCATGTAGACGCACACCGGCCAGATAGATATGGTCGAAGTGGTGAGGGCTGGCGTAGAGCTCCTGGTAGTAATGCGGTCCGGTACCACCCGCGACGGCATCGGCCCCTTTCACCCAGGATGCCCCGCGATCCGAGGAGCGATATACCGCACCTGTGCGACGGTTGAGTTCAATTGCGGCATACACCACATCCGGATTGATTGGCGAAACTTCCAGGCCAATCTTACCCATTTCCCCCGCCGGTAACCCTTGCGACAGCTTTTGCCAGGTTTTACCACCGTCGGTCGATTTATGCAGGCCCGAACCCGGACCGCCGCCATAGTACGCAGCCACGGTACGGTGGCGCTGCCAGGTTGCCGCATACAACACATTCGGATCGCGCGGGTCGATGGCCACGTCGGTCACGCCGGTCCAGTCATTGTCGCCCAGCACTTTGTCCCAGGTTTTACCGCCGTCGATGGTTTTGTACAGACCGCGCTGACCGCCTTTGCTCCATAAAGGGCCCTGAGCTGCCACCCACACTGTGTTTGAGTCGCTTGGGTGAACAATGATCTCGGAAATATGCCCTGAGTTTTTCAGGCCCATATTGGTCCAATTTGCCCCGCCATCATGACTGACATAAATGCCATCACCAAAGCTGACGTGACGACCGCCGACGTTTTCACCCGTTCCAACCCAGACGGTATTGCTATTATTTGGATCCAGCACCACGGCACCAATAGAATAGACCGGCTGATCATCAAAAATGGGTTGCCAGGTCACGCCCGCATTATTCGTTTTCCATACTCCGCCGGAGCCAACTCCCACATACCAGACACTGGTATCTCTGGGGTCGATGGCAATATCGGCAATGCGGCCCGACATAAAGCCCGGCCCAATATTTCTCAGCTCAAGCCCCTTGAAGGTGGCCGCAGACAATACCCCTTCATCACCTTTTGCAGCCAGCCCAGGCAAGCTACACAGCGCAGTGGCAGCACCAAACAATGCGATACGCATAGTGCGGCCAAGTTTTAGTTGTTGCATACATTTTCCCTATTTTTATTTTTGGATTACCCAGAGCGTTACAATATAACACCTCGAAAAAACTTATTAACAGTATGTTACATACAAAGGCAGTGCAATAAGTGTGCGTTGGCGCTCAAATAAAATGCGATAAAGAACGGAGGCAGAAAATCGGATTATCAGCTTGTCATAAAGACATACAATTTAGAGATATGATTTAATTAAAAAAGTTTTTTATGAGATATCATTGTTATCCAGTTCGCCGCCCAGCTCACCGCCTGCCCTGGCAAGATTAACAGTCCCCTGTCCGACATAGATGCATTGATGGCATACATTTTCGTGATTTACTGTTAACCAAACCCCAAACCGGATATCGCGTCAATCGATTACATATCAGCCAGATAAATAAAAAAGCCTATTTAGGCCCGTATACGCAAATGATAGTGGATATCATTTGTATTTTTAGAATAATCCAGTATTATGCCCGGGAAAAATTATTTATAACTCTCTTACTCTCTGGAAGCGTGACGTATGAAACTGAATATTTTGGCTAAATCTGTCGGATTAGCGCTGATCTCTGCTGCTACGGCATCAACTTCAGCCATTGCAGATGAAGCAAAAGAACTGGATGTTATCGTAGTACAAGGTCAGAAGATTGACCGTACTTTGCAGGAAACCCCAAGCAGTGTTGCCGTTGTGACCAGCAAAGACATGGAAAAGAACAATCTGCAAAATATCAATGATGTCTTTGCTATGATGCCGAACGTGGCCGGGGATTTTAACCAGGGCTTCAGCATCCGTGGCGTCGATTCGTTCTCGGTTTCCGGAGGGGGCAGCAGCTTTCTGACCAGTATGTACCTGGATGGTGCACCACTGCCATTTCGCATGGTAAAAAGCGGCGGTTTGTCTGTGTGGGATCTGGCTCAGGTTGAAGTGTTCCGTGGCCCGCAATCTACCCTGCAAGGGCGCAACGCACTGGCTGGCGCCATCATGATGCGCTCGCAAGATCCAACTTATGAACCAAGCGCAAAATTAAAAGCAACGGTCGGTCAACACGGTCAGCAGGAATATGCCTTTGCTGGTGGTATGGGACTGGTAGAAGACATGCTGGCGTTCAGAGTCAGTTACGAAGACAAACAAACCGATGGTGACATAGATAACATCACCCGGGGCGATACCGCCAACTTTGAAAACAGCGAAACACTGCGTGCCAAACTGTTATTTGAGCCAAACGATGATGTGGATGTGCTGTTTACTTACACCAACAACGACAACCGCTATGGTGCTCAGTTTGCCATGTATGACTTTGGCGGCACACCGTTTGACCGCCAGGTAGATTTCAACTCACCTATCTGGGAAGAAACCAAAACCGATATTTATAACCTGGAAATGAGTTGGGACCTTAACGACACCACGTCGCTCCACTCAGTCACCACCTATAACGAATCTGACTATCGTTACAACTGGGATGGCGATATGCTGCCCACCCAGCTGGTAAAAGACAACTACGACCACCGTATCGATGAAACCTTCAGCCAAGAATTCAGAGTGACCTATGAGTCTGACGCAATCCAGGCTGCGTTTGGTGTCTACGCTTCTCAGGTCGATGTCGATGACAAAGCACAAGGCCAGCGTCTGATGACCCTGGAGCAAGCGGTCAGAGCACCCGATCTGGTTACCGCGGTAACAGGCCTGCTAATGCAACAAGGTCTGCCTGCTGAAATGGCTGCACAAACCGCGGCAATGGTTGCGCCTTTCTATCCAGATATCGACCCGATCAATCTTGAGCTTAATTATGGTCTGACACAAAAGATCAAAACGGCGGCAGTTTATGGCGACCTGACATGGTCTGTCACTGACCAAATTGACCTGCTGGCCGGACTACGCTACGACACCGAAGAGCAAACCAATAGTGCCAACAATGCCTACAAGATCAATAACCCAATGCCAGATCCAGCTCAGGTTCCGGCCCAAATTGCACCGGTTATTAGTGGCATCAATGCCCACCTGCACAGCTTTGCACAAGCCGCTTCCGGTGTAGAGCCAGCAACCAAAGAAGACTTCAGTGCGTGGTTGCCAAAACTAGGCGCCACTTACCACTTTAACCAGGATATGTCGACCAGCTTTATCTACCAAAAAGGCTACCGCTCTGGTGGCGTCGGGTTTAATGTCGCACGCTCCAATATTTTCAGCTACGACCCGGAATACACCAACAACTATGAGTTGTCTTTACGCTCTGTGTGGCTGGACGGCAAACTGGTCGTAAACGCTAATGCGTTCCTACTGAAATGGACAGATCAGCAAGTCATCAAGAGCTATTCTTCGTCTCCTTATGACAAAGAAACCACCAACGCTGCTGAATCAGAAGTGAAAGGGTTTGAAACCGAAGTCTTCTACTACCCAAGCAATAACTGGTCTGTGACTGCGGGTGTGGGACTGGCAGAATCTGAATTTACCGACTATGGCCACCTGACTGGCCGAGCGTTTGAGGATGCGCCTGAGCTAACCGCAAACCTGGCAACTAATTATGCTTTTGACAATGGCTTCTATGTGAATGTCAATGCCAAGTATACCGACTCAAGCATTGCCTACCTGGACCCGGCTGCATCTTTAACGAAAGAAAAGTATGCCGTTAACTCAGATCCAGTCAATGATCAGCATACGATTGTGAATACACAGTTGGGCTACAACTGGGATAACTACACCGTACGCCTGGACGTGAGGAACCTGTTCGATAAAGAATATATCAGCACCTACTTTAAAGATGCCGATAACCAGGGTAACCCGTTTACCAGCTACGGCCAGATGTACCTTGGTAAATCTCGTCAGGTGTCGTTAACGCTTCAGATGAATTTCTAAGTCGCTACGAACACCCGTATTTAAAAAGCCGCCATCGGGCGGCTTTTTATTACAACTGATTCTTACAGTCAATCCTGTATTGCAACGCCTTTGCACTGCGAGCTTTTTACACTCAAACAACCCACCTGAGCGCGCCTGCTTTATTGTTTGCCCTTCCCGTTCAACAAAGCAACGTGATACCAAAAACAACTCACCTCCTTGCTAACACGGTAACAGATAACATTTTAATATCCACACTAATGTGTTGAAATATATAAAATTACCCAAAACATTGATTAACCATGAAAATCCTCGTTGCGGATGACCATCATATCGTCAGGCAGGGACTGCTGGCGTTGATCCAGGCAGCTAACGTTGGCACCATCATTGCCGATGTCGACTCCGGTGAACGGGCCTGGCAATACATTATCAGCCATCAACCGGATATTGCCATCCTGGATATTACTATGGGCGAAGTAAGCGGGCTCAGCGTGTGTCAGCGCATCAAAGCGCGTCGTCTTAAAACCCGGGTGATTTTACTGACAATGCACAGTGACATTAAAGTCATTGATACCGCACTGGAAGCCGGCGCCCATGGCTATTTACTTAAAAACGATGCGTTTAATTCGCTAGCCAACGCAATCCAAACCGTACAAGCTGGCAGGCAGTATCTCAGTGCAGATAATCAATCCGAGTTGCAAAGCTATCGCAACAACAAAACTGACTTTGATTTAACCAGCCGGGAAAAGGAAATCATCCGCTATATTTCTCAGGGCCAAACCAATAAAAAAATTGCCGAAACCTTATATATATCGGCTAAAACCGTGGATGCGCACCGCACCCGGATTATGAAAAAGCTGGGATTTAATAAAACCGCTCAGTTAGTACGCTTCGCAATTGAAGAAGGCTTATCGTTGTAATGCACAAACACGATACATACTAAGTGCCAGTATAGGGTAAATACCCTATACCCTGCCTATCGCTATCACACTACCCTTGAGCCAATACCCACACACTCGTTGCAAAAGCCACAAATCTGCAGCGATACAATACAACTCAAGGAATAGATATGGATACACGCAAAAAAAATACTTTGCACACACGCTCAAACATAGCCTCTTCATTTTTCAGTCGCAGCCTGCTTGCAGTTAGTGTACTCGGCATACCTTATGCAGCCCAGGCACAACAGCCTGATAAAGTCGGCGAGCGGGTTACTGTGAACTCCCATTTACCGGGCCCTCAGGGCCACCAAACCATGGAATTACTCCAGGATGGGAGTTATGTTGTGGCCTGGGAAAGCCATAATCAGGGGAATAGCCGCAGCGGAATTTACGCACAGAGATATAGCCAAAGTGGCACGCCACTTGGCAGTGAATTTAACGTCAATGCGCCAACACATACTCGACCGCTTGAAAGACCCGCTATCAGCCGTCTATCTGACGGTGGCTTTGTCATTATCTGGCTTCGCAAAGATAGCGCAGATTACACCTATGCCCTGATTGGTCAACGCTTTCATGCCAATGGCGCAAAGAATGGACAGGAATTTCAGGTGCCGGGCCAGGTATCTGGCGGTTATGGCTTTCTCAGCGTCAGCGATCTGCCCGATGGCGGGTTTATAGTCACATGGCACCAGCAAGCAGATGCACCCGAAACCCGTTCGGACATCGTAGCACAGAGATATACCGTAAATGGTGTACCTAACGGCGCCAGAATCGAAGTAAATACGTCCAAACGGGGTGATGCATTCAACCCTGTTGTAATCACATTGAACAATGGCCAATATGTCATTGCCTGGGAAGCACCTGACAGTGCGGGTAACTATGATATTGTCGCTCAGCGTTATAACACCGACGGAATAAAATCTGGCAGCGAACATACTTTACACCCAGGTGATGAAATTCACCAGGCTGCGGCGGCACTCAGTGCGCTCCCGGATGGGGGCTATATCGCAACCTGGCAAGCACAAAGCGATAATCGTTGGGGTATTTTTGCACGGCGTTTTGCATCCGATGGAAGCTCATCCAGTAGCATATTCCAGGTTAATACGGGCGTCGCCACCAAACATCGTGAACCCAAAATCAGCGCTCTTGCCAATGGTGGCTACGTGATAACTTGGATGAATTATGAGGAAAATGGCTCACTTGGTAGTTATTATGCACAAGCTTTTTCACCGGATAATCAAAAGTTAGGCGGCGAATTTCTGATTGAAGGGCCATCTTGGAACGCAATCACTCCACCAAGTGTACTTGGTTTGAGCAATGATAGTTTTGTAGTTAGCTGGGCACACATTGAAAATGATAGCTCTGACTTTGACGTGTTCGCACAACGGTACAAGTTAGCGTCGGTGCAAAGCAACACAATGACACTCTCATTGCCACAAACAGAGGTGCTGCAAGGCGATGTTGTCACATTGCCCCTGCAGGTATCAGGCAGTGATATTTATGGCCTGGATGCAGTTGTTAGCCTGAATGACACCAGCAAAGCCCGTATCTCTGGTGGTGAATATGGTGAGTTTCTGCCTTCACATGAGCGCCTGTCCGTACCTATGGGTATCAGCGACAACCAATGGGATGGTGCACTGGCACTGATGGCCCCGGCCACCGCCAAATCGGGCGAAGGCGACTTTGCCGCTGTCACTCTGATTGCCGAGCAAGCGGGTAACGTCAACCTGACGCTGCAAGCGCAAATGACCGACCAGCAAGGTAATTACCTGCTACAAAACAGTACCGACTACACCTTCACCATCGCGGAATCCGTCACCTTAACGGGTAACATTTCCAGCCTGAGCACCGCTGGCGACCTCGCCTCTGTGACGCTCTTAATCAACGGACAGCGCGCCACTATCAACCCTGATGGCAGTTTCTCTGTGCGCGTTGGCCTGGGTGACGTCACTATGACGCTAAGTGCACCTGGGTATCTCACGGCCGAAAAGCAGGTCAACCTGGCAGCGGGTCAGGCCGATATTGACTTTGGTCAGATAAACCTGGTGGGTGGTGACAGCAATGGCGACAACCAAATCGACATTGCCGACCTGACGCTATTGCTGGGAGCTTATCGCTCAGTTGAAGGCGAACAAAATGGCTATGTGATGGCCGCCGACTTTAACCGCGACGGCGCAATCAACCTGCAGGATCTCACTTTACTGGGTGCCAACTTTGGTAAGCAAGGACCACAAAGCTGGTAACTAATACATGGGGTTAGGGTTTAACGCTAACCCCTTTACAATAATTTTAAGGAACAACAAGATGAACTATATGGTGTGTATTGCGGCGTTGCTGGTGAGCTTGAGCGCTTTTGCAAAGCAAGGGCGTATTTACCTTGAAACGTCTAACCCGCAAATCAAAACCGGCAGCGAATTTTATGTAGATGTGATGGTGGAAAACCTGCCTAAGGTCTACGGCGTACAGCTGACCCTAAGCTACGACGCCAAATCTGTCACCCTTATTGATCAGGATGCTAAAGCCAAGGGCACGCAGCTGGAACAGGGTGACTTTCTCAATAAGAAACACCTTTACACCCTGCGTAACCAAGCGGACCTGCAATCAGGACAGATCCAGTATATTGCAAGCCAGGTCGCACCGGCACAAAGTGCTGCCGGTAGCGGTCGCCTTGCCCGGCTGTACTTCAATGCTCCAGCCAATACCAGTGAAACCGAGGTGTCTATTCAGGTTGCAGAATTTGGCACCCGAAACGGCGAAAAATACACTTACGCAGCCCAGGCGCCTTTAAGCCTGAGCTTTAATGCCAGTTATCAGGTGCAAAGCGCACCGCGCTCAAGCATCCCATTGTGGGCGTTCGGCTTAGCAATAGTGTTGCTACTGAGCATTCTGAGTGCCTTTTTTATCCGCAGACGCCCAGCTACCACGCCTGATAGCCAGCCTGCTTAAATTATGCGCTCTGCTTAGCGATGCTTATACTGTGTCGGGCAATAACCTCTGGACACCTCAGCCGGTCGTATCTTACCGTGCTTGGTTGCCCGACCACTCACCCGCTTGCGCCACAGTCGAAAGCTGGCAGGCTTAAGGTGAGTGCGCATTAGTCGGATCAATGCTGATTCGTTTAATCCGAATTGCTGCTCAATGGCCTCAAACGGCGTTCTGTCTTCCCAGGCCATCTCAATGACCCTCGACTGCTCATCACTCGTTAACTGCATTATGTGCTCTTATCTTGCGTTTCTACCCGGTAACAGTACGAGACAAAAAGCCGCGCGGTTTAGTGGGTTGATTCGTATTTAGTGATGAACCTGAGAGTTTTAAACTTTTTCTATAGAAGAGAGTAAAAATTACAAAGTCATTGATATTTTACATAAAAATTTTTCACTCTTTTATAGCCTAAAAAATATAACCAATAAAAATCAACACCTTAAAATTGGCAAATATATTGCTCTATCTATATCGAATCTAATTTTTAAGGAGTCGAAATATGAAAAAGACACTGTTTATCTCTTTGCTAACTACCTCTTTAATGGCCAGTTCTGCCTTTGCCGCTGACAATAACTGGGAAAAAGAAGCCAGTGATGCCTGGATTGACGGCAAAGCAGAAGCCACCCTGTTATTTAATGGTGAATTGAACAACTTCGATATCAATACAGATGTAAAAAATGGCACGGTCATTTTGACCGGTGAAGTTGAACATGCCGTTGACAAAAAACTTGCTCAAGAGCTGGTGCTGGGCATTGACGGAGTTAAAAACATAGAGAATGAACTAACGGTTGTCGATATGTCTGATGACAAGACGTCGGGCCAACACCAGGCAGAAACCAGCACCTTTACCGATGCCAAAATTGCCACAGTGATCAAGTCACGATTTTTATTTGATTCTGACATCGATGGCACCGACATTGACGTCGATGTCGAGCGCGGTGTCGTGACCCTCTCAGGGGATGTAGATACCGACGCCGAGCGCCAGCTTGCAGTGCAAATTGCCAAAAATGCCGACGATGTAAAATCGGTCAAGTCTCGCCTGACTCTGGATAAAGACGCATAACAGTCTTTGCAGATAACCCCGTTTTAACGCTTTAAACAAACAGATTGAATAAAGAGGGATCAATTATGAAACGCTTTTCTATTGCAACGACGTTACTTGCACTGTGTGGTATGACAGCAACGATGGCACAAGCAGAGACCACATCCGATCCGGACAGCTACAAGATCTACACCGGCCTGGGTTATGGCCAATACTCTTTTCAGTGGGAAGACAGAGAAAATGACACCTCGTTTGATGAAGATGCTTCCATGCTCAAGGCCTATGTAGGTACGAAAATCAATCCATACTGGAGCTTTGAGCTGGCATACGAAAACTTTGATGAAGCCAGTGACATAGACAGCAGCGCGGAAATAGACGGCGTCTCTTTGTCTACCCTCTTGTCGGCTCCTATTAATGAATACTTTTCTTTGTACGCCAAAGGCGGCTGGCTGGAGTGGGACGCTGAGCTCTATACCGACATCCCGGCTATTGGCCGGATAACCTCTGAGCTCGAAGGGGGCGACTGGCTATATGGTGCGGGTGCAACGTTTCATGTCAGCGACAACGTCAATCTGCGTCTGGAATACGTACGCTATGAGCTGGAAAAAAACATTGAACCGGATATGGATGTGGCCTCGGTCTCGGTAGAGTATCAATTTTAAAATGACTGAGAAACGCACTGCACAGCAGTTCCAAAGCGTGGCAGTGGCCGCATGAGCTCGGCTACTGCAACCAAACGTCAGGCTAAACTGCTGTATAACGGAGATACCGGCCCAGAGCCGGTATCACTATTTCACCTTGCGTAAAGACCAAGCTAAAGCTTGACTTTACACCACAGTTCGCCAAAAAAGAGATAATTAATCTCTGGTACGAGTGGACAAACCTCCTTGCGGAGGGCTTTCGGCTCACCCGTCCATGTCTCGCGTTCGCCATAAAAGAGATACTTAATCTCTGGTACGAGTGGGCACACATCCTTGTGGGGGGCTTCCGGCTCGACGTCCATGTCTCGCGTTCGCCAAAAAAGAGATAATTAATCTCTTTTTTGGCTCACCCAAACATCTTTGTGTAAGTAGCCTTGATAGTTGACTTTGCTTGGGTCGAAGTGGATTTTTTTCGCTGACTTTTGCTGGCTCTGGTAGTCTTTTGTCAGGTTCATAATTGTCGGGGTGAGTTGGATGATGGCGTAGATGTTCACTAGTGTCATCAGGCCCAGGGCCATGTCGGCCAGGCTCCAGACTTGCTGCAAGGTGGCACTGGCGCCCCATAACACCATGGCCAGGTAAACGCTTGTGTAGCCGAGGCGTCCGGCTTTGTTGTCCAGCTTGAACAAGTGCAGGTTGCTTTCTGCATACGCGTAGTTAGCAACCACAGAGGTAAAGGCAAACAAAGTAATGGCGGCGGCTATCAGGTAGTCGCCCACCTCACCAAAATGTGCCTGCATGGCATTCTGGGTCAGGCTGATACCGGCCATTTCGCCGCTAACAGGTAGCCCGGATAGCAATACCACCACGGCGGTACAACTGCACAACACCAGGGTATCAATAAAAACTCCCAGCATTTGCACATAACCCTGCGCCACCGGGTGATTGGGCACCGGCGTTGCCCCGGCTGCCGCATGGGGCACGCTGCCCGCACCCGCTTCGTTGGAATACAAACCGCGCTGAATACCATTTTTAATGGCGGCCCCCAAAGCACCAGCACCGGCTTCTGTGAGGCCAAATGCGGACTGGAAAATATCCAGCAACATGGCGGGCACCTGAGTAATATTGAGGACCAGAATCAACAGTGCGGTTGCCACAAACGCCAGGCCCATAAAGGGCACGATCAGCTCGGCAAAACGCGCAATACTGCGCAGCCCGCCATACACTATCGAGCCTGCCAGCACAGCGATCACCAGGCCCGTGTAGAGCGGATTTATGGCAAAGGTATTGTTCAGCGCTTCGGCAATGGTATTGGCCTGCATGGCGCTGAAACTAAAGCCATAACCGAGGAATAAACACAACGCAAACACCACGGCCAGTTTAGGCTTGCCAAGCCCCGCGCGGATATAATACGCCGGGCCGCCACGAAACTCGCGATGTTCATCGCGCACTTTATAGAGCTGACCGAGCACACTCTCAGCAAAGCCGGTTGCCATACCCAGCAGGGCTATCACCCACATCCAGAACACCGCGCCGCTGCCACCCAGCGAAATGGCCATCGCCACCCCCGCCAGGTTACCTGTGCCGACTCGCGCTGACAGGCCGGTGCATAATGCGGCAAAAGAGCTGATCCCCGAGCTGTCGCCGCTCATGCTGCCTTTCATCACACTGAACATATGGCCAAAGTGACGAAACTGCACCCATTTCAGCCGCCAGGTAAACCAGCATCCGGCTCCCAGCAGCAGGTAAATGAGGATCTGACCCTGCCCCCACAAAAGGTTGTTAATCGGGTCAACGATAAATGCCATCATAGTCACCAGCCTGTTGTTATTGTTGTTGTGTTTATTATGTTTATTCAGCCGCTTGCGTTAACGCCGGGACAAGTGCACACCCGCCAGCATACAGCGTACCGAGCCACCCGCCAGCTCAATGGCAGAAACCTCCAGCGGCAGCAAAGTAACACAGGACTCCAGCACCGCAATTTGCTCAGCCGTTAGCGCATCATAGGCTGTTTGCGACAGCGCCAGCACCCGCCCTTCACTTGCGCTCAGTTCCAGTGCGTTACCACAAAAAGCGTTGATCTGGGCTTCACTCAAAGCTATCAGCTTTTTACCAGCCAGCTGCAAGCGGTGTTTGATTTCTGCGCGCCGCGCCGGGTCAACTATCATATCGAACCCGCCCAACGCATAGTCACTGCCCACACACAGCAGCACATTGGTGTGATAGACCGGTACGCCGCCCTCACTGAGCGCCTCGAACACCATAGGCTCAAAATTAAAATGACTACAGAACCGCTCCAGCACGTGGGAATCCGTACGTTTTGAGCGGGCGGTGTAGGCAACTCGCTCAATGTGATCCAGCACCATAGCGCCGGTACCTTCCAGAAACAGGTTGTCATATTCCAGGCCAGAGTAATCAATCACATCCTGCACCCGGTACTCGCGCTTTAACAGCTCAATGATGTCGGTGCGTCGCTCGCGGCGGCGGTTTTTCGCATACATGGGGTAGATGGCGATTTGCCCACCCGCATGGGTGGAAAACCAGTTGTTTGGAAACACCGAGTCAGGCGTATCTGTGCCTAAGTCTTCGAACAAGTGCACCCGCACGCCGGCCTGCTCCAGTTGCTCGGCCGCCCGCGTTACTTGCTCGTAGGCCAGCTGACTAACCCCGCCATCGAACTGCTGTGCCTGAGACTGAAAACTGTTGTCGGCGCGGGTTTCTTCATTGGGCAAAAAATGATGTGGTCGGATCATCACCACGGCACTGGGCGCTTGTGGAAACATAACTGAATACCTCTAGTACAAATACGGATAACACGCGCCGTCTGGCCGGGCAAGATGGCGTCATTCATACACCTAAACTTGGCTGGTGCACAGGCTAGACGTGTGCGCGCCTGGAATATTTTTTCATCTACCATCGCTCATAAAGAAAACAAACGCAAAAACTATTGCAGTGATTTACTCACTTACCCAAAGCCAATACACTATGCGCTGGATTTACAAACTCAGGAAGTAGTGATGATCACGGTAGGTATCGACTTAGGCACAACCAATAGCGCAATCAGTTACTGGGATGGTGAACAAAGTGTGTTAATTCCCAATTCGCTGGGCGACGCTCTGACCCCGTCGGTGGTTGGGGTTGACAACAGCGGCGAGGTATTAGTGGGCAAAGCGGCTAAAGAGCGGCTGATCTCGCATCCGCTACACACCACCGCCTTGTTTAAACGTTACATGGGTACCCAACGTACCGTGACTCTGGGTAAGCAACACTATAGCGCCGCCGAGTTATCCTCCCTGGTACTGAAATCGCTTAAAGCAGATGCCGAAGCGCAGCTCGCGCAACCCGTTACACAAGCCGTGATCAGCGTACCGGCCTACTTTAACGACTATCAGCGTAAGGCCACGAAACTGGCCGCAGAGCTGGCCGGATTGGAAGTGCTGCGCCTGATCAACGAACCCACCGCGGCGGCACTGGCCTATGGCCTGCAATCACAAGAAGACGACACCCATTACCTGATCCTGGATTTGGGCGGCGGGACGTTTGATGTGACCATTTTGGAATACTTCGACAGGGTAATGGAAGTCAAAGCCTCGGCAGGCGACAACCATCTTGGCGGCGAAGATTTTACCGGCTTGCTGATCTCGGATTTTCTGCGTCAACACCAGTTGCAGCCGCAGCATCTCAATGAGCATCAGCAGCAAAACCTGACCCGACTGATTGACGAGTGTAAATGCCGCTTAAGCGGCGAAAAACAACCGCACTTTGAGATAGAGCTGGCCGAGCAAACTCTGCGCTATGAGCTAAGCGAAGACAAGATGCGCGAGATCTGCCAGCCACTGCTCAACCGTTTACTCACACCCATTGAACGGGCATTTAATGATGCCGGACTGAGTCCCTCAGACATTGACCACATTGTGATGGTCGGTGGAGCATCGCGCATGAATATTTATAAGCAGTGCCTTATCAAAGCACTCAAATGCTTTCCGACTACTCAGCTTGACCCGGACTTGGTGGTGGCGATGGGCGCCGGCATACAGGCAGGCCTGGTAGACAAAAACGAAGCCCTGGATGACGTGGTACTGACCGATGTCTCGGCGTTTAGCCTGGGGACCGGCACCCACAATGAGCACGACAGCGATGGTAAGGTTGGCAACTATTTTACGCCCATTATTGAGCGCAATACCGTTTTGCCGTGCAGTAAAGAGGAGCTATTTTATCCTATCCATAAGGCGCAAAAACGCCTGCTGATGACCATTTACCAGGGTGAAAGCCGCTATGTGAAAAACAACATCAAGCTGGGTGAAATTGATGTGCCGCTGCCCAAATCCGACAGCATCGACGACAAAATGGTCCGCGTACGCTTTACTTACGATATCAGCGGCCTGCTGGATGTAGACATTACGGTAGAGCAAACCCAGCACACCATCAGCCAGACCTTTGAACAGTCTTCTTCGATGCTGTCAGACAAAGAAAAGGCACAGCTGAAAGAGAAAATGCAAAAGCTCAAAGTACACCCCAGAGATCAGCAGCATAACCGCCTGCTGATGGCCAAACTGGAGCGTATTTACGAGCAAAGCCGCGCTCAGTATCGTGAGCAAATAGCCGAGCTCATCAGCGTCTGGGAAGCGGCACTCGCAAGCCAGGACAGCCAACGTATTGAGCAAACCTATCAGGAAATTACCCAATTTTTAAAAGAGTTAGGTGAATAAAGTGACAGACAATCCCTGGGACGTACTGGGCATTGAGCCCGGTGCAGACAAAAAGACCATCAAGCGTGCTTATACAAGCAAGCTCAAGCAGTGTAAACCCGATGAAGATCCTGAAGGGTTTCAGCTACTACGGGCAGCCTATGACGAAGCTCTGGCCCAACTGGAAGAACAACCACAGCAGCGCGTAAAGCTGGGTGCAGAGGAGGCGCCACCGGTTCAGGCCACCGAACAGGTAACCCCACAAAGCAACCCAGCGGAAGTTTTACCTGATATAACTGTGCAACCTCATAGTGAGCCTGTGCAGACACACGTTTGTGCACCCGATGAAGGTGCTCAACAGATGCAGGCGTTCGAAAAAGAACTGACGGAGCTGCTGGATAACGCCTACCGGCGCAACCAGCAAGGTGCCTGGCAACTGCTGATTGAACACCCGGCCTGTGTAGATATGCAAAACCGCCGCACGGCTTCTCACCGGGTATTTCATGCCGTGCTGGGTTTTCAAAAATCAGCGCGCGCGGAAGTCACCCCGCTGGCTATTGAGATCCTGGTGTTTCTGAACCAGCATTTTGACTGGGCTGAAGATCAAACGCTGGAGCAGCAGGTGGGCCATCCTGACTTTTACAATATGACCCACAAAGAAATGCCAGAGCCAGAAGTACGCATAGAGCCGGTGGGCGACACCAGTAACATCGCCAACCTGTTTATTGGCCTGACCATACTCTGTGCGCTGGGCCTGATCATGATTTCGCTCTAAGCGTCTGGCACCTCATGTGACGACGCGGCTGGCTGAGATGGATCCTCGCTGCTGCGTTTACGCCACCAGCTTGCCAGCATAGAGCCGCTGACATTGTGCCACACAGAAAACAAGGTGCCGGCCAATGCACTGGCCGGGGCAAAGAATTTCATTGCCAGGGCAACCGCCAGCCCGGAGTTTTGCAGCCCCACTTCCAACGCAATTGTGCGGCAGCTTTTCTCTGGTAACCCCAACTGCTTGGCCACCAGGTAGCCAAGCGCTAACCCCGTCGTATTGTGCAGCACCACAGCCAGCGCCACGATTGGCCCTATGGTCGGTAAGGTTGCTGCATTCAGTGCCACCACAATGGCGATAATCAGCACAATGGCCGCCACTGAAAACAAAGGCAAAAGTGGTGCCAGGCGCTGTATCGGGGCGCGAAAAAAATGGTTCAGCAGCACACCCAGTACCACCGGGATCAGAACAATTTTAAACAGGTTCAGCATCATGCCCAGGAGCGGAATATCCACTACCTGACCGGCCAGCAGTTCAACCAGTAACGGGGTCAGTACCACCCCAGCAAGGGTGCTGATGGCCGTCATAGAAATAGACAAGGCGACATCGCCTTTGGCCAGAAAACACATTACGTTGCTTGCCGTGCCACCAGCCACACAACCCACCAGCACCATACCTAAGGTCAAATCGGCATCAAACTGCAACAAGGTGGCCACCAGCAAAGCCACCAGCGGCATGACGCTAAACTGTAGCACCAGGCCAACCAGAACCGCTTTGGGTTGTTTGAGCACATGACGAAAGTCCGCCGGAGTCAGGGTCAGCCCCATGGTCAGCATAATAAAGGCAAGTAAAGGAATGATGCTGGCTTTGAGCGCCACAAACGGCTCGGGAGTAAATAGGGCAAAGGCACTGAGCAAAATCGCCCAGAGCGGAAACAGTTGGATGGTTAAACGCAGCATATAAGGCGCTCTGTCTGGCAGTTAAGGTGGCTCAGTTATACCGCATTTACCGCGTAAAACAAATCCTGCCTCTGCGCTCGTATTTTTTACGCTGTGTGATAGAGTTAGGTCCAGTATCGTGGATTTATGCGAAGGAATGACATGGCCGAGTACCGCTTTTTATCTTATCGTTTTGATTGCCAGACACACACGCTAAAACAAGGCAAACAGCCACTGGAGCTGCGCCCGAAAGCCGCCAAAGTGCTGTGTTACCTGCTACAAAATGCCAACACTGTGGTGACCAAACAAGAGATCATCGAAGCAGTCTGGGGCCATACACAGGTTCAGGACCATCGTTTATTTCAGCTGATCAGCGAGCTCAGAAAGCTCGCCCCCGAGCAGGATATGATCCGCACCTTCCCGAATCAGGGTTACTGCTGGCAAGTCAAAACGACCATGATTTCATCGCCCTCTTCATATTCTCTCATTGCCATGGCGGCTTCGGTCACGCTTATACTGGGCGCTGTTACCACAGCCTATCTGGGTAACCTGAACCCGCCTGCTGCCACATCGGCCATGCTGCCGGCATTGTCGGCCTATCACAAGGCCATTGTCGCCTTTGAGCAACAGGATTATGGCCACGCAAAACAATGGCTGACATTTAGCCTGCAAGAAAACCCGGACTCCGTTGAAGCACAACTGCTGATGGCTGAAACCTTGCTGCAATTAGATGAAACAGCACAAGCCCAGCATTATGCCAGCCAGGTTGTGCAGCAAAGCCCCGTTAACAGCTATTACTTTTCCCAGGCAGCTGACGTGCTAAGCCGCCTTTATGCCAGACAGGCCCGCTTTACCGAAGCGCTGGACTTTGCCATTCAGGGACAACAAGCAATCGATGAGCAGGCGATTTGCAGCGCAGTGGTCATGCAACAGCGCATAGCCGATTTGATCTTAGCGCAGCCGGCACCTTTGCACTCCCCCACATTGCAAAATACCAGCGTGCAGCTGCTCACAACGCCCGACACACACTCAAAGCAGGCCATGCTGTGCAAGCAGCTGACCCAGCCGGGCCCGACTTCTATGCGCCTGTGTCCTGCGAGTCACGATGTTCAGGTCGCTCGAGAGAGGCTCGCTTAACCCAATGATTTTATTGCTTTGATAGAAGATTATAGATAGCTTAAGACGAATTTATAAGCCCGATTCAGCAACGCACGTTATAACCGGTGTAACTTAATCACAACCGGAATAATCACCATGACTTTGTCCTGTACTTTTTCTACTTTACTGCTTGGTACCGCCCTGCTAAGCGCCTCTCCCCTGGCAGCTGACCCCGAGCACCGAGCCTCTGCAACTCCCGCCAGTCCGATAGAACAAGCAAAAACTAAATTGCGGGCGCTGACGGGCACAGACATTAGCTTTGAACTGCACCCCTACTCGGATGACTTTTATCGCCTCAATCTGGGTAATGAACACTTATTGTTGTCAAAAGATGGTAATTACCTGTTCAGCGGCCGTGTTATCGATGTGCGCAGTCGGGTAGACCATATAGCCAAAATACAGCAAATCGCCAATCAGCAGAGCATGGCCAACATCCCTTATGAGCAACTGCTTACTTACCCGGCAAACAACGAGCAGTATAGCATTACCGTGTTTACCGATATCGACTGCCCTTATTGTCGTAAGTTTCACAAGGAATTGCCCGCGCTCAATCAGCTCGGCGTCACCGTTCATTATGTGATGCTTCCCAGAGGCCGTGCCGGCAGCCCGGCTTATGAAAAAACGGCGGCAACACTGTGCGCCGAGCGGCCTAATCAGGCCATGGATGCCGCCATGCGCAGCTCGCCTGCACCGCTGCAAAATGCCCAGTGTCAACACTCACTGGATACCCAGGTCGCACTGGCCAGGCAATTTGGTTTTCAGTCCACGCCAACCATTTTGCTGCCAAATGGAGAAGCCTTACCAGGCTACGTACCGGCCAGAGAGCTGGTTGCGCGGCTGGAAAAGCTTTAGCTATTGAGAGCACAGGATAAATCGGGTTAGTATGACAACATAATTGGTTTGCAACATCGCGTGTTGCTCTGAGGATACCATGCTGGATAGTTGTCATACTCGTCGTCAATTTGGCTCTTTTTGTCCGCTGGCATGGCTGCGTGCTGGCACGTTAATGCTGCTGTTGACACTGTCCGGCATGCCGCCAGTGCAGGCTCAAAACAGCTCAGCAACCCCGCCCTCAGACGCGGTGCTGGTCGCACGCCAGCAACTCGCCCATGCTCAAACGCTCAGTAAACAAGCTGCCATAGACGCCTATCTGTCATTGCTTGACATGCCTGTACACGATGCACCCGATATACACTTTCAGGCCCTTGAATCCTTGTTTTTTTTGTATATACGGCAAGGGGATTATGAGGCGGCTAAAGCTACAGCAAATCAGCTCTCCACTCGCTCAATACAACTTGAAGATGCATACTACCCTGTATTTTCAAAGCTTTTGCTAGGTTACATAGAAGACCAGCAAAACCATTTTCCTCAGGCTGAGCAGCACTACCGAGATGCACTTGAGGATGCCCTGGCTATTGGCCATAACGAGTTAATGGCCAGATCATATGAACGAATATCTTCTGTTCTTAGACGTCAGGATAAATATATCGAGGCACTGCAAATCGCTCAGCGCTCAACCAATGTGTTACGGGATCTCGGTGAAGACTTACTCTATCTCAATGCTTTACAAAATTTGGGGATTATCCAGGCTATTTTAGGTGATTACACCACCGCTCTGGCGACTTTGACCCAGGTATTTGAGCTGGCCACTAAACTGGATGATAGAGCGAGTATTGCCGATGCCTTATACGAAACGGGCGAAGTGTATCGGAAAATGGATAACTTCGAGCAAGCCCTGCCGCACTTTCAACAGGCTCATACACTTGATGAACTAGGCGGTAATAAATTACACATTGGCAACAGTGCCATGAAGATTGGCTATATCGAACTGGAACGTCAGGAATATGAGACTGCGCTGCACTATGCACGCAAAGCGTACGGACTCTACCTGGAAGTTGACTCAAAAACCGGCCAGGCCAGAGTGCTCAACCTGCAAGGCCTAATTGCACTGAAGCAAAATAACCTCAGTGAAGCGCAAACACATCTGGAGCAGGGGCTGGCACTGGCCAGCCAGCACCAGTTTGAGTCAATTGTGGTCCTGTTGCAGATCAGCACTATCAAGTTGGCGCAGGCACAACAACGCCATGAAGATGCCATCGCACTGAGCGACACGGCACTGGCTGCCGCCACTTCAATGCAGGACAAAAAACATCGGCTTGAACTCCATGAGCTGCGCGCAATCTCTTTTGAGGCGCTTAAGTTACATCAGCAGGCACTGGCCGAAACTCAGGCTTACCACACATTGAGCGATGCCCTGGGGCAGAACCAGCATAATCTGACTCTGGCAGCCCTGCAAAGCAAAGTTGAATTTATGCGCAAGCAGCAGGAAATTGAAAGCCTGAACCTGGACAGAGCGCTTCATCAGGCTGAGCTCAGCCAGAGAGAGTGGCAGCTGCGCGCCTGGTGGTTGGCTTCTGCTGCCTTGTTTATTCTGATTTCAGCACTTGCCTATCGGCAGGTTAAAAAGCGCAAACTGGCGGCGGAGCGGGCAACCCTATTACAAGAAGTGGTGGATAAAAAGAATGCGATGCTGGCGGATGTGTCCCATGAGATCCGCACACCACTGACCGCCTTACAGTTACAGGTTGAGGCATTACAATTCAACATCGCTCAGGATGTAGACGCCTCATACAACACCATCAACCGTAAGCTGTCAGATATCAACCGCCTTATCTCGGATATTCACCAGCTGGCGATGGCCGACTCACAGAGTTTGCACCTGAATCTGGTGCAATGTAACCTGACCGAAGTGATGGCTCTGTGGGAGCAGGAATTTGCTCAGTTTACGCACGGCAAAGGCTTTGACTGGGAAGCGCATATTCAGCTCAGCGGTGAAGTCACCATCAGCTGGGATGTCGATCGCATCAAGCAGGTGCTCACGAACTTGATTGCCAACAGTACGCTATATACGGATAAACCGGGTAAACAGCGGCTAACGGTTTGGCAGCAACGCCAGCACATCCACATTACCCTGGAAGATACCGCACCGGGCGTTGCAGATGAGCACCTGAGCGACATATTTGAACGGCTATTTCGGGTCGAAAAATCTCGCAGCCGTCGCACTGGCGGCTCAGGTTTAGGTCTGGCTATTTGTAAAAGCCTGATTGAAGCGCATCAGGGCACCATTTGTGCCCAACACAGTGAACTGGGCGGGTTGAAAATGGTGATTGAGTTGCCTGTTCATGTGATAGATTAAAACGCCCTGAGTGGCACAAGAGACATAAGTTAAGGACGATGGCCGAAACTTTTTACTACTATTTAAACGGACTAATCGATTACTTTTTATCTGACTTTAGTCTTCACCCTGAGCCACTATTTGCCTCTTTGCTGGTAAGTCTTATCGTATTATCGGATGCAAAGTATGCTCGAATTAATAAAATAAAGTATTTGTTCAGTGCCCGTATCTGGTTAAGTGACTCAACCCGGCTTGATGTTAAAGTCATGCTACTCAACACCCTGATAGTCTTTTCTTGTGCAAATTTATTATATTATTTTGCCACGCAAATCAGTGTGCCTCTGAGCAATTATATGCAAGTTCCTGATAGTAAGAGCACTCAGCCTCTTAGTTTAGACAATGCCATCTTGCTTAGTTTATTTGTAGCCTTGTATTTGGACCTGGTCCAATATACCGTACACAGAGCAATGCATACGATCCCTTTACTATGGCGTTTTCATAAACATCATCACTCAGCTACCACACTGACACCGCTAACCACACAACGCTCCCACCCTGTTGCATTAATGATAAACCATGGTGCCAATGCAATCGCAATATACATACTGGGTGTCGCCTGCTTCTATAGTGGTATAGATATCAATGATTTGATCACAGTTATGGAGGTCAATTTGTTTTTCTGGATAATCACAATGGCAGGAGGGTTACTGACACATTCACATGTCTGGGTGGACTGGCCATGGGGGTTCAATAAATTGGTTGTGAGCCCCGCTTATCATCAAATCCACCATAGTTGTGCGCAGCATCATGTAAACAAAAACTACGCAAATTTTTTTCCAATTTGGGATATTGTTTTTCGCTCAGCCTACTTCCCCCAAACCAGAGAAAAGCTGGTATTTGGCATCAAAGCAAACACGCAACACACAATACGAGAGTTTTATTGTCGCTAGCTGATTGAGCTACTTAGCTTTATCGGTACGAGGTTGAGTATCGGGCCGTGGCTTGATCACCGCTCCCCATTTTTGAGAGCGATTGGACATCGCGTTTTTCACAGTAGCAGGTTTAGCCTCCGTCGTTTGCTGACTTTTGGTGAGTCTGTTGTCATTCGCAGCGAAGAAAGTTATCCCGATAGTCGCTAACAATAATACCGTCAAGCCAGTGCGTTTAACCTGCATCATTATTTCCTTTTAAAATGTATTTTATGCATCTTCAAAATGATTATGCCGAAGTTATTGCCTCTATGTGGACTAACCAGTATGGCTTCCTCTTTAAGTTTTACTGGGTTAAAAATGGTGATTGAGTTGCCTCAGTCGGTAAGCTAAGGCACCTGCGCCCGGTCATGGCTGCCATAATCGCGTGCCACCGCAGCCACGCGAATGCGATAATGCTCAAAGATGTGCTTCCGCCCCTGTTGCTGGGCTGCTCGATGTTCTTCCTGCGCTCGCCATTGCTGCACCGCCGTCTCATCCCGCCAAAACGAGAGTGACAGTAATCGATCAGGGTCGTTCAGGCTTTGATACCTTTCTATGGATATAAACCCGTCTATTTCTTGTAGCCTGGATTTAAGGTCCGCCGCGACATCCAGGTAAACCTGCCGCTTGTCTCTATGCGGGGTCACTTCAAAAATAACGGCTATCACTGTGCATTCACTCCTTGCAAAAACGTCTGCGGAACACAAGATAAAAAGCTGCGTTTTTCCTGCAAAATAAACCGCTCTTTAAGGGCAAAGTTAAAATTATCCCGGCCTTGCTGATCTGCCTTGAGCCGAACCCGATACGCCTCGTATTCGGCCAGGCTGGCAAAATTGATCAAGCCATAAGCCACAAAATTGGTGCCTTCGTGTGGTAAAAAGTAGCCAACCAGCTCTCCTCCACACCTTGGGATGATCTCCCCCCAGTTTCGGGCATATTGCTCAAACAGCGCCAGTTTGCTCGGGTCTAACTGATATTCGATAAAACAAGTGATCATAGTGCATTGTCTCCTTTAGCGTTTTTAGGCACTATACAGAGCACCCAATAGCTATGCTTCGGCCTGTATCGAACTATTCCTATGCACGAACCCGACATCACCCTGATTGCCAGCTTAATTGGCGAGCCCGCCAGAGCCCGTATGCTCACCGCTCTCATGTCGGGTAAAGCACTGACAGCAACGGAGCTGTCACTGGAAGCAGACATAACTGCCCAGACTACCAGCAGCCATTTGGCGAAATTGGTTGAAGGCTCACTACTGTCGGTCAGAAAACAAGGCAGGCATAAATATTTCCAGCTTAAAAACCAGAAGGTTGCAGGGTTAATTGAGCAACTACTGACGCTCAGTAGTGAAATAACACTGAAAACACACACAGGGCCAGCGGACCCCTACTTACGGCAAGCACGCGTCTGTTATGACCATATTGCGGGTGAGCTGGGTATACAGCTTTATGACGCGCTGGCTGAAGCTAACTACATAGAAGACAAACAAGCTGAAACCCTGCTGACTCCAAAGGGGATCGCCTTTTTTGAGCAACTGGGTGTCTGCGTTCAAACGCTTAGGAAAAAAAAGCGCCCGCTCTGTAAATCGTGCCTGGACTGGAGTGAACGGCGCAACCATCTGGCAGGTAGCCTGGGACACTGGATTTTAAATGATGCACTTGAGCGAGGGTGGCTGCAAAGAGTACCGGACTCCCGGGCACTTATCCTGGATAAAACCCGCGGCAACCTCTTTGCAAAAACCTATGGTATTGCGTTTACAGGCAATACTGAGAAATGATTTTATACACCTGATTGATGTTATCGCCCGCTTTAAACTCTTTGGTCAGCGGCTCGGGCTCTGAACCAATCCAAATTTTTAGCTCGGCGTCGAGATCGAAATGACCCGCCGATTCTTTACTGAACTTGGTGATTTTACCATACGGAATACTCAGCATTTCGACTTTCGAGCCGGTGACTCCCTGCTTGTCTATCAGGATCAGGCGTTTGTTCGTAAACACAAACATATCCCGGATCACTTTGTACGCCTGCGCTACACTTTCCCCTTCAATCAGGGTGTCGTTGAGTAGCTTATCCAGCTCATCGCTGTCTACTTCGCTGGCATTGCCTAGTAACCCACTTAATAGTCCCATCTGGTTGCTCCTTTTTATTTAATCAGCCACAAGCTTAGTAATATAACCGCTGTTTGTCGAAAGCCTTATCTTATTGCTCGCCTAAGCTGCCATAAGGTAAGGCTCTCGGCCCTGGTGTTTGTCCTTACGACGGTAGCTGCCTTTGCCTTTTTTGCTTTTCTCTACTTTGCTTCTAAACAGCGGGCTGGTTACCAATGCTTTTAAAGCGTTGTCTTTTATGTCGCCCCGTAAATGTTCGTGGGACTGGCTGCGTTTGCTTGCCATATTCTTTTTGCTCCTGAATTTAGTTTAAATAACCACCAATTGTGGCGCGCTGATTATTGATGTATTCCCCCTCGTACGCAAGTCAATTTTTTACTTTTTTCGTAAAAATTTTCTTGTTCATTTCGCCTTCAGCTCAAGATTGTAACTCTCTATGCGCTATACTTTTTTCTTAACCGTAGAGTCGCACTAAAAAACCCTATGCGCAGCATTAAAACCTCAAACGGCATAACCCTGAGCTATCAGGATTGTGGTAACCGACATGCACCCGCCATTATTTTGATCATGGGGCTGGGCGCACAAATGACGGTGTGGCCCGATGAGCTGTATTTTGGTCTGGTAGACAAAGGCTTCAGAGTGATCCGCTTCGATAACCGGGATACCGGGCTGTCGAGTCACCTTGACGAACATGGCACTCCCAACCTGTTTAAAACCTGGTTGCGCCGCAAAGTGCCATTTGGAAAACAAGCGCCCTACTCGCTCGAAGATATGGCAGACGATGTACTGGCACTGATGAAGGCACTTAAAATTAAAAAAGCCCACCTGGTCGGCGCCTCTATGGGCGGCATGATAGCGCAGATTTTAGCCGCCAAGGAGCGCAAAAAAGTGCTCAGTCTCACTTCAATCATGTCTAATTCAAACAATCAGCTAATTTCAGGAAAAAGCCTGGGTGTGCTGATCAAACTGGCACGACTCACGCCCCGTGATAACTGTCGACAGGCCGCGATTTCATATAATGTCAGACTTAATCAGCTGATTGGCAGCCCCGCCTATCCGCGAGACGAGCACACTCTGCGAGAGCAGGCTACCATGCATATCAGCCGGGCCCATAATCCGGCTGGGTTTAAACGCCAGCTGGCCGCCATCACCGCGAGCGGCGACCGACGCCACCTGTTAACCCGGATCAAGGCGCCTACCTTAGTGATCCACGGCACCCACGACCCGATTTTTCCGCTTACAGCAGGTGAGCAAACCGCCGCCGAGATCCGCAAGGCACGGCTAAAAGTGGTAGAAGGCCTGGGGCACGACTTTCCGCCCATACTGATGGGCAAAATGGCCAAGTGGATTGCCAAACACGTAAAAAAGGCCGAATTCAAACGGCTCAAAAAGAAGCGTAAGAAAAAGGCAGATACACAAAAAGAAGTACAACTATCCGTGCAAGAGAAAACGCCCTAACCGTTAAATGTGCGCTTTGGTGCAATATTCACTTTTCTTCTGAGCGATTTTCCCGGTATGCTTACAACACATCAGACCAGTTAAAATCATCAACATGAAAACACCTATTACCGACTTACTGGGCATAGAAAAACCCATCGTCTTACCTGGCATGAGCTGGATCTCAGTTCCTGAGCTGGTTGCAGCAGTATCCAATGCCGGGGGCCTGGGGATCTTAGCCACCGGACCGTTAACGCAGGAGCAAACCCGTCAGGCCATAGCCAAAATTCGCACCCTTACTGACAAGCCCTTTGGCGTTGGGATCACCTTGCTGATGCCCGGCGCAAAAGAAAACGCCAAAGTTGCGCTGGCTGAGCAGGTGCCGGTGATTAACTTTTCGCTGGGTAAAGGCGACTGGATAGTGGAAGGCGTGAAACGTTACGGCGGCAAAACCATCGCCACCGTCGTGACCGAAAAGCATGCGCTGGCCGCGCAAAAAAGTGGCGCTGATGCCCTGCTGGTAACCGGCCATGAAGCCGCCGCACACGGCGGTGAGGTCACATCCTTGTGCCTGGTACCCAACATTGTCGAGCTGGTCGACATCCCGGTGATTGCAGCAGGTGGATTTTCCGATGGCAAAGGCTTACTGGCTGCCTTGGCACTGGGGGCCGATGCCGTTGCCATGGGCTCCCGTTTAGCAACCAGCACACAAAGCCCGGTCCATCAGAATGTTAAACAGGCGGTGGTCGATAAAAAAGTCGCCGACACCATTTATTCTAAGAACTTCGATGGCCTCTACGCCCGGGTAATGAAAACCCCGATGGCAGAAAAAGCCACCCGCCGCCCGATGAATCCCATCGTGGCCGTTTTTAAGTCCTTTAAGGCCTCAAAAATGGTCGATATGCCGCTGTGGAAATTACTACTGGGCTTACTGGCTCAGTTCGACAAAATCCGTATGCTGACCCTCTTTGGCGCCGCCACCGAAAAGCTGGAAGCCGCCACCATCAGGGGCGACCTGGAACACGGCGTCCAGTTTATTGGCCAGTCACAGGGGATGATCCGCGACATCGAACCCGTTGAGGTCTTGATCGACCGAATCATGGCCGAAGCGAAAGCCGAGCATGCCCGGGTAAGCAAACTACTGGCAGAGTGATTTGCAATAACAGCGCGTACCGTGGTTTTAGCAAGCAAAGTCACAGGATGATTTTAAATGGCTGTCTGTGTAATAATCGACTGTAATTAAAACACTTATATAAACCAGGCACCCAGATGCAACAGGTAATCGACATCCAGTGGTGGCAGCTGGGCTTGTTTAGCCTGACCCTGCTGCTGCCTTTTGCTATCAACGCGCTGTATCAGCTCAATATTGGTAAAGAAGCCGTGATTGGACTGATCCGCATGGCCGTACAGTTATTGCTGGTCGGCCTGTATCTGGAATATCTGTTTACCCTCAATAATCTCTGGGTGAACCTAGCCTGGTTATTGGTGATGCTACTCATCGGCAGTAGCGCTATTCTCAGTAAAGCCCGCCTGCCAAGGCGCCCGCTCTTTGTGGCCGTGTTTACCGGGTTGTGTGCCGGCCTCTTACCCCTGTTGAGTTTTGTCACTTTGGTGATTATCCAGCCAACGCCCTATTACCATGCTCAGTATCTGATCCCACTGGCGGGCATGTTGCTGGGCAACAGCCTCAATGCCAACATCGTTTGCCTGCAACACTTCTTCGATGCCTTTAAAACCCGCTGGCCTGAATATGAAGCCGCACTGTCGCTGGGGGCACAGGTACGCGATGCTACTTTACCCTTTGTACAAAACGCGCTGCAAAAAGCACTTGCGCCCATTTTGGCGACCATGGCCACCACAGGCCTGGTGTCGTTACCTGGCATGATGACCGGCCAGATCCTCGGCGGCGCCAGCCCTATGGTCGCCATCAAATACCAGGTGATGATCATGATAGCCGTCTGGGTCATGATGAGTGTGTCTATTACCGCATGCTTATTTATTACCGTGCGTCGAGTGATTAACCCGCAGGGCAAGCTGCACTCTGGGTGTTTGGAGTAAGGAGTAACCTAACGTGGTTGATCTTCTGGCGATTAAAGAGAAATATTAGAGTAATGTTATATCTGGCGAAGGTACTTGCCAGATCAGCGAGCCAGTTTCGTCGAAAAGTATCGCGTAGTTCAGAATTGTCATTCGCAACCTGATCAAATAGCACACGGCTTGTAAAAACTTGATCTGTGGTAAGTGTGTTGGGGCTAACTTTGATGATAAGTTCAGGACAAAGCTCATCTGTGGTGAATGACAACTAACAAAATATACGTACGCCCTGCATAATACGTTATCTAAGTTAGAATTTTTTTACTTGAGTTTTGAAGCTTTAAGTCGATTAACAAGATTAGTACACACTATAGTGAAATAAGGAATATGACATGAAAGTGAGTAATAACCAAGGGGCAATACAGTATGCCAGTAATCAAACTGCCCCAGCACTCCAAGATAATAAAGCACTTCATCAAGACGCGACTAAGAGCCAAGATGAAGCACTGAATACGGTCCTTGCCGATGACATATTCACCCGCTCAAACGCCGACTTTTCTGATTATGAAAAAGCAAATTACACACCGGATGGTCGCTTAAACCTTCCCCCTGCTTTTGAATCGCACCGAGGTACAATTGAAGCGATTTTTACCTCTATGGACAAACTTTATAGTGACACACCTAAAGCGGCTCAGCGTATGTTTCAAGCGTACTCTGGCTTAGAAAAGAAAATTCTGAGTGAATCACCTGAATTAAGGCATAAAGACTGGGGGTTTTCAGTGAATGACCAAGGTGTTTTGGTTGCTACAGGCCAGCTATCGGATGCGCAGCGTGATGTGATAGAAACTAACCTCAACAGTAACGATAGCCTGGTGAAGGCTGCGCAAGATTTTAAAGCGCATTTTATCGAAGGACTTGAAATTCAACGAGGAGACTCGGGTAAGAGCCAATACTGGGGCAAGTATGATGTAAACAATGAAAACTTTTCAGATATTATCGACTTTAAATCGATGATGAACCAAATTGCAAGCGCCAATGAAAGTAAAACGGGTGGGTTTGAATGGCGCTCAAAAAGCCAATATGCGTGGGAGCAAGGCATGGTTGCACAGTTGAAAGCCAAAGCAGAGCCTAGATTTCAGCTTGAGTGACACAAGCAAAGTAAACCTGCCTGGAATAGAATACGGCTCGCTTTTGTTGCTCAAAAGCAGACGTGGTTTACAGGTGTGGCATGGAGAATAAATTTCGATATTAGCACCATCAACCCCTCTAAAAATAATACTGAACAGTTGCAGTAAAAGCGTGACTGGCACCTACAGTCAACAAAAGCCTCAGGCGCTTGATCTTGGCTTATTTAACGTTCGTACTAATTTGAGCATAAGCAAATGACCAAGAGCACGGTTGGTTTGCTTGCTCACAATACATGCCAAACGAAACCAGTGCGAGTAACTGGCGCAAACCATTACTCTGTTACTAACCAAGACATACATGGTAATGAAGATATGAAGCTATTCTATAAAGACCTGGCAGCAAAAAAAATTGATAAGCTCATCATCAACTCCCTTGATCAGGCGCTGTATCAAGCAATTGTCATAATAAATGGTGCAGAACATATCGTCTGGAAAGATGAAAAAACAACCCTGCTGACCAGAAACTTAACCGAGATGAGAGAGCACTTTGAGCAATTTGATATCAATGAAATCGTCCTCAGACATGAAAGTGCTTACGACGAAATGATAGGGTCTGAGCCGAAAAAAAACAGCAACCGGCTAGAAATTCCGCTGGGCAAAAACCCATATGCCTTGCCCAAACATCTGCACTGAGCATTTAGGTCAAATATATACGATTACCTCGTTGGCGCAAAATGCGACTGAGTGGGCCTCAATCTTTACCTAATATGTACTTTACAGTCGAGTTTTAAGATTGCGCATGTATGAAATGACTATCCGAGGTTGCAAAATCTAACGAGGACATCACAATAGACGCCTGCTAGTTCGCGCCTAAATTCACAGGGAGTTCAAATGAAACTGATACCACTCATTGCTGGCTTTGCAGTGGCTTATATTGGATATGAAAAACTGACTTCTGAGCCACCTGAACAAGTAGGCTGGCTAATAATAGCTGGCGGTGTTGTTTTTATTCTGAGTGCTTTTAACACATCTAAAAGTAAATCCGAGTTGAGTATTGAACTGGACAACGGCGGTTCTGATGGTGGTGGTGGCAGTGACTGACCAGGCTGGCAGATAACCACTTGCACCATGGCGCCTGGCTGCAGTTTAGACCTACTCCACCCTTGCCTTAAAACAAACTGCAAACTCCTCTGCGAAACAAAAGCAACCGTGAGCTATGCTAAATAGTAGAGAGCTTTTCCAACTTTCATTTTATCAGTATGTTAGTATTATCCCCCTGATTAATTGTGTAAATGCGCTTTAAGTCAATGAAAGAAAAATTATTTGTGCTGAAAATGCCGTTCGAGGATGGACCCGGGAAAATGTGGATTTGTTCACATTGTGCGTTAATAGAAGGTGCGCTATCGGCCAACCCGCATTGGGAAAGTGCTATCGATATTCACCGTATCGACTTTCCAAAACCGCGCAGTGAAGTTGTTGCGATTTTGGGCGAAGAGAGACAGTGGCTGCCTGTATTGATTTTGGATGAAAACCATACAATCACTGACCCCATAGAGATAATCAACTATCTTGCTGAACAGTTTGGTGGTGCCAGCGTACACCCCTAAGCCATTTAAAAACGCGCACCAGTCGGACATTTTTATATACAATACGTAATACCTGCCAAGTTCATATATTGCGCTGACTGTTTTAAAAAGGATCCCTGATGGAAAAAGTACTCGTTAGCGCCTGCCTGCTTGGCAACAAAGTTCGCTACAATGCCAGTTGTTTGTCGATCCCCGAATCCGATTTACATTGGCTGCAATCCAATATGAAGCTGGTTGTGCTTTGCCCCGAAGTGTCGGCAGGGTTACCCACGCCAAGAGCCCCGGCGGAGATCATCGCAGGGCAAGGCCTGGACGTGCTCAACGGCTCAGCCAGAGTCGTTGAAAGTACGGGCGTCGATGTCACCACGCCATTTATTAAAGGAGCAGAAAACGCATTACTGCTGTGTCAGCAACAGCAAATAAAATATGCGGTACTTGCTCAGGGAAGCCCTTCATGCGGCAGTACACAAATTTACGACGGCACATTCTGTGGGGTCAAAATCGATGGCGCAGGGGTAACCGCAGCATTGCTGGCGCGCAGCGGAATTAAAGTGTTCAGCCAGCATGCTATATCTCAGCTGCGAGATTTACTGCAAATGCCAGGTAGATTGGCAATAGGGCAGCCAATCAAACAGTAGCGCAACACCAAAACCCCCAATAAGTAACAATTACAAAACCAAGACCCCAAAATCATTACATTTAATATATCTTATTTTCAGGGACACGCTTACAATAGGTAAAATATACTGCCAAGCCAGCACCTTACGGATAGCTGCGAAGCAGTAATCAAACAACAAAAGCCTTTGGAGTATCCAGTGATATACAGACGTATTTTCCCTGCAGCAGCCCTGCTCTCCCTTATTTTGAGTGGGTGTGGTGGTGGCAGTAACAACGCAAATAACACAAACCAACCAGCTCCCCCTGCACCAGAAGAAACCTTTACTCTGACTACCAATGTTAGCGGCTCTGGCAAAATCACTCCCGCGACACAATCGGTCAGCAAAGGTGATTATGTCAATTTAATGCTCGAACCTGACGAAGGCTATTACACAGACTCAGCCACCGGGTGTGGCGGCACACTGGATGGCAATCTCTATATTATTGAAAACATGCAAGCTGCCTGTACTGTTGAAATTCAGTTTAAACCCCGCACTAAACTCAACGAGCTGGATATGGACCCGGTACTCGCGCAATGTTTAGCCCGCGACAATGAACACCAGTACATTGACGACGTGATTCATTTATACTGTGAAGAACCCATCAGTAACGCTGACATCATCAAGCACTTTAGAAAGCTTCAGTCTTTAGAAGTGTCTAGCGACAGTTTAACAAATCTGGATATCTCAGAAAATTCAGAGTTACATACGTTAATCATCACAAGCCCAATGCTTGAAGCACTTGATGTATCAAACAACACAAAACTTGAATTCCTGCACGTAAACGATAGTCAACTTCAGTCATTAGATATATCCAAAAACCTTGCCCTGAGCAACCTGGCAGTATCCAGTGAGCAACTTAAAATACTGGATATCTCTAAGAACAAACAACTTTCTGATCTATCAGTGCACTCTGCTCAATTACAAGCGCTGGATGTGTCAAACAACCCGGACCTAACCTATCTGTCAGTAACCAGCCATGTGCTATCGAACCTAGATCTCAGTAAGAACATAAACCTTGAAAGTTTGAGTCTTAGCGATACGTTAATAACAACCCTGGATCTCTCTGACCATGCCAAGCTGAACTATCTGTGGCTCGGCAGTGTGGCAGTTAGTCAACTCGACTTGTCGCACAACCCAGCGCTGCGTGAGCTCTCTCTTATCAGCGTCCCACTGACCAGTCTGGATCTCACTGATGCAACACAACTGAGCTATTTATGGGCATCCAATAATCAACTTACTGAAATTGACCTTAGCAAAAATACCGCGCTGCAAAGCATCACCCTGGCCGGTAACGCGCTAAAAAGCATTAGTTTGAATAATAATCCACACTTGCAATCACTGGACCTTCAGCGCAATGCACTAACACAGATTAATTTGAGCAATAACCCGCTTTTACATTCACTAACCGTTAGCGATAATGCATTAACACACATTAGTTTGAATAATAATCCGAACTTGCAATCACTGGACCTGCAGGGCAATGCATTAACCACCATTGATCTGTCCAATAATACGGCTCTGACCTATTTACAGCTTGCTTATAATCAACTCTCTACCCTGGATTTGTCTGGCTTATCTAACCTCGTTGAACTCAATGTACAAAACAACCAGCTGAGTGAGTTAGATATCTCATACAACCCCATGCTTGGCGCACTTCACCTGTCAAACAATCAGCTAACACAACTGAGCTTTCCGGTGAATGATGCACTAACCGAACTGTCTGTTTCTGGTAATGGCTTTACCCAACTGGACTTTTCAAACCTCACTGCACTGACAAAGCTATCTGTGTCGGGCACCCAGCTGACAAGCATCACGGTAAAACAAAATACGGGCCTAAAAGAACTCACGGTATTCGCAGATAGTTTGCAGAATCTGGATGTGTCAAAAAACACCGCGCTGACTCACTTTGCAATCGAAAGCAACGCCCTCACAGCACTGGACGTCAGCAACAACACGGCACTGCAAACACTGAAAATATATGACTCGCAACTCGATACGCTGGATATCTCTAAACAGACTTCGCTGACGGAGCTGTTTGCCCATGCATGGGGCTTACAAAGCCTGGATATTAGTCGTAATCCGTTACTTGAAAAGTTGTCAGTTAAAAGTGACAAGCTCACCACGCTCGATTTGTCCAATAACACACAGCTTGAGCAGCTAACCGTGTATGCAGAGCAACTACCTCAGCTGGATGTCTCTGTTACCCCCAACCTAAAAGAGCTCAAGGTAAGCAGTTATTACCTGGACAACCTGGCCCTATCCAAATTACCACAACTGGAGCTTCTGGGGTTGAGCTCAATGCCAATCACGACACTGGATTTGTCCACTAACCCTAAACTCATTGACGTATGGTTTCAGGGTGTACCACTTAACAGCTTGAATCTGTCAAATGTACCTGAATTAGAAAACCTGTCTGTCTGGTGGGCACAACTTACCAGCCTTGACCTTTCATATAATACCAAGCTGCGCGATCTGGACGTCAGCCTAACCCCACTGAGCAGCATCAATTTATCTGCCAATGCACTATTAGAATTCGCCTATTTATCTGATAATCAACTCACCCAGCTGGACATTACTAATAAGCCCAAGCTGCATACGCTGAGTGCGAGCAATAACCAGCTGGCAACATTACGCATTGCAGATCTACCCGAATTGCAGGGCCTATATCTGAGAGACAATTCGCTCACAACACTATCAGTTACAAACACACCGTCGCTTTCTGAGCTTTACGCCTCTGGTAACCAGCTCACATCGCTTAACTTATCAGGTATCGAGGCGCTCGAAAGCCTCGTTATATACAACAATCAATTCAAAGAGCTGGATCTATCTGCGCTTTCAAAACTACAAAAATTGGATGTAAGTGCAAACCAACTCACAATGCTGGAGCTATCAAAGCTGTCAGAACTGAAAGAGTTAGACATAACTTCAAATCAATTCAAATCGCTGGACTTATCTGAGCTACCAGCACTGGAAGAATTGAGCGCAAGTTCAAACCAACTCACAACGCTGGACCTGAGTAACAACCCTGCACTTAGCTCAGTGCTTGTAAACTACAATCAATTGTCCTCTGTGACGCTGGGCCGTCATGATGCACTCACAGAGCTGCGGGCAGTATACAATCAGCTGAAAGAACTTGATCTTTCATCGACCCCGGCGCTCATTACCCTGGAAGTAGACGGCAACCTGCTGACGCAATTGGATACCACTGCAAATCCGGCAATCGAGTCAATAAGTGCCAACTACAACCAGTTGACCCGGCTTAATCTGGCAGCCAACTCGGCCTTACAAAGCCTATCGGTTTACAAAAACCAGCTAAGTAGGTTAGATGTCTCAGGTCAAGCTGCACTCAACTACGTTGACGTGAGAGAGAATAATATCGCTCAGCTTAATATCGCCCAAAGTGCTGCATTGCATACCCTGATGGCCGAAAACAACCAGCTAACAGGGCTGGACACTTCAAGTAATAATGCACTAGTGGATTTAAACCTGGTTAGTAACCGGATCACATCTCTCGATTTAACCAATAACAGTAAGTTGAGCTACCTCTACTTGTACGACAACGCCTTGTCACACATCGATATCAGTACCATTGAGCAGCTATTTACATTGATTATCGACCGTGGCGTAACCTGTACTGGCGATATGTGTTCAATAGCCTATTATCCCTAATCTGCAACACAGTTACTGGCACACCGGGTGTGCCAGTAATCCAAATGGTAAACACGCGTCAAGCACACAGGGCTGCACAAAGCAGCCCTTTTTATTCTCGATGGATGCGGGGCCCTGAGCAGGACTTTGTATTCATCTTGCGTTCTGTCGAAATAAATCCTCTATGCCTGTGATTTGCTGTGCCGATTCTGGCGCACGGAATAACTCTAAAGAATAATGGAATTAGAAATACAATGGATATGTCTCATTTTGCTCTGCTACACACGATATTGAACCAAGTCTCTGCGCTCGACCAATCATTGACAGCCCGCCTGGCTCACGCCATGCACATACAGCATTACCCGGCCAACGCCACGATTTTTGCCTGTGGTGACACAGTTAAGAGCGTCTCTTTTTTACTTGACGGGATTGGCCGCTATTTCTACCTGGATAGCCAAGGTAACGAGCGTAATAAATCTCTGGTCCAGCCGGGCGGCGCTTTTACCAGCGTCAGCTCATTGGTAACCGGTTGTCCAAGCCCATTTGCAACACAAGCCATCACCCACTGCACCACGGCAAAGATCCACTACAGCACACTGCTCGAATTGTCTGAACAACACGTCGAAGTAGCCACTTTTGTCCGGCGCCTGTATGAGCGCCTGGTGATTAAAAAAGAACAACGCGAGGCTGCTTTTTTAATGCAAAGTGCCACTGAGCGCTATCAGGCGTTTTTACTCGAATTCAGTGATACCAGCCACCAGATCCCGCTGCGCCAGGTGGCCATGTATCTGGGGATCACCGATGTGGCCTTGTCCAGAATAAGAAACCAGATGGGCTTAACCTAGGTTAAGGCCGATGCTCAAGTCGCTTGCTAGAGTGCCTCTGTCCGCACAATGAATGGAGACTCACAATGCAGCGATTACTGCCACCAATATTACTGATACTTTTTATAACAATCATGCTAGTCGGCTGCTGGTACAGCGAACTGGCACACCTTCTGCTCACCCCTTACAACTTACTCGGGTTGCCTTTCTTGTTGGGAGGTCTTGCCCTGGCGCAAACGGCAAAAGGGATCTTTAAGCAGGCTAAGACAAACATCATGACATTTGATGACCCGGATAAACTGATCACCCAGGGGCCATTTGCTTATTCGCGTAACCCCATGTACCTGGGGATGAGTAGTGCGCTATTAGGTTGTGCGCTGCTGTGCGGCGCAACGCAGTGGTCACTCGGGTTAACCCTGTTATTTATTGTGGTGGTCGACTTTTGGTACATACGCCATGAGGAACAGGCCATGGGCAATAAATTTGCTGAAGATTACGAGGAATACCGTGCACGCGTCAGGCGATGGCTCTGAGCAACAGAGACATCGACCACCTCAACAGTACGCACCACAGTCGATACAGGCGGCCTGTGCCGCCTTGTTACATATAGCTTTCTGCATCATAAAAAAGCTGTTTCAGTGTGCCGCAGTTAATGAACTTGTAGGCCAGCTCCCCTGCGTTGGGCACCCGCTTTGAGGCCCGGAACTTTTGCAGGCAGGCTCCGGTTAAATCAACAAAAATCAGGTGATTAAAGCTGGGCCTTTGCTGAATCTTGTGCACGTAAATGCGCTCCGTTTTATTGATTTCAATGACGTCATATTCGTGCCACTGAGAAGCGGGCTCCAGTTTACTGAGCTTGCGGGCAAATAGCTTATCACTGAGCACCAGTTGCCGCTGCGGATACACCAGCCGGCCATCACGTGCGTAGTGGCCTTCATAAACATCAGCCATTATTGTTACTTCTTCGCCGCGCTCCAGCCGTTGTAAGTTAAACGGCTCGGGTTTGATGGTGATCAGTTTTGAATCTCTGATCAGGCTCAGAAAGGCCACATCCGGATTCTCGAGCCGGTATACAACATGAATATCGTTGGGTAGCCCATACGATGGAAAGTTACTTGCATAAATCCGTGAGCCCCGATTCATCAATACCATGCCGTGCTCACCCTTGTATGCCGGGTTCAGCGGCGGTGCTTGTTTTTCATCGGCTGATGCCACACAGGTAAATATCAGTGTGACTAGTAGCAGAATCACTTTCATTGTCAGTTTCCTTGCAGTGTTTCCACTGAGTATAGCAAGCAATGCGCAAGTCACCTCGGTACAAGTTGGGCTGAATAACTGAGCGATGGACACTTTTCTGGCAGAGGAAATGCCCTATCGCCAGGACACAAAAAGGCCGCGCAGACTAAGCTGAGCGGCCAGGTATCAACGTTGCCAAACAGTGATAGGTTATGGCTTAACCGGGATCAGGTTAAAGTTTTCCAGTCTACCATCCAGATTGCGGAATGCTTCAATCTCAGCAAAGAATGCCTGACCATTGCGTGTCGCAGGGGTAACCACTGAGTAGAATACAAAGTTAAGACCTGCAACAACCTGCTGCTGCGCAGCCAGGATGTCATAATCTACGCCGATCAGCGATTCAATTTGCTCAGCTGCTGCTTGCTCTGCTTCTGTGAACTCACCACGCAGCGCAACACCGTCGAACGAACCAATAGGTGGAACCAGTACAGGGCGGCTCAATACGCGCTCTGCGCTTTCAGTGTACTTGTCATCCAGCGCATGTACTACGATAAGCTCTAGCTTGTTTACTTTTGCCACATCCGGTGCAACAACCGGCTCAACCAGGCAGTAGAACGCATAGTTAATGCCATTAACCACCTGAGACTGGCCAGCCAGTGGCGTGATTTTCACACCATCGCGCTGATTAATGTGCTCAAACGCATTGATAAAATCTTTGCTGAAATCTTTTGCCAGTACCACAGAACCATAGGCACCCAGGTTATGAATTGTCTGAGACATAATTGTTTCCTTATTATTTCCAGTAATCCCGCACCATGCGGGGCTTATTCAACTGGCACTCAGTGTAGATGCGAATGACCCGCTTGTTGGTATCAGTTCAGTATCAGTTTGGTATCAGTTTCGCTGCCCCCAAATCTAAGACATTAGGGTGAAAAAATACTGACAGTGTGTAGCAAAAAATGAACACTTAAAGTCACTATCATCATTTGGCAAAAGACGCCAATGACTGCTAGCCTTTGCTCTCAAAGTCAGTCAGGAGCACGTCAATGGACGGCAGAGTCAAACTCAATTGTCATCGGCTCAAGGAACTTAGAAAAAGCCTGGGCCTGAGTCAGGAAAAACTAGCTTGCGCATGCCAGGATCAGGCTTTGTGCGTATCAATTGCCACGCTTAAACGCGCCGAATGCGGCAACCGTGTCTACTATCGCACCGCAGGCGATCTGGCACGCTTTTATCAGATCCCCGTTGCCGAGCTGCTCAGCGAACAATCCGGTTAGCCGCGTTCAGCTGCGACCCTCCATCACTCAACCCACTTCAGGCACTGACAAAAATTGCTATATTGGGGCAAATCTTGTACTCTTCCGGCCCGCATTCTTCAGAGTACACAATCATGAGCTTCAGCAGTCTCGGCTTATCTCCCGAAATTAATCAAGCCGTAGCCGATCAGGGCTACTCAACGCCAACCCCCATTCAGGAGCAAGCCATTCCAGCCATCCTGCAGGGGCGAGATATTATGGCAGCAGCCCAAACGGGCACAGGGAAAACCGCAGGCTTTACCCTGCCAATGCTGGAGCTGCTCGGCAACAAGCCAAAAGTTCAGGCCAATCAAGTCAGGGCTTTGATCCTGACACCCACGCGCGAACTGGCAGATCAGGTCTGGCAAAGTGTTGAGCTGTACAGTAAACACCTGACTTTATCCTGCCAGGTTGTGTATGGCGGCGTGAAGATCAACCCGCAAATGATGAAACTGCGCAAAGGTGCCGATGTCCTGGTTGCCACGCCAGGCCGACTGCTCGATTTGTACCAGCAAAATGCGGTGAAATTTGACCAGCTGGACATTTTTGTACTCGATGAAGCAGACCGAATGCTGGACATGGGGTTTATCCACGACATCAAACGTCTGATCAAACTGCTGCCTCAGCGCCGTCAGAACCTGCTGTTTTCGGCAACCTTCTCTGATGACATTCGTGCACTGGCGAAAGGACTTATTCAGGATCCAGTCGAAATATCGGTGGCTCCGGCGAACAGCACCGCCAAAAGTGTCACCCAATGGGTGTACCCGGTCGATAAAAGTCGTCGCACCGCCTTGCTCAAACACCTGCTGACAAGCCATGGCTGGCAACAGGTGCTGGTCTTTACCCGCACCAAACATGGCGCTAACCGACTGGTCCGAGACCTTGAAAAGGCTAAGATCAATGCCGCGGCCATTCATGGCAACAAAAGCCAGAGCGCACGTATGAAGGCACTTGCCGGGTTTAAGAGCGGCGAATTACGGGTGCTGGTCGCCACTGACATCGTCGCGCGCGGCCTGGATATCCAGGAACTCCCCCACGTTGTTAACTTTGACTTACCTAACGTCTATGAAGACTATGTACACCGGATTGGTCGCACAGGCCGTGCTGGCGCAACCGGCGAAGCGGTTTCTTTTGTCAGCGAAGACGTTACCAGCGACTTATTTGGCATTGAGCGGCTTATTCAGCAAGTGATCCCGCGCGTGGTTGAGCCTGGCTTTGAGCCGCAAAATCCGGTGCCGGAATCTAAGCTGGATACACGCCCCATTAAACCAAAAAAACCCAAAAAGCCTAAGAAACCGAAAACGTCGGCCACTGAGCAGACGGCACAAAATAAACCGGCAAACAAGCCCAAAAACGGCCAAAAACCGCAATCCGGCGATGACAAGCAAGGCGCGCCAAAGCGCCGTAGAAGACGTCCGGCTCCTCGCAAAGCACAATAAAATTCAGACACTGTGGGCTGGCAATGTTACACACCCGCCCACAACCCGCTTTATTTTGCTAACAAAACCCACAAGTTGACAACACCCTTTGGTTGATATACGTTAAAATTCCCTTTTTAGGGGAAATTGAGTATCAAATATGTATACAAAACCAAAGGACTAACCATGAAACTACAGATACAAAAAACCAAACTGAAAAACCTGTCTAAAGACAAAAATACCCTCGATGCAAAACGTACGGCCCAAGTTGCAGGTGGCTGGTTTGAACCAGAAACAGACAACTGTCAAAGCCACCCCTACTTTTGTCAATCGCAAGGACATTGCACGGCATTAGCGTGTGAAACACATCACTGCCCCACCAGACGAGGCGGTCCCTTATGTGGATAGTGTGAGCACTACCTTCACGATAAATACCTAGCAACATTATGGCCTTGCGAGTGCAGCAGGGCCTCTTCTTACTCTTCATAAACCTATCAACTACATATTCCGTGCCTGTCGTATGGCAACAGAGACCAACTAAAAAACACCTTGAGACGCGGTATCGTGATAAAATGGTTTTTTATCCAGATATGAAGTGTGTTATGACCAGCAGCCCTAATTCGACCCCCTTTTCTGATACTCAGCTATCTAGTGCTTTACTTGAAAACCTGACATCTCTTGGTTATCACACCATGACCGATATTCAGGCACAGACTCTGCCACAGATCCTGGCCGGTAAAGACGTTATCGGTCAGGGAAAAACCGGCTCAGGCAAAACCGCCGCATTTGCCCTTGGCCTGCTCCACAATCTGAGGGTGAAGCGCTTTCGCGTTCAGGCGCTGGTTGTTTGCCCCACCCGGGAGCTGGCAGATCAGGTGGCCGTCGAAATCCGTAAGCTGGCTCGGGCTATCCATAACATCAAAGTATTGACCTTGTGCGGTGGCGCTCCGATGGGCCCCCAAATTGGCTCGCTGGAACATGGGGCCCATATCGTTGTGGGTACACCCGGGCGCATTGAAGAACATTTGCGTAAAGGTCGCCTGTGTTTAGGCGAGGTCAATACCTTTGTGCTGGATGAAGCCGACCGGATGCTGGAAATGGGCTTTGAAGAAGCGCTGGAGTGCATCGTGTCGCACTGCCCTGAGCAGCGACAAAACCTGCTGTTTAGCGCCACCTACCCGGCCAAAATCGAGCAGCTGGTCGGCCATATAATGCGCGATCCGGTCAAAATTGAAGTGGTGGCTCAGCATGATCACAGCACCATAGAGCAACACTTTTTTGAGGTGGCCGACAACGACGAGCGAGACGCCACACTACACAAATTGCTACGCCAGCATCAACCCGATGCCGCCGTGGTATTTTGTAATACCAAGGCACAATGCCAGGATGTCAGCGACATGCTGCAAGACCATGGCTTTGACTGTGCTCCGCTGCATGGCGATCTGGACCAAAAAGACCGGGATAAAACCCTGGTGCGTTTTGCTAATCGCAGTTTAACTGTGCTGGTTGCAACGGATGTGGCAGCACGTGGAATAGACGTCGACCATGTTGATATGGTGATCAACTATCACATTGCCCACGACCCTGAAGTGCACGTCCATCGTATCGGCCGCACCGGTCGGGCAGGAAAAACCGGCGTTGCCTGCTCACTGATGAGCTATAAAGAGTCTCACAAAGTGAATATGCTGGAAGACTATCTAAAACTGCGTATCGAGCCGACGCCATTGCCAGGCGAGCAGGTACTTTCGAACCAGGTGCATCGTGCGCCTATGGTCACAATACAAATTGACGGTGGTAAAAAGGCCAAGCTGCGTCCTGGCGACATTTTGGGTGCACTTACGGCCAATCAAGCCTTGCGCGGCGATCAGATTGGCAAGATTAAAGTCACCGCCATGTCTTCCTATGTGGCGGTAGAGCGCAAATACGCCAATCAGGCGGTGAAAGTGATCAGCGAAGGAAAAATGAAAGGTCGTAATTTCCGCGCCCGTAAGCTGACCCGCTAACACGCAACATCCTTAAAGGTTGCAGCAGCGCCGATCCGGCACTGCTGCAAGGCGCCTAATCCTGCCCCAACTACAAAGACACTATTGCGAATTATTTTCATTTACTATTTTCATTACAGTTTTGTTATGATATAACACACGCATTCAATGAATTGGAGAAGAAAATGAAGCCAGATATACACCCTGATTACCACTTAGTTGCCTTTCACGACACCTCAGTAGACAAGTATTTTATTGTGGGCTCCACCATCAAAACCGACCGTACGGTAGAGGTGGACGGCGTGACTTATCCATACGTACCTATCGATGTATCGAGCGAGTCTCACCCTTTCTATACCGGTAAGCAAAAACTGGTTGCCAGCGATGGTCGGGTGGCACAGTTTAACCGCCGCTTTAAGAATCTGGCCGGTAAAAAAGGATAATCACCATGAAAGTACTCAGCTCACTGAAAAGTGCCAAATCTCGCCCGGGTTGCCAGGTGGTTAAACGCCGTGGCCGGGTATATGTGATCTGCAAAGATAACCCACGCTTTAAAGCGGTTCAGGGTAAGAAGAAAAAGCGCTAAGCGATATAAATAGTGCCGCCGGTTGTTATTCAACCGGCTATTTAGAATGTATTCCTTTTCACACCGCAGAGCAGATTGTCACACGTTATAGCTGCCTGGCATTGCGCTGTAACTGCTCGCCAATGTTATCCACCAGCGTAAACTGATTGAGCCTGGCATTACCCAGTCTGACTTGCTCGTTATCCTGGCTGCTTTGTTCCATCAGGGCTTTAAAATCAATGATGTCGGCAAAATTGCTACGGTTAATATCGTATTTAGCCCAATAATCTCCCCCCTCATTAGGCCCTTTTAACAGCTCAATCCCTTCCATCATGGTATCCTGAAAGGCTTGTGCCAGAGCCACCAGGTCCTGATTTTCATTAAGCTTGTGTTCGAGTAATTGCTTTTCACTGTCTGTCAGATCATCACCACTGACAACCAAAGCCCCCGCCTCATTGACGGAGAATCCCCATGCTTTGTCGTTCAATCTCGGGGCAAGCCGCTCTACCTCTTGCTCCACTTTGGCAAACTCGGCACTCATGTCCTCGGCAATTTTAGGAATAGAAACGGCAAACAACATCCCGGTGGCGGCATCCATCCGTTCACTATATTGCTTTGGCGTTTCCTGCTCATCAGAAACGGTGATAGCTAAGGGCCGCTCATAAACCAGTGCCGGTGATGGCGCTTGCGCACCGTGGTATACATCTTTGGCTAATGTTTGCCCATCATTGTTGGCAGCAGGCATATCGGTCTGTTTGGCCACCTTGAGGTTGGTACTGGTCGACACCTTGTTTTGCACATCAAGCTGCCCGCTTGCTCCCCCACTGCTGGGTGTAGTCACCTTCATCCTATTTTCCTTATAGATATCTGACATGTACGGTTTAAAGACACTCTAACGAATAAAGTGCCGTACTTTCAATAAGTCATCGACCGATGACGGCAATACTTGAGCGCAATGTACAGCGTCAGGGCGCACCATCCGATAATACCTAAGCAGCAACGCTGACACCCGACTTTGCACGCCCAAAGTAAAAGTTTGTAAACATTAACGGGACATTAAATCTAAACTAACAACTGCGGTCTAGGCTCTAAGAGCAACAATAAAAAAAGGACCTATCATTATGATAAAAACTGCACATCAACGTATACCTTCTGACGTCACAGTCGATATGAACCCTATGCTGGATATTGTATTTATTTTGCTGATATTTTTTATTGTCACGGCCAGCTTTATGCGAGAAACCGCGCTGCCGCTCAACCGCACCGAGCAAGCTGTGACTGCGGTTGTGCCTAACCTGACACCGGTATTTTCAATCGATGCCAAAAATCAGGTCTACCTGAACAATCGGCAAATCGATCTCGACAGTGTGAGTATTAACGTCGCCCGCCTGGGTGCACAGGGAGAGATCACCAGTATTAGCCTACGTGCTCACCCAAACAGCCAGCATGCCACGCTGGTAGGCGTACTTGATGCAATTAAGGCCCAAACCAGCGCCCCGGTTTCTTTAGGTGAAACACTGAAGTAATCACCCGTGACCCGGCAGCCTGCCGGGTCAGGATCACTGTTTTGCGACCTGAGCATAGTTAAACCACTTTTGCTGTATTGCTGCCAGCTGGCCGTTAGCGCTTATCTCTGAAAACGCCGCTCGATAGCGCTCTACCAGGTTAGGATCAGACTGGATGTTCAAGGCAATACTGAGATTGGTGTTGAGCGCCTTGAGCTCAGCAACCTTCCTCAGCGCATTGAAATCCACACCCGCCTTATTGGCGCGCTGCCAAATGGTTTCTTCTGTGCCAACCACCAGATCCAGGCGATCTTTTTCCAGCATTTGTAGTAACTGCTCTTCATAACTGAGCGGCTTCAGATCGGAAAACTGTTGCTTTGCCAGATAATGGGCCACGTTGGAGCCCCTCAACACGGCTACCCTATGCTGTTTGAGCAGCATCAGAGAATCTGATTGCACGGGAAAACGCCGTTTCAGGCCCCATAAGAAGATGGGCTCGGTTTGTACTTCGCCTATCCAATGAAAAAGTGGGCTTCGCGCCTGAGTATGCACGATAGAATAGATGAGCACGTTTTCGGTCGTCACAGCGGTCTGATAAGCCCGTGCCCAGGGCATCACACTAATGTCGGGCGTATCGCCCACCTGCTGGCACAGGGCATAGACGACCTCTGTCATAAAGCCGCCCAATGAGCCATCGTCATTTTTGATTTGGTAGGGATATAGATACTCAGTCACGACCTGAATGGTTGCGCCACTGGCAGGTCGTGCGGTGGCGAGCCACAACACCATACACAAGAGTAAACACAGTTTCACAACGCCCCCGGTACCACACGCGCCCAACTGTTAGTTTAGGGGCTCACTCTATTATTGCAAATTACAAAACAGTCTATACTAACCCTGATGTACAATTAACGGACTTTCTTCCAAATCTCTCGTTCAACAAACTGGCCATTTTCGTACAGCTCATGGTGCCATAAATCACCTTCTACTTTGTAGCTAAAGGCCATGGTTCTGCCCAATAATGACGTGACGTTGCCGTACTCATAAGTTTCGATAAACTGATCGCCCTTTAACACATAAGTGCCACCTCCCGCATATTTAAACTTGCCCTGACTCTGGGTGATATAGCTATGGTGTGTCGGGGTGATCAATTTCACCGAGGTTAATTGCGGTGCTTTGGCAGATACTATGCCCTCTGCGGTGGCGTACTGTCCTTCAACAAACTCCCAGCTGCCCAGTAACGGGTTTGCCAATGCCGTGCTACTCACCAGGGCGGTTAAGATCAGAGATTTCATATAAATTCCTTTATTAGCGTCATGTTGTTACGAGTCTTACATACCTGAGAGGGAAAAACAGTTGAGGATCTCTCAAGTCGGTACACCTCGGTTTACTTTATCCGAGTGACACAGACCGAGGACAACCTGTATATTTTTTACACTAAACGTGAAATGGCACTGCCATTGCTCAGGTCTTGTTACCAGACCCTGACTCACTTACACGAGGCTAATATGAGCACAGCTAACACATCACTTTGCGCACTTATTCTGTTTACGTTAACGGCCTGCGGCGGCGGAGGCGGTGGGGAGACAACCCAGACAAATGTCAGCAACAATACTAGCAATGAAACGAGTACAGAGACATCCAACACTGATACAAGTACGGATACCAGCACTGATACAAATACGGATACCAATACTGACACGACAACCAATGAGCAGGCAGAGGACACTGCCACCTATCAGCTGACCTTTACCCGCACCTGGGAAGCCGACAACTTTGCCACTAACTTCCCGGCGAACTCTCATTTCTCTCCCCTGGTTGGGCTCACCCATAATGCAGACGGCTTCATCTTTAAACCCGACCTCCCCGCCTCTGCAGGCATGATCAGCATGGCCGAAACGGGCGCCAAATCCCAGCTCAAAGACGAGATCAGTTCCATCCAAAATGCTGGTAACTCAAACTATCTGATTGACGAATCGGGTGTCCCAAACAGCGCCAAAAGCATTACCTTTACTTTCGAAGCCAGTCAGCAATTTCCGCTGCTGAGTGTGGTGTCTATGGTTGCGCCCAGCCCTGACTGGTTTATCGGCCTGCAAGGCGTGCCTTTGTTTACAGACAATCAGTGGCTGGACAGTCAAACCATTCAGCTCAAGGTTTACGATGCCGGCAGTGACAGCGGGTCACGCTTTGGCTCGGCTAACCAGGCTACCAGCCCCGCAGAGCCGGTAATGCTGCTCACCAGTGACCCCGCTGACAGCGACTTTGCGGCAGGTGTGCATCGCGAGTCGGGTGCTTATATAGGTATGATTGAAATCAAGCGTATGCAATAGTCATTAGCACTCTGGAATAGACTGATGCACCCCTGTTGAAGGGGCAAGCTTCAGCCTGTTCTGCACCCTCCCCATGATTGCGGCCCTTATACACGACTGAACACATCAGATTGAAAATCTCTCATTTGCACTGTTCCCATAAACACGATTTTATAGAACTTTTGTTGTTCTGTATTTCAGGGAAATGATCACTATGATGGCTCGATTAAAGACTTTGCTGTGTGGCGTGTTTATAAGCTTACTATTGGCCCCTGCTGGTCAGGCGCAGCCATTTGACCAGACGCCCATTTTGATGCCTATGCCAACTTCCTTGGTGCAGTCGGCGCAAACGCTGGCATTAGACAAGCCGCTGACACTCTCGCTCAGAGGCTTATCGCCACTGCGTAGCACGTTTATTAAAACCTACTATCAGCAACAATTCGCCGATTTCGGATATCAGGTATCGCCGGTCGCCGCTGAAACGGCTTTGCCTATCGTCGTCACCGTCGGAGACTCACAGGCACCCGCTCATCGTCTACCACAGCTTAACCAGAATGAACAGTATCAGCTGAGTATCAGCAAAACAGGCATAGTTATTAGCGCGCCTGCTGATTTTGGTGCACTCCATGCACTGGCAACGCTCAGCCAGTTATTATATTTCGCCCGTGACAGCCGCGAACTGGCGCTGTTGCAGATAGAAGATAGCCCCCGCTTTCCCTGGCGTGGACTGCTGCTCGACAGCGTCCGCCATTTTATTTCCGTTGCAGCGATTAAACGCCAGCTGCGCGGCATGGCTGCGGCCAAGCTGAATGTGTTTCACTGGCACCTGACAGACGATCAGGGCTGGCGTTTTGCCTCAAAAACGTATCCCAAACTACATAAGCTTGCCTCAGACGGTCAGTACTATACGCAGGCAGAGATCAAAGATGTGGTTCAGTACGCCAGTCATCTGGGGATCCGGGTGGTGCCGGAGTTTGATGTGCCCGGACATGCCTCTGCCATTGCGGTGGCCTATCCGGAGTTAATGACTCAGGTTAAGCCCTATCAGATGGAAGATGGCTGGGGGGTGTTTGAACCGCTACTCGACCCAAGCAAACCCCAAGTATATGACTTTATCGACGCCATGGTTGCTGAGCTTGCCACGCTTTTTCCGGACCCTTACTTGCACATAGGCGGAGACGAAGTTCATCCAAAACACTGGCAGGAAAGTAAACGGGTGCAGGCCTATATGGACAAACATCAGCTCGCCACAAGCGCCGACTTACAAGCACATTTCAACGCTAAGGTGCAGGCTATCTTGCGCCGTCACAACAAAAAAATGATGGGCTGGGATGAGATTTTCCACCCGGCACTGGACAAAGATGTGATGATCCAGTCGTGGCGCGGCAAGGCCAGTCTGAGCCAGATTGCCGCCCAAGGCTACCCAGCGCTGTTGTCAGCCGGTTTTTACATCGACCAGCCACAGCCGACTGACTTCCATTATCGCAATGAGCCATTTGATACCGGTTTGCAGCGCGCGCATCCGCTTGAAGAGAGTGAGACCATTCAGGCCTGGGACTTTACTATGCCCCGGCTCAAAGGCAGTGCAGTGACAGGCAAACTGGTGCTGGTGTCTGAGCAAAATACGCTGCGCCATGCCTATATCCAACTCAACGACCAACCATTTAAGCAGGCGCAACTCGATACCCACTTAATACCCTATAATGCCGGTATGTCGCGGCTCAACGCCACCATCGACAGCTGGATGGGTCCGACCCGGACACAGCTCACACTGAGTTCTGAGTCAGGGTTGTCGGGCCGGATCCTTATCGGTAACGCCGTTTATCCGGTCACGGGAAGTTTGGATCCACATTTTACTCATGCTGACTTGACCAATATGCCATTTTTGAGCGCGATGAGTGCACAGGCGCAGCGCAATATTCTCGGTGGCGAAGCGACCCTCTGGAGTGAGCTGGTGACTGAACAAAACCTGGATGTACGCAGCTGGCCGCGTTTGTTTGCCATCGCAGAGCGACTTTGGTCTGAGCGTGCTCGTACAGACACAGAGCACATGTACCACAGGTTGTTACCTGTCTCAGATTTTGCCGATGCCATTAGCCTGCATCATAAAAAGCAGTTCAGACACGGGCTCAGTACCGTGCTGGCAAAGCACAACAGCCCGGACAACCTGGCATTGCTGATGCGTTTTGCCCAGCAACTTGAACCTGCCAGCTATTACACGCGCCATCATATAAAATATCAGCAAGGCTTGTATCATCAAAATGCACCACTGACTCAGCTGGTCGACTTTCTGCCGGTAGAAAGCCCGGCTCTGATCCAGCTCTATCAGCAATTAACACAATTCAGACGCGGTGATCGCAGCATATTACGGCGCATAGAGAGCCAGCTGACAATCTGGCACGCAGACTATCGCCAGTTAGCGCCCTTGCTGCAACAGACCCCGGACCTGAACGCGCTTTCAAAACCGCTCGAGCAGGCACGGGAAATTAATGACATCAGCCTGGCAGTGATCCGCAGTTGCATAGTGCAGAAATCTCTACCAGAAACCAAAGTACAGCAATTGGCGACTCGATTGCACAGCATTCAGCGTCACGGCGCACAAGTGGTGGTCGCGACCGGACTATTCAGCGAGCATTTACTCAACGCTTGCCGTGGCTAAAGTGCGGCCAGGCACATTACTGCTAGCGGCTAGCGCTCAGCCACTTGCACAGGCTCAGACATCGCACCCTGTACCAGGGTTCTGAGCCAACTATTTTTATCATCCGTGCTGCGCTTACTCAGCCACAGCATGGCAATATCAAAATCCGGCACCGGCAGTGGTGGTGCAAAGTATGTCAGGCCAGCCTCATCGCATGCCAGCTGGGCCATTTTTAACGGCACTATGGCCACCAGACGTCGCCCAATGAGCAGGCGCTGTATCGTCAGGAAGTTACGACTTGCAACCGTGACCCGACGCGTCAACCCGGTGCTGGCAAGTAACTGATCCACCTGAGTAGTGAGTCGACCGTCCGGGCTCACCAGCGCATGTTCGATCTGAGCGAAAGTGGCCAGACTCAGGGGGATCTCTGCGGCAAATACGCCCGGATCGGCCAGGCAAACATGGCGCTCGGTATACAGCACCTGGCGCTCAAAGGCTTGTCCCGGCTCTGTGATACTGCCAATCACCAGGTCCAGCTTTTCCTGTTCGCTCAGCGCCATATAGTTGCTGCGATTCACATTCACGAAGCTGACCTGGGCATGGGGTGCCTCGGCGCGAATACGGTCGTAAATCAATGGAGCGAAGTTCAGCTCGGCATAATCTGTCAGGCCAATGCGACACACTCCCTGGTACTCACCAGGAACAAACTGTGGCGTATGCAGCAAATTGTCCGACACCATATCCAGCAGCTGCTCTATCACAGGCGCGACCTGGTTTGCGTAATCGGTGGGTTCCATGATATGCCCTTTACGCTCAAACAGCACATCGTCCAGTAACCGGCGAAGTCGCGCCAACGAATGGCTCATTGCTGACTGACTGACACACGCCTGCTCGGCCGCCACACTGACACTGCGACAACGATACAAATAGGCAAAGGCCACCAGTAAGTTTAAATCTATCTGCCGCCACGGCACATCATCAAAGCGCATTACGTAAATCCCATATTATTCATAGTTACAATCAAAACTATTAATTTGAATCATTCTACGTCATTTTTTACCCTAGCGGCAGTCGTGATAACAGAGCACCGATACTATGTTTGCTATTTTTAAAACCTTCTTTTTGCTGGGCTGGATTAGCTTTGGCGGCCCGGCTGCGCACATCGGCTATTTTCGGCAAACCTTTGTGGAAAAGCGCAAGTGGCTGGATGACGCAGACTATGCCCAACTGGTGGCGCTGAGCCAGTTTTTACCCGGCCCCGGGTCGAGCCAGGTTGGATTTGCCCTCGGCTATAAGCGCGGAGGGCTGGGCGGCGCTTGTGCAGCCTTTGTCGGCTTTACCTTACCCTCAGTCATTATCATGGTGGCCCTTGCCCTGATGGCCAGTCAGGTAACCGACACCAGTGTCTTTCAAAACCTGGTGCATGGGCTGAAATTACTGGCTATTGTGGTTGTCGCCGATGCTGCCTGGGGGATGTACAAAAACTTTTGCCAAAGCCGCCTTACCGTCAGCCTGTGTCTGGGAACGGCTATCGCCTTGCTGCTGTTGCCTGGCATTGCCAGCCAAATGGCGGTGCTGTTGTTGGCGGCGCTGATTGGCGTACTTTATCTGAAGGGACAAGCGCAGCCGAACCCAGACAGCACGGCGTTTAAAGCAAGCTGGCTGCCGTTACTGATCTTTGTTGGGTTATTTATAGCCCTGCCATTTGTTGCCCACCTGAGCCCTTCCACCGCCCTGTTTAATGATTTTTATCAGGCCGGCAGCTTAGTGTTCGGTGGCGGTCATGTGGTGCTGCCACTGCTGCAAAATATTGTCGGTGACAGCCTCTCTCAGGATACCTTTTTGACCGGTTACGCCGCCGCTCAGGCTGTGCCCGGCCCGATGTTTACGTTTGCCACTTATCTGGGCTATGCATTGATGCCGGCAAACCCCATCGCAGGCGCCTTGATTGCAACCCTGGCTGTATTTTTACCCGGCTTCTTACTGCTGCTGGGGGTGCTAAAAAACTGGCAACTGCTCGCCAGCCGTCCTGCTGTGGCGGGTGCCCTGAGCGGTGTCAATGCCGCCGTGGTTGGTCTGCTGGTTGCCGCTCTGTATCAGCCGGTATTTACCAGCGCAGTCACCAGTGCGCAGGATATTGCACTGGTGCTGGTCGGTTTTTACCTGCTTAAACACCTTAAGCTACACATAGTCTGGCTGGTCGCCACCTTTATGCTGGCCGGTGTGATTATGGGACTTATCTGATACTCAACAGCCAGGTGGCCTCAGTGCCACCTGCATCGACTTCCTGTTTAGCTTGCATTGAGGTTGAACTATCTCCTCTGTGCAACTAACTTTTAAGCGCATCACTGCACACGCTCTGCAACTCTTTTAACCTTTAACCGAGGTCGGTGTATGGACAGCTTTCTGGAAGAAATCGATATAAATCAATATTTACCCGTTGCCGTTGACTGGGCTACCAATCTGGTGCTGGCTCTGTTAATTCTGCTTATTGGGGTCTGGCTGGCGGGCAAAGCCTACAAGGCCGTTGTTTCTGTGGCGAACCGCTACGACAAACTGGATGATACCTTGTTTAAGTTTTTTGGCAGTGTTGCCAAATATACCGTGCTGGCTTTTGTCGGTATCGCGGTACTCAACCGCTTTGGCGTGCAAACCGCCTCAATCATCGCCCTGCTCGGCGCTGCCGGACTGGCCGTGGGGCTGGCCTTACAGGGTACTTTGTCTAACCTCGCAGCTGGCGTCATGTTATTGATTTTCAGGCCTTACAAAGTCAATGACTTTATCGACACCGCAGATCAGTTTGGCAAAGTGACTGAAATCGACATGTTTACCACGATATTGCAGACCTTTGATAACCAGCAAATTGTGATCCCCAACAGTCACATCTGGGGCAGCAAAATAGTGAATCACTCTCACCATGCGGTTCGCGGTGTTGATATGCGCTTTGGCATTGCCTACGACGAAAGCATTGATGATGCTAAAGCCGTGATCCTCTCTGTGTTACAGGCTCATCCCCATATTTTGTCCGAGCCTGCGCCTTTTGTTGAAGTAGAATCGCTGAACAACAGCTCTGTGGACTTTCTGGTCAGGCCATTTTGCGATGGCGCGCATTATTTTGACGTACTGTATTCGGTGCCTGAGCAGGTTAAAAAGGCCCTGGATGACGCCAATATAGAGATCCCCTTCCCGCACCGTAAGGTCATTTTGGTTAACGAAAGCGACACCTGATACCGATATTTCGGGGCCGCTTGCCCTTTGGCGGCCCCTTGGCAACACTTTCTGCGCTGCAATCTTTGGGGGGCGGTTATTCCTTGTCTATAGTTTTAGTGTTAAATGACAACTTACTAGGATGTGATATGGCGCTCTTCGGCTTTTCCGGCACAAAAAAAACTGAACCACAAGTTACCCTACCGCAGACCTTACCCTGGCTAAAGTTAGACAGGCAAGGTGATATCACCGCCACCAGCCAGGCCTTTTTAAGCATGCTGGCTTTTTCTCACAGCGCAGCGCCAAAAACACTGGCGTCGCTGTGCAATAACAAACGCGACTACCAAATACTGCATGCAGCACTGCAAAACGCCCAGCAAGATGGCGCGCAGATCTGCGCCATGCACAATACCGAGGGCACGCTGTATTATGTCTCCGTGCAGATCTGTCCGACAGACCATGCGCAGTGCTTTGCCATACTTCAGGACGTGACAGCCCAGTACCGTCCGCTGCTGGATAGCAAACTCACCACACAGTCGCTGTCCAACGCGCAGGCTCAGCTTGAGCTGGACCTGCAAGGCACTGTGCTCAGTGCCAATGAGGCGTTTTTAGCCCTAGTCGGGACAGCAAAAGAGCAGGTGATTAACCAGAAGTGCCAGCAATTTATCACTAATGAGCAATTGAGTGCAGCCAGCTGGGACACGCTCAGTGCAGGCCAGGCCGTTGAGTGTGACTTACAATGGCAAAGCAATGAACACATGTCATTCTGGTTGCATGCCTGGCTGGTGCCAGTGCGCGACGCCGAGCAGCGTATCGCAAAAGTGGTGTTATTAGCCTGTGACATGTCGAAACAACACCAGACTTTGCTCAATCTGCACAGCCAGATTAAAGGCATACAGCAGGCTCAGGCTGTGATTGAGTTTACCCTCGATGGCACCATAGTGACCGCAAACCAGAATTTTCTCGATGTGATGGGCTATCAGCTTGACGAGATCCAGGGTCAGCATCACCGCTTATTTGTCACCGCCGAAGAGGCAGCCAGTAATGAATACGCCGCATTCTGGCAGGCGCTGGGCCGTGGCGAGTTGCAGTCCGGGGAGTTTAAACGCATCAACAAACATGGCGAGGCGGTGTGGATCCAGGCGCACTATACACCACTTTTTGATGAGCATGGGCGACTCTGTAAGATCATGAAGTTTGCCTCGGATATCAGCGCGGAAAAACTCAAAGCCTTTGAAGCGCAAGGGCAGATAGACGCAATTAACCGCTCAGGCGCCGTGATCCAATTCGACTTAGAGGGCAACATTTTAGATGCCAACGACAACTTCCTTGCCGCCATGGGATACAGCAAAGCAGAAATTGTCGGCCAACATCACAGGATCTTCGTCGAGTCCAAATATGCGCAAAGCGACGAATATCAGCAGTTCTGGGCTGACCTGAAAAACGGCCATTTCCACTCTGGTGAATTTTTTCGTCTAGGCAAAAATGCCAAACCAATCTGGATCAGTGCAACCTACAACCTGATCCGCGATGATGAAGGCAACCCGCTTAAAGTGGTCAAATATGCCATGGACATTACACGCCAGAAGGAAATCGCGGCCGATCTGGAAGGCCAGGTACAGGCCATCCACAAGTCGCAGGCGGTGATTGAGTTTGCAATGGATGGCACCATATTGTGGGCTAACGAATTATTTCTGACCACCATGGGCTATACGCTCGATGAAGTCAAAGGCCAGCATCACCGTATCTTTGCCACCGAAGAGCAGGCACAAAGCGACGAATATCAACAATTCTGGGCGCAGCTGAATCGCGGCCAGTTCGATGCGGGGCAATATATGCGCATTGCCAAAAGTGGCCAGGAAGTGTGGATCCAGGCAACCTATAACCCCATTCTCGACCAGCATGGCCGGCCAGTCAAAGTCGTTAAATACGCTACGGATATAACGGCCCAGAAACAAGCCGTTCAGCATATTCAGGAGGCCATTTTTGCCCTGGAACAAGGCGATTTAACCCACCGTATCAACGCAGATCTGGGCGCCGATTTCTCTGTGTTAACGCAGGCAATGAATGGCCTGTTTGATAAGCTCAGCGAGCTGGTTCAGACCATCAATAATGGCGCGGCACAGGTGTTCGAGATAGCCAGGCAGATAGCCTCTAATAATGATGAGCTCAATAGTCGGGTGGAAAGCCAGGCAGCCAGCCTGGAAGAAACGGCCGCCACAATGGAGCAATTAACGGCCACAGTTAAAAACAATGCGATCAGCGCAACCACAGCGTCTGAACGCGCAGCCATAGTGCGCGAAAAAGCGCTCAGTGGTAAGCACACCATCGAAGATGCCATCAGTGCCGTTGGCAACATTGAAGACTACAGTCGCAAAATCGCTGATATTGTGGGGGTGATAGATGAAATTGCCTTTCAGACCAATCTGCTGGCACTCAATGCATCCGTTGAAGCCGCAAGGGCCGGTGAAGCTGGCAGAGGGTTTGCGGTGGTGGCCAGCGAGGTGCGTAACCTGGCGCAGCGCAGTGCCAGTGCGGCAAAAGAGATCAAAGACTTGATCAAAAACAGTGTGGATGCTGTCACCGAAGGCAGCAAACTGGTCTATGATTCTGGCACCACCTTCGACGAACTGACCCAGTCAATCTCGCAGGTCAGCGAAATGGTTGCCAACATTGACGATGCCAGCAAAGAGCAGGCATCCGGTATCGCGGCCGTTTGCTCAACCATAGCGCAGATGGATGGTATTACCCAGCAAAACGTCTCTTTGGTCGAGACCACCTCCAGGTCGGGTAAAACCATGGAGGATCAGGCCCGGGTATTGACCGACCAGGTGGCCTTTTTCCAGCTGGAAGAAAGCCATTTACCTTAATGACTGATATGCACCAATAAAGCGGTGTATCGCTTTAAGTTAGGTGCTTGGGAGCAGCGTCAGGGCCTGGCTCAGAATGATGTAAACTCTGTAGCCAGAGGCATTATCACACCAAGACTTTGGGCACACAGATCCACCCTGCGTACCTGCTCAGACGTCGAATTTTAGTGCGCTTTATTCGGCCCCTGACGGACCAGATCTTTGCCGTTATCGAATACTTCCTGAGTCACCCAGCGGCCCAGGATCAGCTGATGATTATCGTCCAGTACTGCCACGAAGGGGCGACCATTGCTGTTATTGGTTGCCAGTGCCACACCCGCAGCGTTGTTCAGGCCCAGCCCGCCAGTCTCTACCAGTCTCAAAAAGGCTTCCAGTTCGTCCAGTGTGCTGATCAGTTCTTTATCGTCAATCATGTTTTGTACTCGGTTGTCGCTAAAAGCGCGTAGCATATCAGGTCTGGCGCCCTCTGCACCAGTACCACAAGCCGACTTACTCACTTAGCCTTGTTTAGTGACGTCATCCTGGCTTTGCTCACCCGCTTTATCAGCCTGCATGGCTGCTCTGATGGCCTCTTCAGTCTGAATAAACAGCTTACGATAGTCATGATCATATTGCTGACCTTCGCTACCATGTTGCCAGGTATCATAGAGCTGCTCGGAGGCTGCTTTTTCAGTTTCGCGAAAGGCACGTTTTTTCTGCTCGGCGATCTCAGGGGCAAAGCCCAAACAGGAGAGAGCCTGGGCACCCAGGTGCAGCGCAGAATGATAGGTTTCACTGACAATCACATCGGCACCAGCGTGTTTCAGTTCATAATGGTGGCCCCTGTCGAATGCTCTGGCCAGTACTTTTACGCCGGGGTGGCTCTGCTTAACGGCCTGTACCAGTACCTTCGCGCTTTCCCGGTCATCAATGGCAACAACCAGCAGTGCCGCTTGTTCAATTCCGGCAGTGTGCAACAACTCCGGCCGGGTGGCATCACCAAAGTAGGCCTTAACCTGTATTCGGCGCATTGATTCAACCTGAGTTGCATCCAGATCCATCACCACGGTATGGACGCCATTGGCTATCAGCAAACGATTGACAATCTGACCGAAACGACCAATACCCGCAATGATCACCTGTCCTTGTTCATCAATATCATCGAAAGCCTGCTGATTGCTTGTGTACTGATATCGCGGCAAAATCACTTTGTCGTAAAGAATAAACAAGGTCGGTGTCAGAAACATCGACAGGGCCACAACCAGTTGCAGCAAGCTCGCTGTTTCGGGTGGGATGACATGATTTTGCAGCGCATAACTTAACAGCACAAAACCAAATTCACCGGCCTGAGACAGACTCAAAGCAAACAGCCAGCGGTCACTGTTGCGGATTTTAAACAACATAGCCAGAACCCACAGCACAGCGGCTTTAACCAGCATCACAGTGAGTGTCAGCGCCAGGATCAAGAGGACGTGCTCAGACAGTATAGTGAAGTTAATGCCCGCCCCTACCGTAATAAAAAACAATCCCAGCAACAGGCCTTTAAAGGGCTCAATATTGGATTCAAGCTCATGACGGAACTCGCTGTTAGCCAGCACCACCCCGGCCAGAAAAGTCCCCAGAGCTGGAGAAAGCCCAACCAGGCTCATCAAGGTCGCGATACCAATGACGAGCAACAAAGCCGTTGCAACGAATATCTCCCTAAGTCCGGAGTTAGCAACGTAATGGAACAAGGGACGGCTCAGATAATGGCCAACCACGACCACGCCGGCGATACTGGCAAAAATGGCACCCGCATAAGCCCAGGTTGGCAAACCGGCAACCAGGCTCAGAGATTCGTGGTGCTGCGCGGTGGTTTGCATATCCCGGGCCGCTTCCACTAACTCGGGCAAGGCCAGCATGGGAATAAAGGCCAGTATGGGAATAACCGCAATATCCTGCATCAGTAAAACAGAAAATGCATTTTGTCCACCCTCGGTTTTTGTCAGTCCTTTTTCGTTTAATGTTTGCAGCACAATCGCCGTAGACGACAAGGAGAACACCAGGCCGATTGCGAGCGCAACTGACAAAGGCTGGTCTAAAAGCCAGGCAATAAGTGCCAGCAAGAGTGCACTCACCACTACCTGTAACCCGCCAAGCCCTAACAACCGGTGACGCATTTTCCAGAGCATCTGAGGGTGCAGCTCCAGCCCCACCAGGAACAACATCATTACGACGCCGAATTCTGCAAAATGCTGAATTGTCGCGGTTTCCTTGCCTACCATACCTGCCACAGGGCCAATCAAAACCCCGGCTATCAGATAACCTAGTACCGACCCTAACCCTAACCGTTTTGCCAGCGGCACCATCACGACGGCCGCGGCCAGATAGATAAAAGCCTGAATAAAATAACCGGTCATGAGATGTTTACCCCCCGAGTCAGGCACAGCGGCTCAAAGCTCGCTTCAGAGATAGCATTCGATCGTTGTTGATTAGTTTTTTTCATTTTCAGACATCTCAGATTAATGCGCAGACCTTCTAAACTTTAGTACGAAATGGATGACCGTGCCGACAGAAGGCGCTCGTGATGTAGTAATGGCGCCTTGCCCAAACGTTAACCCCGCTTTAACTGTCAGCAAAGTAGTGTGATTAAAAAAAGGACACTTGTTATGACTCACCCGACCGATGCCGCAAAGTTTGATTGCACAGCGCGTGCCTTGCACTGGATCTCAGCCAGCGTGATCCTGTGGGCGTTATTGTCGGGCTTTTATATGACGGTATTTGAGCTGGACAACCCGACAAAAACCACGCTCAGTCGGTTTAATGTCGCTTTAACCTTTGTCTATTGCCCGGTATTTATCTGGCGTGTGGTGCACAGGGTATTGTGTCCGCCCCCAGCTCAGATTATTACGCTCAAGCCGCATCAGGTTCAGCTGGCAAGCACCGCACATGTTGCCATTTACCTGCTCACCGCCCTTGTACTGTGCTCGGGCGTGCTGATGATGAAGCACCCGTTTAGCATCTTTGGCTGGATTTTAGTGCCACCCCTACTTTCAGACGCCCAGGTGCTGGATTGGTTTGCCCAGCTCCACCTGATCAGCAATATATTGCTGCTGGTGATAGTGACACTACATATTCTGGCTGTGATAAAGCACCAGCTTGCTGGCCGGGCGATATTGCAAAGAATGTTGTAAGGATGACAGACTGGCAGTTGTGCCAGGGTAGATAACTTTCAGCCACATCGTGTTCCTATATAGGTATGCGCTCAAGACAATTGATGTTAATCTGTTCACAGTGGCAGTTTTTAAGGATAAACGTTATGCACACTTCTCCTCGTTTTCATTATATAGACAATCTGCGTAGCCTGGCCCTTTTACTGGGTGTGGTATTTCATGCCGCGCTGGCCTACGGACCTTACTTCTCAAACATCTGGTTTACTGCCGACTCGACAAATCACGTTGCCTTCGATTACTTTGCTATCTGGTCACACTTATTCAGAATGCCATTGTTTTTTGCTATTGCCGGATTTTGTGCTGCGCTGTTGATCAGTAAACGCGGTGGTAATGGCTTTGTGACCAACCGGCTTAAGCGAGTATTGCTGCCATTTGTGCTGTTCTACCCCTTGACCATGCTGGTGCTGTTCCATGCGCTCGGCTGGGGAGCAGACATCATGCATGAAAGCCCCGCCCTGTTTAGCGTTTTTGAGGCTGTCAAAGAGCCGGTTATCTCAACGATGCACTTATGGTTTTTGTGGAATCTGACCCAGTTCTGTTTGCTGTTCTGGCTGCTGCAAAAACACACCAGCCTGTATCAGTCGATATTAGCTATGGTGGTAAGGCCCGCTTTTTTGCTTGTCGCTTTACCCATTTTGCTTACCGTGGCCCTGTATCATCAGCTGGTGCCGTTCCCGGCGCCGGATAAGCTTTACCCACAGTTGTGGTCCTATGGCTTTTACGGTGTGTTATTTTTGATCGGTGCCGGGCTTTATCACCATCATACCCAAGTAGTGCAGTATGCCCGTTATTTTACGCCTTTGCTGATAGTGGCGTGCCTGTCGTTAGTGCCTTATTTTTATCTGATGCCACTCCCGCCTTCTTTAGACGCAGTGATCCGAGCGGCCAACACCGGCGTCACAACCCCCGATCACATCGATATTTACGTTGTTATCGCTCAGTCGATTGCGATTGTCAGCTGGACCGGGGTTGCCTTTTTAGCAGGCTATAAGTGGCTCAATCGATTCAGCCAACTGAACAAATATATATCGGATGCTTCTTACTGGATCTACCTCATCCATGTACCGGTATTAATGTATATCCAGTTCCCGCTGAGCAATACGGCCCTGTCGCCCTGGCTTAAAGTGCTCATTGCCATCTCTGCGACCATGGCACTGGGCCTGGTGAGCTACCAGCTGCTGGTCAGGCACACCTGGCTGGGGGTCTTATTGAATGGTAAAAAAGTCAAAACTGCGGCCGTTCAACATCAGACAACCACAGCATCATAGCAGTAAATAAGAAAGCAGCACGGTATATCCACCGTGCTGCTTTTTATCACTTAGAGTTTATCCAGATTAACACGTAAAGTCTCTAGATGTGCTGTGATAGCCGGGTCAACCTGCTTCGATGCGCTGCCCCCCAGGTGCTTGGCAAAGAACTGCTCCATCGCCACAATCGAGGCCAGTTTATTATCTGGTTTCAAGAAACCATGTCCTTCATCCTTTGCCAGAAGATAGTCAAGAGGATGATTTTTGGCAGCCAGAGCTCGGGCAATATTGTCCGACTCACTCTGTGTCACGCGGGGGTCGTTTGCCCCTTGCAGCAGCATCAAAGGTGCCTTGATTTGGTCCACAAAGTTAATCGGTGAGCGTGCGTGCATATCGACTCTGTCCTGCGCCACTTCAGGATCTCCCACTGACATATACCAGGTACCCAGATAAGGGCGGAAATGCGCAGGGAAAGACTCCATCAAAGTGATCAAGCTGGACGGGCCACAATAAGAAACCACCGCTTTATACACATCCGGGGTAAAGGTTGCACCAGCCAGTGCTGCATAGCCGCCATAAGAGCCCCCCATAATACCAACGCGCTGTTTATCAGCAATGCCCTGCTCGACCAAATAGTTGACGCCATCAGTCAGGTCCTGTTGCATTGTGCCTGTGCCCCAGTTTTTCTCGGCCAGCTGAACAAAGCGCTTGCCAAACCCGAGTGAGCCGCGAAAGTTAGGTTGTAATACGGCATAACCACGGTTAGCAAAATAGTGGGCTACGGGCACAAAGTAATCGCTGCTGTAACCCCAGTGATCGCGTACCCAGGGCCCACCATGCGGCAGTACTATGGTTGGCAAATTCTTTTTAACATGTTTGGGCAAAGTCAGATAAGCCTGAATTTCAACGCCATCAGAGGCCGTATAGGTAATCGACTTTCTGTCTCCCAGCAGTGCAGGGTCAAACTCAGGTACGTCATTGAGCATCCCTGTCAGGGTGTTCTGAGCCGGCGAATAGGTATACTTCTCATCCGGTCTGTCTGCATAGGACACAGTCACCATCCACTGCCCTTCTTTATTCACTTCTTCCACTTTAATTTCAACGTCTTCAGTGAAGTAGCTTTCAATGTGCGCCAATGCCTTGGCCGCCTCGTCTGTCATAGCGTAATTACGCAGTCTCCCTCCGTAATAGGACGCTATCAGAAGCTGCCCTTGCCCATCGAATACCACATGATGAAGATCAGACTCTCCCAATGGATCCCTGTGCTCAGTCACAATCGTTTTGTCTGTCAGATTGATCCGCAGCAGCTCCAGCTTATCTCGCCCCTCAATACTGGCCGCGATGTAGGCCGTATTGGTCGCTTCATCAAAGCTGATAATATCCAGAAATTCAGCACTTTGTGTTCTCAGCACGCTTTGCCACGCCTTTCCGTCAAACTGATACAAGCTGCGGGAATTATCGTCATTCATGCCTACGCCAAGGATAACCGTGCCTGTGCTGTTAAGGTGAGCATCATTCAGGTTGAGGTCATTGATCTGAGTCCGCTCAAGGTGACCTGTGTCCATCGCCAGATGGAAGAAGTCCTTGCGCGCTGCAACAAGGTGGTTTGCTGCCACGACCAATGTACTGGCATCGTGCTGCGACTGCTCCAGCAATTTGTAATCCACCTTGTCATTATGTGTTAGGCGGGTCATTGCACTGCTTGCCGGGTTTTGGCTGTTTAACGCTAGTTTATATAGCTGGCGATTCTCATTGCCGTGATGGTCTTTGCTAAAAATGATCTCATTTTTGCGTGCTGACCAGATAAAGCTGTCAACTGAATCCGTCAGGGTCGTTACAGCAATAGGCGTTGCATCCGGCGTATCGGCTGCAACTAAAAACAAATTGTGTGCGCCATTGTGCATTTTCAAGAACGCAATCCATTTGCCATCGGGAGAGAGTGTTACTGCACTTTTATCGCTACCGCCGAACAAGCTTGCGACATCGACAAAAGCCGGAGCCTGAACCAATGCGCTTTGCTGCATAGCGGGTTGCGCACCCGCTTGTACACCCTGTTGTGCAGTGCTTTGCGCACACCCCGACAGCATAGCTGTGCTAAGAATAGCACTTAAGGCAACACTTACTTTCAGTCTGGTTAATTGTTTTTTATTCTTCATCATGTCACTCCTTCCATTTGTTGAGAACATCATTACACGAACTTTTATTATTGTAAAACGATAATTTATTTTATTTTTACAGAAATTAGTTTCTGTGTGATATGATTGGTATCAATAACAACATCGAAAGAAGAGAGCTTTATGGTCAAATCGACAGACAAAATTCAGCGCTGGTGCGGCACCTTTCGTGCAGCGGTATTGGGGATCAGTGGCATCGTATTTTCGTTTCTCGCATATCAGCTGGCTATCAATGGACAGGTGCGCTATGTCGAAGGCGAATCATTTGATTTACTTTGGCAAAGTGAACAGGCAAGCAATGGCGTGTTGTTTGGTCTGAGTGTGCCATTGCTGGCGGGCATGCTATTGAATGTGTACTGGATCATTCGGCTCCTGAAACTCTTTAGCAACGGGCAGTTTTTCCATCACAGCTGTTATATCTGCTATCAGGGCTTTATCTGGACCAAAATTGCCTTGGTACTCTATTCGTCTGGCCTGACTTTTTCACTGGATTATTGGTATCACACGCTCTACCACTCCAATCAGGTGGTACTGAAAATCCCCTTTGGTGAACTTATGACGCTCGGACTATTTGCTGTGGTGGCCTACCTGCTAAAAGCAGCAAAAGAGATAGAAGATGAAAACAAGGAGTTTATTTAAGCCATGGAAATTGTTGTCAACTTAGATGTGGTGATGGCAATGCGCAAAGTGTCATCCAAAGAACTCGCCAAAGCCATTGGGATCACCGAAGCCAACTTGTCTTTGCTAAAACGCGGTAAGGTGAAAGGGGTGCGCTTTGAAACGCTGGCACAGATCTGCCACTACTTAGATTGTCAGCCCGGAGATCTGCTGGCCTTTAAACCAGATGGAGAGTAAAAACATAGGGTTGCAAGATGCACTGCAACCCTAAATTTCACACAGGTAAGTTAGAACTGAGCCACAAACTGCAAGCTGGTTTCTTCACCGGCATCACGATCTATGTATTGCGCTCTTAGGTAGTAGCTGTCGTTAAAGAAGTACTTACCTTCCAGTGCTAAATCAGAGTCATAAGAGCCCACGCCCACGGCAATGTTGCGGTTAAAGTAGAAGTTAACCAGAGCATTGTTATACGAGAAATCAGTGGAACCTAAATCGACCTCATGGTGGGATACATCAACGCTGATGTAGCGCTCTGCGTCCAGGTGCATAAAGTAGCGGCCAGATACCGTGTAGTTGTCCATTTCATCATCGGTATCAATTGTGACACCTAAATAGTCGGTGTCATTGAGCTGATGATTATACTCGGCTTTTAACCAGGTGCTGTCGGCACCCAGATCAAATTCATTGCGACGAACACTGAGCTTCAGCTTGTCGTTATACAGATAGCCTACCCCGTAAGTATAATGGTCGTCTATTTCACCCAGGTCACTAACCTGACCAACCACGAATACTTCTTTGCTAAAGTATCCCTCACCGGCGAAAGAAAAGCGGTTCGTAAACTCATCGTTGTAGTAGCGCAGGCCAACATTGCTGTCGGTATCCAGGTAACCATAGTCATCCCAAACACCTGAACTCTGCTGTGGTGCAAAGAAATATCGGCTGCTCAGCATCAACGCATCGTTATCAAAAGTGCGATCCTGTTCGGTATAGGTTGCACTGTTAAACCATTGCTTGGTTTCAGTAGCGTGAGCGGATGTGGCACTAACAACGGCGAGTGCCGCAAGTGTGAGTAGCTTTTTCATAAAAACCCTTTATTTCCATATAGTAAAGCGGTAATGCTCACCACCTTAGTGAGCGCGGCGGATGGTATAAGAACGAAACTGAACGCGCAATGACTTTTATAGAAATCAGCCTGATAAAACCACCTAAAATCAAAACCGATGCACCATTGATAATTACATCAAAAAAGTACAATCATCTTTTATTCACACTTATTTAAAGGATTATTTATGTTAAAGAAAGCAATTGCCTTTGCGTTAGCCCTGACAATGTTCAACGCAATGGCGGGCATGACGAATCACAATGGCGAGATTGCAAATATGAGGACCTGGGTATCAGGTTCGGACACATATGGTGCCTGGGTGAGTCTGAAAAACAACCCTAGTATTTGCCCTGGCGGCTTTTTCCTGCCCCATACTTCAGACAATAAACAGCTGGTATATAGCACACTGCTCGCAGCACACCTTTCTGGTAAAGCCATTATGATCCAGACGGCAGATAGCGCCCACAAAATTGGCAATCGCTGCCGCATTAACTACGTCATGCTTTAACAGCACTGCTCCCAGGTGCCTATCGCGATTTAAGCTAGGCACCTCATACTTCCCGACTAGCTGAGTAAAGTAATCCCGTCCAAACTCATTATTCCTCCATATTTTTGCGATATACTCAATATTGGGTAAGAATAGAGTAGGAAATACAATGCGCCATTTTACACGTGCCATGTTAGCCGGTGCGATGCTAACCATGCTGTCTGGTTGTCAGCTAGGCAGTAACGACGAAGTACAAAGCAATATTGCCATCACCAAAGTCTCCACAGGTCCGCTTGAAACACTAGAGCCAAATACCGCTGTGAAGGTTTACTATGAGGTCGACATCCTCGGCTTTAAAGACATTGATGTTGATGTACACTTTTATATGGTTCATGCCGCCGAGCTGGATACCAGCACTGGTGAAGAGACAGAAATTGAAGAAGTACACAAAGTGGGCGCATTGGAGCTGACTCAGGTCAGTGAAGGCAGCCACAGCTTTGAAACCGAGATCACCATTCCGGATACCCTGCTGGGTGGCCACTATCACTTAATCGCACAGATTGACCCTCATGATGACCATGTGGAAGACGTCGAAGAAGACAACCATCCATCGGTTGATCATGCGCCTTTTGCTGATGGCGAATTTCCATTTGCAGACGTACATGTCCGTGTCTTAGAAAGCCATGATTACAAACTGCTGGATGCACAGTTTGGTCAGCAGGCTTTGATCCTGGATGTGCCTGACAATACCGATGGCACCAGTGACCATCATTCCGACTTAGTTGGCTACCTGAGCGCGGATTACGAAGGTTCGAACCTGGGTAGTACCGCTATCACAGCAGAAGTGTTGGTAAACGGCAACTGGCAAGCAACCCATTTCTGGAATGCCGAAAATACCGCGTACGAGGCGCAACTCACCCATAACTTTACTGCCGGCTTGCACGATGAGCACATTGGTTTTGACATTGCCCTGGATGACGCCCTGCTTCGCCAGATTTATCAGGGTTATGACGCAACTGTGGGGCAGTCTTTGCAAGTTCGTTTTACCTTAACGGATCTGGCGCAAAATGCAGAAACCATCACAGACAACAATGTGATCGAAACTGAGATCCCTTTGTACTTCTTTACTGGTGAGAGCACAGATACAGAGCAAAGCCTGGCGAAGCGTGATGCTCAGTATTCAGTGGGTCTGGCGAATATCAAGCTTGAGAAAGAATTTGATAAATCCTACGGTAACAAGTCTAAGTTCAGTGTTGGCGTTGATTTAAGCGGCCAGCTGTTTATTGTGCCGACCGGCGATCCGGGCGGGCGCATTGCAGGTGAAGGCGTGGTCGAGGCATACTTCTTCAACGCACAAAACACCCTGTTCAGTATTTCCTACGATGGCAGCGCTTATATCAGTGGCCAAAACACCGGCTACGCGTCTGAAATGATCATCTTTAATAACGTTGCGTTTGAAGATGAGAAATACACCACTAAGTACGAAAAGTCCTGGGAAAAGTCCTGGGAAGAAGAAAAAGTACTGGCACAGGCCCGCTTTACCATAGGTCCGGTGCCTATGAGTGTTGAAGCCGGTGTTACCGGTAACCTGGGTTTTGAGCTGACAGTCGGCTACAACGCAGAACTTTATGCTGAAGGTGACTTGTTCCATGTCGACTTTGGCGCCTTCGGTCGTGGCGGTGTGAACCTGGGCCTGGTCTCAGCCGGTATCCAGGCGATTTTGACCTTAATCGACAACACTTTTGCCATGGAGTCCAATGCAGGCTTTGCTCTGGTCTCAACTGGTAACAAAGCACCGCACATTTATTATGGTATTGAACTGAAGAACGACCTGGATGTGATCTCAGGTAAATTTGGTTTATACGCCGAAACCATTGGCGTAAAGTGGTGTAAAAAGTGGGGGATCCCTTACCCGTGTGGTAAGAAAACTCACCGTTACGACCTGTGGCTATACCAAACGCCAAGCGTGTATAACAAATCCTGGACTTTATATTCCAAAGAGGACGAAATCGAACTATGACCTTGTGTCGATTGACTCTGCTTGCAGCGCCCTGGGTGGCGCTGACAAGCGCTCAGGTAATGGCTGGCACACTCTGCCAGCCACAATACCAGTTTGATATCCAAACCCAGACTTCCTTTGATTACATTAAGCTGCAAAGTGCCCCGCAAATGTCGACTGTGCACTTGCAGGGCAAACTGTCGCTTAAAGCCGCGAAAAAAGGCGACGAGAAAAACTGGTGGGCTATCAAGGCCGATCAGGTTGCTGCCGTTCAGGGTAAAACGCGTATTCCGCTGCCCAGTTATGAACATGCTTTTGCCTTTAAATTAACGGACAAGGGGCTTATCAGCGACTTCTACTTTGCCACTGAGCTGGATCAGCAGATCCAGGACAAGCTCAAAGGGCTGGCTTATTACATGCAATATCAACGTGATATCAGTCAGGTAAGTAAAGAGCCCGATACGCTTGGACAATACCAGCCGGCATACCAGCAAGCCGATAAGCAACTAAAAATGGTCAAACAACACTACAGCGACTTTGACCGCACTGTGCTGAGCACCTTTAATCGCATTGAGGTGCTCGATTCAGACCACCTGATCACCCCGGATAGCTGTTTTTTAGCACACCGTGAAGGCAATGAAGCGCTGGCGCTGAGCGGGACCGACCTGCGTTTTGGCTCCCGGCAAAACTATACGCTGACACGTGTTGCCCAGACTTTTAACACCCCCTTATACGAGCTGGACGACGACCTGACACGCTGGCAGCGCACCCAGGTTGAACTCAGTGAAGCCGAAAAAGCGCGCCTTGCCGCCGAGTTACAACAGCTGATCACAGGCCAGGACATCACCCAAATCGATGCTCATACCCTGTCGATTTTGCTAAAAAAATACGATGCTGTGATTGGCACCCTGGGCCCATTAATGCTCTCTGGTACGCTGAACGACAAAGCTCAGATGCGGCTGTTTAATGCACTCGGGCAGCTGGACTCAGCAACCAGCCAGCATTTACTCAGCAGTCTGTTGCAAGCCGAGAAGCAACCACTCACTCAGTTCCGTGCACTGCGTGCTCTGACCCAGGGCAATGCGCCGCTGTCACAGCAAGCCACGGATATGCTGCTGGAGATGCTGGTCAATGGGTTTAGCACGTTAGATGCGGAAGTTGAATCCAGTTTCTACATGACACTGGGCATTTTACTCAACAATCGCGACACCTCTGCTACTTCCGCGCAAATTAGCCAGGCTATCACAGAGCAGATAGCGCTTGGCGAGAGCGAAGGAAAAACCGCCAATCTGCTGAGCGCATTGGGGAACAGTCGCGACCCGCAGCATGAGCCATTGCTCGCAGCTCACCTGTCTGACAACAGCGCCCGTATTGAGAAAGCTTCTATCCGTGCGCTGGGCATGATGAAAACCGACACGGCCTATCAAAACCTGGAACAGCACTTCTTCAAGTCGCCTGAGCGGAATAAAAAAGCGCTGCTCAGTGCCCTGGGGAATTATCAGATGAGTGCGAAAACCAGTGATACCGTGCTGAATATGGCGGTTAGTGATCAGGACGACGCCGTTCGCCTGGCCGCTATCAAAGCCTTAGCGACTCAACAGCAAAAAGACGGTATAAAACCTATACTGCGTCAGGCTCTGCAAAACGAAACCTCACGGCGTAATTTTAAGGCCATCATAAAACTGCTACACAGCAAAGAAGAAAAGGCACAATAGCGCCTCAGATTGATAATAAACCCCACTTTTTAAAGTGGGGTTTATTTTTTCAGTCGTCAGATGGTATTTCTCCGGCGCTATTTGTCTTCATTCAAGGCTTCCACCTCTTCAGTTACTTATATATATTTAAGCACTAAAATAAGTATAGCAACCTATAAAGTCAGGAAATAATCCTATGAGTCACACAAGCCCCGCCCGCCGGGTCTTTGAGCAAAACGAGCGCTGTCCGATCCGCAATGTGGTCGCCCAGATAGGCGACAAATGGTCAATTTTAATTCTGTTTGCACTGGTCGATGGCCCGGATCGTTTCAACGCCCTGAAGTCACGGATCAAGGGCATATCACAGCGGATGCTGACACAGACCTTGCGCGATATGGAGCGCGATGGCTATGTTAAGCGCACGGTTTATGCTGAGGTTCCCGTTAAGGTCGAATATGAGCTCACTGAGCTGGGACGCGGGCTTGCCAAATCCGCCTGGCAACTGGTCTTGTGGGCCGACGATCACTTCGATGAAATAAGCGCCGCCCGTACTCGGTATGACGAGGCCAATAAGCAGTAATTATTGTGCTTGTCGTAGCCTGAGCGCCGTGACCTGTTCAAAGCCAACCCCCCAGTTGTCAGTTGGGACTTCGTCAATGACCACAAAGGTCGTCTGTGGATTTTTACCCAGTACATCAACCATCAGCTGGGTGGCGCCTTTGATCAGTGATTGCTTCTGCGCGTTGGTCACACCCTCATCGGTGATTTGAATATGGATATAAGGCATAGCTACTCCTGATCTGTGTGTGGTAAATTCGCATACATTTTGTTGACTATCCGCCACTGCCCCTGCTCTTTCAGCAGGCCCAGAAAGTCGATATAGTGATGTTCAAATAGCGGGCATAACACCTTGACCATAGCCTGCTGCCCAAGCAAGTCTATCGCCAGTATCTGATAGACAAATTCATCGCCGTTTTCTGCCGGTGACGTGCGGTCGCTGACCAGTTTCAGCCATTCATCCCGGGTGCGCCTCAAACCCGGGGCTTTGAGCCAGCAGTCGGGGTGAAACAGGTTTCTTAATGTCTCACTATCGCCCTCATGTAGCCCTATAAAGTAACACTGCATCATGGCCCGGATCTCGCTCAGATCCCTTTTCATCTCTACGTGATCCATTATGCCCCCTGCGCCTGTTCAGCCTGTAAGGCTGCAACAAAACCTGGCATGCAAGTAACCGCTTCAATCATGCGCGTAGTGCGAGGGAGAATTACAATGTCGACAGGAAAGATGGCTCCCCAGCGCGAATAAACAGCCAGCAAAATATCGGCGACACAGGCATGCTGGCCACCCAGAAATGGCTGTGATTGCAACTGAGATTCAACCTGCTCCCATAACTGATTGATCACCTTTGCGGCCGCCTCAAATAACTGCTGACGCACTGGCCCCTCTTCTGTAGCGTGCACAACAAAAAACAATTTGGAGTAGGCTGGGTGCATGGTGGCATTGGCGAACAGCAAGCGCTCCACTGCACGGCGGCGAGCGGGCCCCAGCTCTGTGGGAAACAAACGACTGGGGTGCTTGCTGGTAAGATGAAGCATAATCGCAGCCCCCTCAACCAGCTTTTCGGCGCCATCTATCAATACAGGTACCTTTAGCCCAGGGTTCACGGCGGAGAAATCTCTGAGACTGTCGGCGCGGATAAGCGTCACATCCTGCCTAAGCTCACGCAATACGGTGTGTACGGCCAGTGAGCAGGCTTCTTGCTTGTAGTATAAGGTGTACATAGTCATAGTCCTTCTTGTTGTGTAATACAGATGAATTCAGCGTTCCTCAGCTGCGGATATGTTCAACCCTGTTAGTCTATGACTTGTGCTTTGTTTGATATATAACTACAAAAGAAACCAAGTGTTCACACACAAGAAACAGTATATCCTTGATTTGATATGCTCCACTGCACCAAAGGATAATTTAAATGAACAAGCTACGTGCCATTGAACTCTTTGTGAAATTGGCGGAGGTTGGCAGCTTTACTCGGGTTGCTGAACAGTTCAACACATCAAAATCGATGATCAGCAAAGAGATTAGCCGCCTTGAGGATCAACTTGGTGCGCGCTTGCTCCATCGCACCACCCGCCATCTCCAGCTGACCCAAGTCGGTGAGGGCTACTTACAACGTGCCAGAGATATTCTCAGTAAACTGGAAGAAGCGGATTCCTTTGTTCTGTCAACGCAGCAGGCGCCCAAAGGCAAGTTAAAAATTAATTTACCTATGGTGCTGGGGATCACAGATTTGGGGAAAGTGTTTGCAGACTTTATGCAAGCCTACCCGAATATAGAACTCGACATTCATCTTGGTGATGAAGATATAGACCTGGTTGAGCAAGGGTTTGATCTGGGTCTGCGCGCCACCAGCCGACCCATCGACAGTAATTACATTGGACGTGAAATAACCCGTTTTGACTATCATATTTGCGCCAGCCCCCAATACCTGGCAACCAACCCAGCCATTGACCACCCGCGGGATTTAGCTCAGCATAACTGCTTTGAATACCGCTACTTTAAAGGAAAAAATATCTGGCCTTTGGCTGAAGGAGTGAAGATTTCGGGCACACTAAAAGCGAACAACGTCCTGTTTATGCTGGAGTCCATTAAAGCTGGATTGGGTATTGGTATCTTACCTGAATTTGCCTGCCGACAAGCAATGGCGAATAAAGAGGTAGTCAGTATTCTGCCAGACAGTAAGAAGCCACAACTCACCCTGCTGGCACTCTATCCTGCCCGCCATCACGTTCCGGCCAGCGTATTGCAATGCATTCAGTTTTTACAGCACTGGTTTAAACATAATTATCCAGAACCTGATCAAAACGCCAGTTCAATCACCCGCAATTGCTGAGACTCGTCTCCCTGCACCAGGACTTTGCCTTGCGGGTCAACAATCAGGCTGTTGCCAATAAAGCGTACTCCCGTATTACAGTCGTGATCCATACCCAAACGGTTGGCTGCGATCACATACACGCCGTAGTCTTTGGCCGCCTTTTTGATCACAGCCAGGCTGTCTTCTCCGCAAAAGTTCGACGGATTCAGGATGATCTGCACGCCCTGCTCTTTGAGGCTGGCCAGGCCATCTTCAAACCAGATGTCGTAACACAACAGGACACCTATTTTGACCCCCTGGACGTCATACACGCAGAAGTCCTTACCAGGCACAAATCGTAACTGATCTGTCGGTGCGAGGTGCACTTTGCGATGCACCCCGAGCAGACCATCTGGGCCTGCAAGCAAGGTACTGTTATAGAGCTGCCCCTCATAGCATTCGGCCAGCCCGGCAACAATACATGCCGACTTTTCCCGGGCCAGGGTTTGCAGCAGCTGTGAAGATGGCCCATGATACAGGTCTTCGGCCAATTCACTGACCTGATGGCGGTCGAAGAAAATACTCCCCGTGGTGCACAGCTCAGGTAGCAGCATCAGGTCAAACTCATGACTTGTCAGCGCAGCTCTTATTGCCTCACGGTTTTGCTGAGGCTCGGCGAACGCGACGTCAAACTGAAAAAAACCTATTTTCATCATATTCCTTACAGGCTAGTACGGACCAAACTGACGAAAAGTCAGGTTAAAACGGGGGCCGGCTCCGGGTGCCCTTGGCACCGCATGCTGATACTGTGTCTGAAAACCACTGCCCATGATAAACAAGGAGCCGTTTTCCAGCTCAATTGAGTGTAGATCCTGATGATCCGCCTGGCTACGGACCTGAAAAGTCCGTTTTGCGCCTATGCTCAAAGAAGGAATGACATTGGTAGAACCAAACGCTGGTAAATCACAGTGAAAATCCATCCATTCTTCTCCGTCAGGATAATACAGGCATACACACACAGGAAAAACTAACCCAGTCTGCTCTGTCAGGCGCTGGTGGATCTGCTCAATTAATGCAAACCAGGGTTGTTGCCTGCCGTGAAAAAGGCCGAACTGGCCAGATTGGGCAAGTGCAGGCTCTAACAGATTAACTTTCCAGGGCCGAATAGCAGCCTTTGAGCCGTCCCCCATGGTTATGGTTTCAGGTTGTGACAGGTCAAAGTGGTCTGTCAGCCACTGAAACAAAGCCTGGCTTTCTTCCTGAGTTAAAAAATTGGGGTCGTAGCTGTATTCGCAGTGTAATGGTAGCTTCATACTTGATTCCTTTACGCGCTTAGGTTTTGCACTTTCCCGTATCTTCTGACGGGTGTCAATAACAGGACATTACGTGTATTGTGATTGGCCTTTTCGCCAGACGCTAGGTAAAATGTTGGCCCTTGAAGTCGATGCCAGTTGCAGGTTATTTGTGTTAGTCAATTACGCTCCCCCCACCGATCCTTATCTTGATATTCTCTATCAGGACGACCATATGCTGGTGTTAAACAAACCCAGTGGCTTGCTGAGCGTGCCGGGTAAAGATCCAAAGCACTGGGACAGCGTGATCAGCCGGGTTAATCTGGTATATCCCAACGCAAAGATAGTCCATCGTCTGGATATGGCCACATCTGGGGTGCTGTGTCTGGCAATGCACAAGGCAGCACATCGCTTTCTCAGCATTCAGTTTCAGGACCGCCTGACCGCCAAACGCTATATTGCCCGGGTTCATGGCAGACTAGCTCAGTCCAGTGGCTCGGTAGACCTGCCCCTGATCTGCGACTGGCCAAACCGCCCAAAACAAATGGTCTGTCACGAGAGTGGCAAGCCTTCGCTGACGCATTTTGAAGTGTTATCCCACGAGACACACGCCACCCGGGTTAAATTAACGCCCATCACCGGACGCTCACATCAGCTGCGTGTACACATGCTGTCTCTGGGTCATCCCATTTTGGGCGACCGGCTTTATGCGCAGGGCGAGGCACTGGCGGCGGCGTCCCGGCTGCAATTGCATGCCGAGATGCTGCAGATCTGTCACCCAATATCAGAGCAAATGATGACCTTTACAGCGCCGGTGCCGTTTTAAACAAGTCCAGCGCGCTGGCTGTCATCGCGCGCACACCGGTTTTGATGGTCAGCGGATAATCTGGCGCAAACTTGCTTGAATGCAGCGATGGCAAAGGCTCACCCGAAAACTGGGCCTGGCGATAGGCGTCTGGCTCAACGCCACCCAGCCAGAAGATGGTGGCCGGGATATTTTCCGGTGTGCGACCGTACAAACCAAAGTCTTCCCCTGCCATCACAGGCTCTGCTTTTACAACCTGTTCATCGCCCAGCTCGGCACGAATGCTTTTTTCTACCCGCACAGCCAGCTCAGGCGTATTGTAGGTTGACGGAATGCTCTCTTCTTCATGCACATACACGATGGGAGCCAGTTCCGGCGGTAACCCTGCACTTTGTGCAATCCCCTTGGTCATGCGCTCCAGCGCGGCAATTTGCTGTTCACGCACTGCGGGGTCGTAAGAGCGCAGTGTCAGCTGAAGCTTCACTTCATTAGAAATGATGTTGTGTTTCGAGCCGCCGTGAATGGACCCCACCGTGATCACCGAGGGCTTCAGTGGTGAGATCTCCCGGCTGGTAATGGTTTGCGCCGCAAGTACAATGCGTGATGCCAGCACCACAGGGTCTACCGTGGTATGAGGATAGGCACCGTGACCGCCTTTGCCGCGCACTATGATGTCTACCGAGTCAACATTGGCCAGCGCATAGCCCGGAGCAATGGCCACCTGACCGGCTGGCAAAGAGGCACTGACATGCAATCCAAGTACATGATCGGGTTTAGCAAAGCGGCTGAACAGCCCTTCTTTGAGCATGGCTTTGGCGCCCGCGCCCACTTCTTCTGCCGGTTGCGCCACCATCATTAATGTGCCCTGCCACTGATCGCGATTATTAGCCAGCTGCTGGGCGGTGCCGATAAAACTGGTCATGTGAATGTCATGGCCACAGCCATGCATCACCCCGACTTCATTATTGCTGGCATCTTTCACCCGCACTTTGGAAGCATAGGGTTTGCCGGTTTGCTCAACAATCGGCAGACCATCGGTATCGGCGCGGATCATCACCGTTGGCCCCTCGCCGTTGCGCAGCAGTGCTACCACACCATGGCCGCCAATCTGCTCAGTGACCTCAAAGCCCAGTTGTTTAAGCTCAGACGCCAGCCGCTTGGCCGTTTGCGCTTCCTGATAAGAAAGTTCGGGATTCTGATGCAAGTGTAAATAGAGTGCTTCAAGCTCAGGTAAAGCCCGCGCAACTTCGGTATCCAGTTGATAAGCCAGCGCGCCATGGCTTGCCAGCACCAGTGATAATGCAGATAGTAGTGTTTTCATCATTGTTATTCTTAGTGTTTTTAAGGGATAACCAGCTTGCGAAGAATTGCTATAAAATGCAACCTCTTTGCGTTATCGCGGAGGTAGTACAACGGATAAACATAGCGGATTATTCCTTTCTTTCTGCTTAAGCTTTGCTAAGCTTAAAGTCTGAACCACTATCTTATAGCGTCCGTGAAAACGATAATAATCAATGAGTTAAAACCAGGCATGTTCGTTGTGGGTGTAACCCGCCAAGAAGGCCATGTGCGCGTCAAAAGCCAGGGTTGGGTACGTACGCAGGGCGCCATTGAGGCTTTGCACAAAGCCGGCGTGCTGGAAGTCGAAATCGATCCGGACAAAGCCTTGCAAGCCAAGCAGCAAACACCACCCGAGCACTGCGAAGCAGCCCACAAAGACAGCGTCACAGTACACGACCCCTGGCACAAAACCACCAGTGTTGACGCCGAGCTGGACCTGGCCACCACCCTGTATGAAGAGGCCAAGGGGATTCAGGAAAAAGCCTTTGCGGATGTCAAAGCGGGTAAGGCCATCGCCGTCGAAGAGTTTAAACAAACGGCGTCCGGGTTCATTGATTCGATATTTCGTAATCAGGATGCCCTGGCCTGCATTGCCCGGATCCGCGAAAAAGACAGCTACTTACTCGAGCACTCTTTAAACGTCTCAATTTTAATGAGTATTTTCGCCAAACACCTTGGCCTGGAGCGCAATATTATAGAGCAGCTGGCCACCGGCGCGCTGTTACACGATATAGGCAAAATTCAAATCTCCAACGAGCTCCTCAATAAGCCCGGAAAGCTCAGTGACGATGAATATAATTTAATGAAGGATCACGCCAAATACAGCTATGACATTGTTGCCCAAAGCGGGCTCGGACAGATAGCTACCGAAATTGCCGGGTTTCACCATGAACGACTGGATGGCAGCGGCTATCCGTTTGGCAAAAAAGCCGACGAGCTGTCTCAGTATGTTCGCATGGCGGCCATTGTGGATGTGTATGATGCACTAACCGCCGAGCGGGTGTATAAGGCCGGCCTGACCCCAATCCGTGCCTTTCGTATTTTAAAAGAAGGCACGCCTAGTCATTATGATGCAGAGCTGCTGGCACACTTTATCAACTGCATTGGGGTCTACCCGGTGGGCACCTTGGTGAAACTCAAAAGTGAACGCATTGGTATTGTCGCATCAAGTAACCCAAAAGAGCCACTCAAGCCGGTGGTGAAGGTGTTTTATCACGCCAAAAACATGCTGTACACCGAGGTAAAAGACATCGACCTGGCCGACAAGCGTGTGACCGATGAGCTGGAAGCGGCGATAAAACCGGAAGAGTTCAGCATTGACCTGATCCGTTTTTTCCGCCACACCATGATGCCTTAAAAGGCGTTGTTACTCGCCCTCGGGTATTACTAGCCTTCGGGCCAGTCCTGCATGGCCTGTAAGGTAAACTCGATACCATCAAAGTCAAACAACGCCTGCTCGGGGGTGATCTCTACCAGTTGCAGGGCACCCATGTTGTCGCCCTCGTACAGCTCCCGATTATTGAGCTTGATCCAGCGTTTCTCGGCGTCAGTGGCATAAATATGTGCCTGGTAGCGCAACCTTGGTAAGCTGTTTTGCAGCTGCGGGGGCAATAACTCTACCGGTGTTGCCCGTGCAGATCCTTTGGTGCTGGAGAGCACCTCAGAGACAATGCGCTCCGACTTGGGCGCGGTTTTTTCCACCGCCTGTTCAAAGGCTTTTTTCAGCTCGTCTGGCACATCTGCCAGAGCTTCATCTTGCTGGCGCTGTGCTTCCTGTCGGGCGGCATTCGCGCGGGCTTGCTCAAGTGGCACACCCAGCACCCGATAACCACTGAGGTCGTCAAGCGGCTGTTGAGCCACTTGTCCCTGATTGGTGGCAAAAGCAGGGACATTATTGGTCTGGTAAGCCGGTTGCGTAGCCGCATACTGAGCGCCTACAGGCTGCTGGATTATCTGGCCATTGGCAGACACTGGCACCAGCTGTTGTGAGTAAACGGGCTGCCCCTGGGAGTCAAACCCGACCTGAACCGACATCCACTGATAATGGATCTGACGCTGCGCACTGTGCATCACAGGATTGATTGCCGGATTAGCGCCCTGATTTATAGGCTGATTTACAATTTGTCCGCCTTGTACCACAGCTGGATTGGTCGCCACTACCTGATTAACCGGCGCCGGGGCAGGTGTGTTTACTGCCTGGGGCTGTGCGCTTTGCTGCGTCTCGGCCTGCTTATCGCCTGCCACCGCAGTAACGTCAGTGCCTTTGTCTGCAACGCTTGCGATAACTTCTTCTTGTGGCTCTCCCTGAAAGGCTTCACCGACAAAATAACCCGCTCCCAGCGCGCACACGCTAATGAGTGCACCTCCCAGAGTAAGGCTTAAACGGCGATAAAAGCGAACCTGTTGCTCATGACGTGATTGTTGGTAATCCTGCTCTGAGTCGATTTGTTGAGATTGTTTTAATGCATTGATTAGGTACGACATATCACACCACTAAAAAATATACGAAAGACCGAAGCCACACATAAACATGGCAGCTACCCAGCCTGAAACCAGCACCGGCATATTGACTTTTTTCTCACCGGATTGCGGCACCAAATCAAGCGGCAGCGCTTCTTTGGCGGCCTGCATGGCAATGGTCTTAGTCACAACCTGTTGCTGTGCGGAGTATGCGCCCAGTAAACACCGGTCGGCCAGCAAATTGATCAGCCTGGGGATCCCGGCCGTCACCTGATGCATATAAGCAATGGCCTGAGGCTCAAACAAACTACTCTGGCAGCCCGCCTTATTAAGACGGTGCTTCACATAAGCAAAAACCTGCGATTCAGTCAGCGGCAGCAGATGATAGCGCGCCGTAATGCGCTGTGCCAGCTGACGCAGCTCATTGCGCTTGAGCAACTGTTGCAACTCGGGTTGACCCACCAGCACTATCTGCAGCAGTTTTTTATGGTCGGTCTCCAGATTAGTAAGTAATCGCAACTGCTCCAGCACTTCTGCTGCGAGGTGTTGTGCTTCGTCGATGATCAACATAGTGTGACCACCGCGCTGATGATTATCCAGCAGCCGCGCCTTAATCACATCGGTGAGTGATTTCAGGGTTGCGTTTTGCGCATCATAGTCGATGTTCAGTTCGTCACAGATACTTGCAAGCAGCTCCATTTCCGACAACGCCGGATTGAGGATAAACGCCACCTGCGTGGACTCAGGTAGTTGCGCCAGCATGCTGCGGGTTACGGTGGTTTTACCCGTCCCCACTTCGCCGGTTAGCAGCACAAAGCCGCCGGCATCACCCAGGCCGTAAGTCAGATGAGCAAGCGCTTCCTTATGGCGTTCGCTTAAGAACAAAAACTCCGGGTTTGGTGCTATCGAAAACGGCTTTTCGGTCAGACCAAAATAACGTAAATACACGGCTCGTCTCTTTCTTGTTAGAATGGGGCCTATAATGGCAAAAAAACGGCACAAGTTAAAACCTTGTTTGCTTTTTCAATACGGAATTTACCATGAAAATTTACCTGGTCGGTGGCGCAGTACGTGATCAACTCCTTGGACGTCCTATTCTGGAGCGCGATTATGTGGTGGTGGGCGCAACCCCTGCGCAAATGCAACAGCTTGGTTATCAGCAGGTTGGCAAAGACTTCCCGGTCTTTTTACATCCCGAGAGTAAAGATGAACACGCACTGGCCCGCACCGAACGAAAACAAGGACAGGGCTACACCGGGTTTATCTGTGATTTTGCCCCCAGCATTACCCTGGAAGAAGACTTAATGCGCCGCGACCTCACGGTCAATGCCATTGCCCAGGATGAGGACGGCACCCTCATCGACCCTTATCATGGCCAGCAAGACCTTAACGCCCGGGTACTGCGCCATGTCAGCGACGCATTCGGCGAAGATCCCTTGCGGGTATTGCGGGTTGCCCGTTTTGCCGCACGTTATCATCACCTTGGGTTTACCATTGCTCCCCAAACACAGGCGCTGATGCAACGCATGGTTGATGACGGCGAACTGGCTACCCTCACTAAAGAACGGGTATGGCAGGAAATTGAAAAATCCCTCAAAGATGGCGCCATTGAGGTGTTTACCGACGTACTGGCCAGCCTCAGCGCGCTCGCTTTGGTCATGCCATGGCAGAATACCTGGACGAGCGACGACAGCCAGCGCCTTAAAACCTGCACCAGCAAGCTCGATAAGCAAGATGATGACTACCTGCTGATAAGCTTTGCACTATGGCAGCATCGCGCGCAGCTCAATGGCTATAACCTCGAGCAGGACTTTAAAATCCCCAAGGCCTATAGCGAAGCACTGCGCGACCTGCAAACGGCGTTACCTTTATTGCAAAGTACTGACTGGCAGACACACACGATAATGCAGCTTTTCAGTGCACTCGATGCCTGGCGACGACCACACCGCCTGACACTGATGTGCAAAGCCGCCAGGACCTTGAGCGATAAGCTGGCACAGCGCTGTGACATGCTGGCACAAGCCCATCAGCTGGGTGCTAAAGTGAATGCGCAAGAGGTTATTGCGCTCGGTTTTAAGGGCCCGCAAATTAAAACCGAAATGGACAAACTCAAAACGCAAGCCATCAGCGCCTTGTTTGAGGGTTAGGACACTACAGCAATCAGCGAACTATCGCCTGCAACGATCCTGGCGGTATTGCGCATGATCATGACAGCTATTGCTATGCAAACTGACAGAGCAAAGCAATAGCTTTACCACCTTTCACTATGTCAGTATCCACCAAAGACACGTGCTCAGCCTGACGGAACACGCCCATACCGCCTGGCACCCAGCCCCAAACTGTTCGACATAAAAAATAACCTTTTGAAAGTAATACTTTTAATACCAAAATAAAAAATTCAGCCGAATATCAAGGAAACATCATGCGTTTTTCCGGCTGGCAAATACAGTGTCGTTATCTGCGGTGATAAACCCGTTCACACCGCGACCTTTAATAACTGAGGAACGACCATGACACAAAGTATTATTATCTTGATTTTTGCACTGCTGTTGCCGATGAAGCTGCTGGCCAGCAACAAGTCTGTGCCCTATGAAATACCCCGCACCCAGGTTGTTCAGCTGACTCAGGCTGGCACCGAACGGACGTATGAGCTGGTTATTCAGCTGCCCGAGAATTATTCGGCACAAAAGCAGCACCCGGTGCTGTATTACACCGATATGACCTGGCACATCGAAATGCTGGCCTCTGCCGCCTACTTTTTGATGGAAGACACGATCTTGGTCGGTATTTCCTGGCAAACTAATATGCCAGCGCCTTTGCTCAAAGAAGAAGGCGCGCACGTCAGCCGCTACCGTGATTACTCCTTTGCCCCGTCAACTAAGCCCGAGAGTCAGGCAAAATATCAGTTTGGCGGGGCCAACGCACATATCGACTTTATTCGCAATCAGGTCAAACCCTACATTGCACAGCACTATCGCGTTAAACCAGGCAGCGACAGCTACTTTGGCTACTCCCTGGGCGGGTTATTTGGTGCCTACACTTTGCTGACCCGGCCCGATACCTTTAACAACTATCTGCTTGGCAGCCCGTCGGTATGGCGGCTAACACAGCTACTCGAAGTGCCCAACCAGACAAATGCCAAAGCAAAAACCCATGTCTATTTGTCGTACGGCAGCCTGGAAGACAAGCTGAGCCCGCATGTCAAAGGGCTGTTTAACTTTCTTAAATCAACAAACAATCCCCAACTAGATATTGAGCTGGCCGAGATAGAAGGCACCCATCAAACCGCTGCCCCGCTGACGGGGGTGCGTGCAATAAAATGGTTGTCAGAGCGCACAGCACAAGGAGCAACACTATGAAGAAATCATTAGTACTTACGACCATCGCATTAAGCACCTTGCTCAGTGGCACGTTAGCGCAGGCAAAGGATGAGTTTGGCACCATCACCGGCCCACTGATGGGCCAGAAACCACCAGGCATGACCGCAGAGCCCTTTGCCCCTGGCATTGTTTCAAAGGCAGGCTGGGAGCTAGAAGGCGTCTTTGCCCCCGGTATGCAGGAGTTTTACTTTACTCTGGACCGGGGTGTCTATGAAGGGCCGAAAAAAACCGGATTTCGCCCGACTGTGATTGGCTTCAGACAACAGAACAACACCTGGGTGAAGTTCACCGAGTTTTTACGCATCGGCGAAGTGAGCTTCTCGCCCGATGGCCAGCGCATGCATATGGCCGAAGGCTACCGGGATCGCGTGGGCAACGACTGGGCAGAGCGGCAAAGTCTGGGCCCCATGTTTGACCGCGAAGACTTTGGCATTATGCGCTTATCGGCATCCAGTAAGGGCACTTATGTCTTTGACGACTATAAAAATAAAGTAGTGCGTATTTCCGAGATTGAGAATGGCCAGCGACAAACACCACGGGTAATGAGTAAAGTGGTCAACTCCGGGAAGATGACCGCTCACCCCTTTATCGCCCCCGATGAAAGCTACCTGATCTGGGATAGCGAACGCGAAGACGGCTTTGGCGACTCCGACCTCTATATCAGTTTTAAGCAACAGAACGGCGGCTGGGGGAAAGCAATCAATATGGGTGCAGCCGTCAACTCAGATAAGTGGGATGCCTACGCCACAGTCACCCCAGATGGTAAATACCTGCTCTTTAACCGCGGTGTCAGTGACGACAACAGCAATGTTGATGTCTACTGGGTCGATGCCAGCATCATAGACACCCTGAGGGCCAAACAGTAACGGCCCTACCGAATAAGCCCAAACGACACTCTGGACAAGGTGCTGCGGCAGACGCTCAGCACCAGGTAGGCACTCCAGTGCAATGGCTTGGCACGCGCCACCGGGTTGGCCAGTAGTCGCAACGCCTGGCCATATAAGCGATGCTTAATGTTGCGTTTGGCCAGGTCGCAGATGTGGGTCGCCACATATTTATGCGCCATCGCAGTGTGCGCCACCTCGCCGTTTTTAATGGCGCTGAGCAGGCGCTCGGCAAACGGACAGAGCTGGGTGGGTGGTGCCTTATCACAGGCACTGCCCGGCGCGCCCAGAAAATAAAAGCTCTCAATGGCGGGAGAATACGCGATGCGCGACTTAAGGGCCGCCTGCACATAAAAACTCTGATCTTCGCCCATCCATTCACCGACCACAAATCCGCCTAACTGGTTGAACGCGGTTTTGTCGACCACTAAACTCGACATGGTAAAGGGTAGATCACCATTCGCCGCCACCTCAAAGTAGTTGTCCATTTCATAGCCCTCGGGTGCCCAGTTGGTCAATGCGATTTTGGCGTCGATATACTCGCCGTTATCCAACACTTTCTGGTAACGCGAGGCAAACAGGCCCGCCTGCGGAAAACGCTGGATCAGCTCAGCCATACGTGCCAAAAAGAACGGGCTCCAGGTGTCATCGGCATCCAAAAATGCCACGTAATCACTGCTTGCCGCTTTAACCCCTTTATTACGCGCAGCAGAGACACCCTGATTGGTCTGACGTACCAGACGTAAATTGGGCAAGCCCAGATCAATCACTTTTTGCGGGCTATCGTCGGTCGAGCCATCGTCAACGACTATGATTTCCGCGGCCTGATGGTGCTGCGTGTGAACACTTTGCAGTGCCCGGACAATGCACTCGCTTTTATTATACAGCGGAATAACGACTGTGAATTGGATGGTGTTCATAGTGTTCGCTCCAGTTAGAAAGGGATAAAGTAGTGGCTTGACCTATGGCCAGGCGCGGCGCGTCAAAGCCGCGATCCAGACCCCGATACATCACCCGAAACAGGGTATCCGGGTTAAACTCATTGGCATCAAACGCGTATTGCTCGGGCAGACCAATTTGCTCACACCATTGTGTGCATTTGGCGTGATATTGCAGGCTGATAAAGGGCGTTTGCGTCATATAGGCATAAATTTGTGCATGTAATCGCATGCCAACGACCACCCTGAACATCGCCATACACTGCAAGATACTGGCTGGGTTCGGTACATAACGAATCCGTTTAACTGTCACGTAGTCAGGCAGGCGCGCCTCAATTTCGTCGTGAATGGCCCGGTCGCTGCCCTGAGCCTGGTCGTTCAGATCAATCAGATAGATGTCTTCGTTGGTAAAGCTCCACACCGTGGTGATCAGGTCCACCGCTTTGGCAATCCGGCGCAGCTCGTTGTGCTCATTGACCGCACCAAATGCATCAATGGATTGCGGACAAAAGTTAAAGGCAATGCCCTGACGCGCCACCGGATTCAGCTTGCCTTTAAGATGGTGCAATAAAGACGGCGCCAGGTCGAAGGTGTGCTTCAGATTGGCATGCGGGGCCAACGCCTCTGCAATGTCGTAGCTTTGCTTATCACGCAGTGTGACCAGGCCACATTCGTAGAGAAACTTTTTGCATTGCAGTTCGTCATCCAGGGTTTTAAACGGCTCAATGCCCACGCCCAGCGCCATCGCCAGGTTGCGACCACTCAGTGCCATCATGTGGCGCTTCAGTGCGATATCGCGGCTACTGTGTAGCACAGAGCCACCACCAAAAATCACATGCTGTGCGCCATAAGCATGGCGATAGTGCCACAGTCGCTGATGACCTCGAAACAACAGGGCTTGTTGCCCACTGCAATTTAACTGGTTCACCAGAGGGTCGCCTGCTGGGGCACTGACCGTCACCTGCTCGCTGTTCAGAAAATGCCTGGCACCCATCACCGATGCCAGCATGAGCGCATCATCACCGCTGTTACGCATGCCGTAGTAGCCAACAATATAAGCTTTGTTTTTTGCTGCCATTGTGCTGCCTCGTTAAGTTAAGATACTGAGTTACTGCAGCACTCATGCCAAAATTTACACCGCTGTTTTTATTGAGTTTTTTGTGTTTTTCTCGTTTTTTTCAGGACTAATTTGCAAAAGGCAACGCGTTATTTTTTCACAATTAGCAAAATAGAAATGGACCTGTTCAAAATAAAAAACCACCGGCTGAGCGGTGGTTTTATGGCAAAACACAAGTTAAGTGCAACATTATCACTCCCGTTGGGGTTAATAGGCTCCTTTGGCGCCCAGGACACAAGGAATGGTTTTAAGTAAAATCGATACATCGTTCAACGCACTTTGCTCCACGATATACTGTTTATCCAGCTGAACCTGCTGCGCAAACGTGGTATCGGCGCGACCTGTTACCTGCCACAGACCCGTCAACCCCTGCTCACTGTTCAGACGTCCCAGCTCGTGTGGTTGATACGCATTGACTTCATTTTCCAGCGCCGGACGCGGACCGATTAACAGCATGTCGCCACGTGCCACGTTCATTAACTGGGGTAACTCATCAATGGAATATTTACGAATAAATGCGCCAATGCGGGTAATACGCGGGTCATTACGATACTTTGCACAGACCCCTTCGCGGTCGCTTTGTGCTGGATCCGGATTGCGAAAGCGCGGATCGCTTGGCAGGTACATAGAGCGGAACTTATACATGGTAAAACGACGTCCCAACTTGCCTACCCGCACCTGCTTGTACACACACGGGCCCTGGCTCTCCAGCTTGATCAGCACTATCACAAGCAATAAAAACGGGCTGAGCAGTAATAATCCGCTGATCGCAGCCAGGCGTTGTAAGCAGGCCGGGATACCATGGTGACGACCGTCCAGTTTTGTCTGTTCAGAAACAGATGATGACACCGGGGTGAACTGAGTTGCTGTGGTTTTTTTGATGCTATACATGATTAAAGTCCTCGCAAAGCTTGTTGTAAAACGTAAACACGAAAGAGAAAAATGGGGTTGCCGAGTACATAACGATGAAACTTGGCTTTAGGCTCCTGGATAAGACGCCACACCCATTCAAGGCCCAGCTCTCTCATCCACATAGGCGCACGCGCTATGTTGCCCGAGAAAAAGTCGAACAAGCCGCCAACCGCCAGCGCACACTGGGCGTGGAGCTTGTGTTTGTTACTGTCTATCCAGATCTCCTGGCGCGGCGAGCCGAGCGCGACCAGCACTATGTCGGCGCCAGTTTGATTGATCTGATCGACAACGGCCTGGTCGTCATCGAAGTAGCCATGCTGCACGCCCGCGATGCGCAGCCCCGGATAGGCATGGCGCAGGTTATCAGCGGCCAGGCGTGCAACGCCCGGCTGAGCACCCAACAGGAATAACGAACGTTGATGTGTTACGGCGGCGCGGCACAGTACAGGCAGCATGTCGGTGCCATTATTGTTATCAGCCAGGCTCATCCCCGCCTGACGCGCCGCGATCCGCATGCCCGAGCCGTCGATAAAATTACGGTCGCTGGCTTGCAAAACCCGATACAACTGCGCGTTACCGGCTGACAGGTTGACCGAGTTAACATTGATGTAATAGGCCGAGCGACATGCTTGCTGCTCGCTGCCCTGCACCACCCAGTCAACCGCGTTTTGCATCTGTGTGTTGCTAAAGGGAATACCAAATAGGGTACTGTGCTGTGGCATGTTTGCAGACTTGCGATACAGGCACAGACACAACAGGATTTTGCTGATCAGCAGCGCATCGGTTGCTGTACCCTGGCGGCTTTGTTGCTGTAATAATGCCAGTGGTGTGTCGGTATTCAGCCCGGTCAGGCTGCGCAGCCACAGGCCATCAAATAACCCGGGCATGTGACAAGGTGAGCGCAGTCGCGTTACTTTAGGAATATTGACTCCGGCGCGTACCAAAGGATTACCAACAAAGTGGATTGAGCCGCTCAAGACATTGAACAGCGCCGCGCTGCGTTTACAGATGCCGACCTGCCAGCTGAGCAGACGCACGGGCCGCGCACTGATATCAATCCAGGTTTGGCGACGCAGCGGTGCTTTAAAACACAGCAGTGCCGCGGCCGTATTGACGATAAACAGCGGTAACAGGGCGATGACCAGTAACAGGGCTGCGCTAACACGCAGTGCTGTATTAACGCTGGCATGACCTGCCTGTGATGACTGAGTATTAAGATAGGGTGACATCGCATCCTCCGCTGTTTAGTGAATTACACTAAGGAGATAGCGAAGACCGTGCCAAACTTTAATTTATTGTTTTATAACGACTATTTTAAATTTACCAGGAACATGAAGCGCGTAAACTGCATTGCATTTTGATAATTTTTTTATTTTGAAAAACCCTCAGCACTTTTTCATAAAACCCTCAGCACTTTTTTAAAAAACCTCAGCATTTCGCAAAGTAATGCGGATATAGGGTTTGGATCTGTGCCAGAGCCCCAGGGACACGTGACTGGACTACAGCCAGTTTATCTGCCTGCTCTTCGGGCCGGGACAAGCTATAACCCAGCAGCAGGCGCGAGCATTTGAAGATGGCAGTATGAAAGCACTTATCCAGCAGCGAACACTTCAGGGGGCCATAGTTAAAGTGACGAATATAGTCATCCAGCTGTGCATCAAAGGTATTGTTCCAGTGCTTTTGCAGCTCGGCCACGCCTGCGCAGCCCGTGGCATAATGGATCACATGTCCGTTTTCGCCCCAGCCAATCCCCTGTGACTCGACCACGGGTTCCGTCATAGACGTGATGAGGGTATCCAGCCAGGCAATCGCCTGCGGACAGTTACGCATTAACATGACACCTGAGTTAAACGCCCCGCTATACCCTCTGGCAAGATACAAAAACTTGTCTGGCTGATAGAGGGTATCCAGCGCCGGGCAGAGTGGCTGAATACAGGCATCGGCATCCACAAACAACACCTGCCGGTAACCGGCCTGTAGCGCCGCTTTGAGCAAAAATAATTTAAGCCAGCAACACTCAGCGCCAAGCCGGTTCAGCCAGGGGCGGGTCACCACCACGTAATCGTACCCCATCCGCTTTGCGTACTCGCGCTGGCTGTTCAGATAACGGCGGTAGCGCCACTGATAACCATTCAGTGCCACAGAGAATATTAAAGTGTCTGATTGAGCAAAGTGCATACTTACCTCCTTTGTGTCTTATCCCTGTTAAGTAAGCAAGTATTGCACCGATCATTGAAATTATCCTGCGGCGCGCTGTTGGCAGACTACTTTGTTTGTTTTACCGCCCTTCCTCAGCCATTTTTTGTTTGCAAAGCGCAATGCAGTGCAATTTGCGAAAAGCCCGATAACGACAACAAGAGAAAAACATAAACCACTGAAAGTAAACAGGTTAAATTTTGGCACGCTTCATGAAATATCGAACACAGAAAGAAAAAACCTAACTTTCAATCGGAGCGACTATGATGAAATTACCTAACCCACTTTATCCCTTGATGGCCACTGGCTTAATCGCCTCAGGGCTATTATCGTTTGCAGCTTGCGCTGTAGAGCAAGTCGATGGTCAGTATGTCTGGCAATTCCAGTCTGGCCAGGCCTGGCCCACAGGCTATAACCAGTCCACGGGTAAACCCGACTCACTAATCTATGCGCGTGACGAATATAGTTCGGATTTCTTCCAGCGGATTCAAAACGCACTGCCTGAAGCGCGGATTAATGAGGCTTTCATTACAGGTGACGAAGGTTCTACCATACACCTGGTTGAAGACGCCGAAGTATTTGTTACGTTTATCCATGAAGGTGCCGGTTACAAAAACTCATTTGGTTACTTTACCTTCGACCCGGAGAATCCGCCGCAATCACCCGAAGAGGTGCAGGAGACCATTGTCTTTCCGAACCTCAGCTACCCTCATCTGACCAACGGGCACCGAGTCAGCATAGGTGAATTTCCGGCAGGCACCAGCATTGGCTTCTTTATCGCGGCAAATGGGTTTTGGTATTACACCGGCGTAAAACCATTTCAGATCCCTTATTACTATTCATTATCTGATCTCAATCCGGAAAGTAACGAGACCTTGCGTCAGCACTGCGTGTTATTGCTGGATGAAGAAGAGCAAGAAGTAGTCATCGGCTTTGAAGACTTGCCACGCACCTGGGGCGACAACGATTTCAACGACGCCGTATTCAGCGTGAAAAGCTCGCCAGCTTCTGCCATTTCTGCACTCAATCTGACCGTTATGCCCGAGCAAAACGACAGCGACGCCGATGGCATTGAAGACGAGCTGGATGAATTCCCCAACGACTTTAACCGCGCTTACAGCCAGTACTTCCCCAGTGCACAAGGGGTAACCACTTTGGCTTTTGAAGATAACTGGCCTGCGCGAGGCGACCATGACCTCAACGACTTAGTGGTGAAGCAGCGTATTCGCATGACCTACAACGCCGATAACCAGATCAGCGGCTTTATCATCAATGGCTGGATCACTGCACGCGGCGCCGCCTATCAAAATGGCTTTGGTCTGCGTCTGATGAACAGTGAGCCCGGGCTGATCAAACAAGCCAGCCTGACCATAGACGGGCAAAGCTTCGACAAAACCGCTGAAAGCGGACAGAGCAACGCGGTTTTATCGCTGTGGAGTAACACCCATGTATTCACCACCACGGGGCAATCTGGCCAGTGTCAGCACTTTAATACGGTGATGACCTGTGATTACTTTGAGCCGGTGCCTTACACCTTTGATGTGAGTTTTGAACAAGGGCTGGATACACTCAGTATCAGTGACTTTGATTTCTTCCTGTATCGTACCCAGGATCGCTCACTGGAGATCCACCTGGCGGACTACCCGCCAACAGACAAGTTTGATAGCAGTCGCTTTGCCACCGCGGATGACACCTCTAATGCGCAAGCCAACCGCTATTTCAGAACCGCCGAAAACCTGCCCTGGGCACTGATGATCAGTAACGACTGGCACTACCCCAGAGAATATCTTGATGTCATCTGGGCCTATCCTGCCTATGAAACTTGGGTAGAAAGCAACGGCGAACAGGCGCAGGACTGGTTTATGACCAACGAACGCACCACCCACACATTCAGCGCACACTAAGAGGACACGACCATGACAACATTTAACCAACTTTCGACCCTGACCTTACTGTGTTTAACCTTGTGCGCCTGCGGTGGCGGTGGTGGTGAAGGCGGCTCATCCGGGCCAGCCAGCACCAGTCCGGCAAGTTCATCCAGTAGCACGGTTACGACACCGGCACCGACTGCGAACACGCAGCCACAGGCGCAAACGGATGACAGTGCCGCAACCCCGGCACAACCTGCCGAGCCTGCGCCAAATTACGACCCGGATCCAGCACGGCTGGACAGTGCAGCCGAAACGTCCAACGACTTGCACGTCAAAGCCGATTTTAACTTCAGCACCAGTAAATCCGTGACCCTGGACCTGGGCGGACAAGATGTTTTTGGTGACTCTCTGGCCAATAAAATGGTCAAAATCTACGCCCTGCATAAGGTGGTTGAAAGCTATGAAGATCAAGCTCTGGCCGACAAAGCCCTGCTGGCAACCACGCGCTTTAACAGCGCAGGCCAACTCACGCTGACACTGGATGTGCCGGTCAATTACCAGACCCTACTGATAAGCGTTGATGGCATGTTGCAAAGCAATCATTTACTGAGCGAACTCACAATGCAGGCAACCACAGTAGCACACCAGTTTAACTGAGCCGTTTAATCGCTTCCTCGCCAAACCGCTGCTCAGTGACTACTGAGCAGCGGTTTTCTCATTGTGCCGTTGCTTGTTTATTAATGCTTCAATTTGTCTAAGACTGTGTAATACTTGTATTAACACGCGTTAAATTAGGCAGGATTACATGGACCCGGTTACTAACATCACCTTGCTGTTCGTCGACGACGAGCCCCTTATTCTACGTTCACTTACGCGGGCGCTAAAACACGAGCCCTACACTGTATATACCGCGCAAAGTGGCGAGGAAGGCCTGGCCTTGTTAGAACAACACCCCATTGATGTGGTGGTATCGGATAAAATGATGCCCAATATGTCGGGGATAGAATTTCTCGCTCAGGTTGCCGAGCGCTTTCCTGATACCATTCGCATGATGCTCACCGCCTTTACCGAGGTTGAAGACCTCATTGATGCCATTAACCAGGGCAAAGTGTGGGGCTATATGCAAAAGCCCTTCGAGATGAGCAATATCAAACTGACGCTCGAGCAGGCCGTGCAAACCAAAATGCTGGTGGCCGAGCGCAACATGTTACGTGCCAGCCTGCAACGTTATCGCAGCTCGATCAAGTCGCAATTTTACCGCTTTGTGGGTGACTCCATCGCCATGCAAATGGTCTACAAGGCGATTGAAAAAGCCGGTCCCAGCCAGGCCAATGTGTTTATCACCGGGCCCAGTGGTACCGGTAAGGAATTGGCCGCGGACGCCATTCACCGCGCCAGCACCCGCAAAGATAAGCCGTTGGTGTGCATTAACTGCGCCGCCATACCCAGCGAGCTGATGGAGTCTGAGATCTTCGGCCATATAAAAGGCGCCTTCTCAGGGGCGGTTACCAACCGCGACGGGGCAGCAACTCAGGCCGATGGCGGCACCCTGTTTCTCGATGAAATTGGTGAAATGGATATGAACCTGCAAGCCAAGATCTTACGCTTTGTGCAGTCTGGCACCTTTCAGAAAGTGGGCAGCGGTAAAGAGGAAAAGGTCGATGTACGATTTATCTGTGCCACTAACCGCGAGCCGCACCAGGCGATTGCAGATCAGCGCTTACGGGAAGACTTATTTTATCGCTTGAATGTGATTGCCATTGATTTACCGGCGCTGCATGAGCGAGATCACGATGCGCTGCAAATTGCACAGCATTTTTTGAGTAAGTTCAGCGAAGTTGAAAACAAAGTGTTTGTGGGCTTCTCACCCGCCGCCGAGCAGCTGATCTTACGCTACGACTGGCCGGGTAACGTACGCCAGCTCGAAAACCTCATCCACAGTTGTGTGGTGATGTCTGACGGGCCGCTGATCACCGAAGACACGTTGCAAATGCAGCTTAAACTTAAACCCTGCGATGCCCAGGCCCTGCTCAACGGCCAATCAGGCGAGATGCGCAGCAGCCCACCGCAGCCATCGCTGAGTGTGCAGCAAAGCGGCTATGCAGCACCTCAACAGGCTGCCGAGATCCCATCTGAAAGCCAGATCTGTTCGCTGGCAGAGGTCGAACGTATCGCCATTGAAAAAGCCATTGCCGCGTGCGACGACAACGTGGTAAAAGCCGCCAGCTTGCTGCAAGTCAGCCCCTCGACCTTATACCGCAAAATGCAGCAATGGGGAGATAAAAATACGGGTGCCTAATTTTATCGGGCGCTCTCCCATTCGCAGATCGCAAATTGCAAAACCCCTGTCGCAAAATGCGATCTGCACACCGTAAGCTTTACCAAAATCCCTTCCGTATACACCCCTCGCCGTCAAATCAAGTAATCTAGATTACAAATAAAGTATTTAAAAAACAGATAGCTAGTCGACTTTATTGAATTCTTTTACAGCCTCAACTCGCCTTGGTACGGATTTTGGTTAGTAAAGGTATCCGATAACAAGAGAGCAATGCCATGACACACCCAACCAGCACAATGCGGACCCTGCTCAGCAATACCTCTTACCTGATTGGTGCCGAGGTGGTTGCCAAGGCCTCGCGGCTGATCAGCATCATGGCGATGGCGGCCTGTTTGTCTGCCACTGAGTATGGCACGGCCATGCTGGCGCTGACCGTGCACGAAGTGCTGAGGCTGCTACTGCGCTCTGGTGCTGGCGCACAGGTGATCCGGGCCAGCGATGACGAATTACCCGCTTTTTTGAAAAATGGCCGGTTATTACAGTGGCTGCTGTGTGTAGCCCTATGCCTGGTGCAAATTCTGGTGGCACTGGCCAGCAGCTGGCTGTTTCCAGGTCAGGACATGACTGTGCTGATTGCCTTAATGGCGCTGACCTATCTGGTATTTCCGCTGGTCTGTAATCAGGTTTTCCTGATGCAACGGCGTAACCAAATGGGCCTGTTCGGTCTGATCAGCAGCGTCTGTATTATCACCGAAAACTTAGCCCTGGCTGCTGCACTGTACCTCGACGCCGGACTACTGGCCGTGGTGATTGGCAAATGGGCTTTTACTGTACTTTGGCTTGGCTGCTTTGCCTTTGTCCCCACTTCAGCCATGACGGGCCAGTTCAGCAAAGCAGTATTTACCCGGTTACTTAAAGCATCCACCCAACTCGCTGGCAGCGAAATCCTGCGCTCGCTGCGTGTCAATATGGACATGTTTGTTGCCGCTCGTTTGCTGAGCCCGGAACTGTTCGGTCTGTACAGCTTCGCCAAAAGCGTGGGAGTTGGGCTGGCGATATCGGTTGCTCAGGCTTACACCACGGCCCTCTACCCCTTTGTTTGCAAACTGAAAAACGCAGGCAATTTTGGTAGCAGGCACAGCCAGGTGCTGCTCGCCATTACGACGGCTGTGTCTGCCATTTTTATTATTCAGGCGTTGCTGGTGCCCTGGTATGTGCCAGTGCTTTTCAGTGAACACTGGCAGGGCAGCTTTACCACCAGCGCGCTGCTGTGCCTGATAGCCACCAGCACAGTGTGGACCGACAGCTACGCCGTGATGCAACGCGCTAATGGCCGCTTTGCACGAGAGTGCCAACTGAATGCTTACTGTTTACTGATCTCACTGGCCGGGCTGTTAATGCTACAGCCCGACCAACCCGTTTTACTTGCCGCCGTACTGGTGAGTTGCAGCGCACTGTGGCTGCTCTTCCCTTTGGCAGACTTTGCGCTGAAACGCTGTGATGTCGGCGCAGCAAAACCTTCCTCATGATCCGGAGCCCATTATGACTAACTATGTGATTAACTCGAAACCCGTTGTCAGTATCGTCATCCCTATGTACAACGTTGAAAAATACATTGATAAATGCATCTGCTCGGTGCTCAACCAGACCTATCACAATTTTGAAGTGATCTGCGTTGATGATGGCTGTAGCGATAACACTCTCAACTATCTGAGAGACTATAAAGATCACCGGATCCATATTATTCGTCAGCAAAACCGCGGCCTGTCCGGAGCACGTAATACCGGGATCCGCAACGCCCGCGGGGTTTACATTGCTTTGCTGGACGCCGACGACTACTGGGCAGTCAATAAGCTCGAAAAACATGTTGACCATCTGAACCGTCACCCCAGTGTCGACGTCAGCTACTGTCCATCCTTGTTTGTTGACGATGACAATAGACAACTGGGGATTGGCCAGTTTCCCAAATTAAACAACATAGATGCCAAAACCATTTTTTGTCGCAACCCGGTAGGCAATGGCTCTGCACCGGTAATACGCGCAGCCGCATTGGAAAATGTCGCCTTTCACGACGAGACGCGCAGCTGGCGGCAGTATTTTGATGAAAACCTCAGACAGTCTGAAGACATTGAAATGTGGCTACGTCTGGCGCTGTACAGCGATGCCGTTTTTGCCGGGATCCCTGAGCCGCTGACCTTTTATCGCGTTAATGCCAGTGGCTTATCTGCCAATTTGCAAAAGCAATATCAGAGCTGGGAAAGCGCGGTTAATAAACATAAACACAGCCATGCGCAGTTTTTTAAACAGTGTGGCTCGCTGGCGCGTGCTTATCAGCTCAGATACCTGAGCCGTCGTGCCGTGCAATCGCGCAATACATGGGCGGCACTTAAGCTTATCCATCAAGCGCTGTTTACCGATATTCGCATTTTGTTTGAAGAGCCGGGACGCACTGCCTTGACCTGGTGCTGTGCCCTGACCAGCATATTACCTAAATCCTTGTACGATCGTGCCGAAAAGCTGGCCATGCGTACTCTTGGTCAGGCGAACAAGCACCCAACCAGCTAACCCTTCGCTCCCGGGCCTGCACCGTTATCAGGCAACTGATAACGCACCTCGCATCAATGGCCCTTAAGCCAGCATTTGCTGGCTTTTTTTCATTTTGAAATTGCTTTGCAAAATACAAAAAAACACCATACAAAACGCCGTTAAAAAACCATAGACCACTGATTAATAAGGAATAGTAAAATTGGCTTAGATTATGCTCCTGTCATGCTAAGAGCACTGATTAAGACCACTGCCAAGGAGCAAACCATGACACAAGCGACTTCAACAACCACTCTGATGACCCGCATCTCTGCGCTTGTACTGTGTATGCTTGGCACTGGCTGCACACTCAGCCCCGATTACGACGAGGACGACTTCTATGGCATGCCACATGCCACAGGCACTCAGTTCAACCAGTCACACTCGGTGTTTGCATCACGCTTGAGCTGCACCGACGCCGACAATTTTGCAGCGGCGGCTAACTTTCGGGTTGACCAGCCTATTCCACTGGCAGCGCCGGGCCTGAGCCCCAATGAATCAAGCTACCGAGGCGCGTTCGGTGCAGCACCGTTAAGCCCGGGCGACCTTATTCAGGTCAGAATGGAATACGGCGAAGGCTTTAACGGCGACTATGTGTTGGACAGCTCAGGCGCACTGACATTACCTGTGATTGAACCCATCTACGCCGCTGGATTAACCACCAAAGCACTGGCGCAAAAAGTAGAGCTGGCGCTTATTCGTGCCAAAATCTTCAGAGCTCAGACGCTGGATGTCACTGTCAAAGTCAAAACCTGGGCCGCCATCGAAGTGCCTGTCTCAGGCGCGGTTTTTTCGCCGGGCCGGGTTACCATCAATGCCAAGTTACCGGAACAGCTGCTAGATCAGCAGGTGGCGGCGTCGGGCGACCACTCAAAACAGCGCCTGCTGTCAGAAGCCATTCGGGCTGCCGCCGGTGTCCGCCCCGATGCTAAACTGGATCAGGTGATCCTGGTTCGCCAGGGCTGGCGCATCGAAGCGGATCTGACCGGCATTATGACCGGCCAGCCGGTCAAAGATCATGTCCTCATTGCTGGCGATCAGGTGATAGTGCCCAGCACCGGCTGTTTTCAGCCCAACCTGGTGAAGCCGTCGCAGATCACACCAAAAGGCTTCCGAGTATTTATGTCTAACCTGATTGACTCGTCAATGAGTAATGCCAATGCCGCCATCGGCCGCTTCTCGAGCAACCTGCCTTACGGCACCAGACTATTACAGGCCGCTATTTCTGCCAACTGTGTGGGTGGTAAAGAATATACCAATGCACCGCGTCGCATTGTGCTGGTCAGCAACCACCCGCTGACCGGCAAAACCCAGGTGATAGAGCGCTCGGTAGAAGAGCTGATGCGTAAATCTTATCGTGACCACATTAACCCTTATGTCATGCCGAACGATGCCATCGCCTGCTATGATTCAGATATTACCAATCTACGTGATATCGCCCGGACGCTGTTAGATATCGTTTCACCCTTCTCTTTGCTGAGTAAGGAGGATTCATGAACACGCAACTTCAAGTAACCACGCCCTATTCACGCTTCAGGGCCGCGATTTACCGCACCCTGCGCAAGCCCTATCTGGTAACTTGCCTGGCCAGCTACGCGATTATTTTACTGCTGGTATTTGCCTACCTGCAGCAACCAGCTAAATACCGCAGCGATCTGGATATGGTGCTGCCCGGCACCGGTGCCAACAGCAATGTCTCGCTTGATGAGGTGGGCCAGGTGGTGTCATCCACCAGTGCACCGTTTGGCAAGGGGTATAACCCCAGAGTCAATTACAAAGAAATGCTGATGAGTAAAAACCTCATCGACAATGCAGCAAGTTCAATGGGCCTGTCGGCTAAAGAATTTGGCCGCCCTAAAGTACGCCTGACCGAGCAAACCTCGATTTTAAAAATTGAGATCACCGGTGCCAGTCCGCGTATTGCCGAGAAAAAAGCCTGGGCTTTGTACAACGCATTGCAGGACCAGCTGGACCACCTGCGTGCCGACGAAGTACAGCGTCGCGATGCCAGCATTAAATCAGTGCTGGACCAGTACCGGGAGCGCCTTAACCTGACACGCAATAACATCACGGACTTTCAGCAACGCTCTTTGCTGATCAGCCGCGACCAGCTTGACCAGCAAATGCGCACCCTCTCTAACCTCAAAGAGCAGGTGGCTATCGTTAAAGCCGAAATTGGCCGCGCTGAGTATTTTGTCAGCCAGCTCAGTGTCGACTTAGGGGTATCGCCCTCCATGGCGGGCCAGGCCTTTGTGCTGCAATCGGATGGTGAATTCAGAGCTTACCTGTCTGAGCTAGACAAAAGCGCCGCCCAGCTGAGCGAATATCGGTCTCGCTGGGATGATGGTCATCCTATGGTGAAAGCCGAGCTGGCGCGGTTTGAACAGTCGAAAATGGCGCTCAGAACCCGCTCAGAAGGCCTGGTTGGGATCAACGCCGCTCATGCGTTTCATACCACAGATCTTGCCTCTAACCCCAATCGCGCGCAATTGTTTGCCGATTTGATCAGCGCCTTTGCAGCTAAAAAAGGCTCGGAAGCAAAACTGGTTGAGCTGGAAAACGAAGTACAGCTGCTGAATGAAAAGCTTAAGGTCTACGCCAGAGAAGCGGCAGAGCTGGAACGTCTGGAGCGTGAGTTTGATTTGGCCAAAGCCGTATTCACCTCAGCGGTCGCGCGTCTCGAAGCCGGTAAAGCGGATATTTTTGCCTCTTATCCAGTGATCCAGCTGATGTCACCACCGTCATTGCCTGTGAATTCGTTCTCACCGAAAAAGTCTATTGCCGTCGCCGCAGCACTGGCCGCAATGATCTTCTTATCAATGGGCGTGTTAATGATCAACAAACGTCGAGTGATCATTTCCGCTGTGATGAAACAGCCAGACTAGCCGGAGGCAAGCATGCTATTCACCGCCTATCTCCCCTTCAAGGACAAGCGCTTTATCAGCACAGAAGAAAAGCTGGTCTGGGCGGGTCTGGTGCTTACCTACCCCACTTTTATGCTGGGCTTGATTTATGTGATGGGCTCCATCATTGGCTGGCTGATTTTTATGGTGGTGTTGATGCGCTGCTACCTGGACTTAAATGCCAAGCCCCGGCCGCTGTCGCCAATGATCTGGATGTGGATAGTCGCCATGTTACTGATGCTGGTGGCTTTGCTGATCGCCCACAGCGACTGGTCTTTGGGCGTTGGGCAAACCATAAAATCGACCATTGGCTGGATGAAAGGCTGGGCGCTGCTGGCTATTTTCCCTGTGATTGCCGCTTTAGCAAAAATTCGCAAAGAAGTAGTGATCCGTGGAGTCTGCATTATTGCCATCCACACGCTGATCTTCTCACTGATCTCCGTAGCCTTCTATGTGGTTAAGTTACCGGGTGACATCTTCCTGTCGCCTTTAAAAGTAATTGGGGGACCCGGGGAGAGCTTTTTTATGGTCAGCTTTTACGGCATTAACCCTGAAACAGGTGCCGGACGCTGGCGCTTCTTTACCCCCTGGGCACCGGCTGCCGGCTTTATGGCCTGTATCTACCTGGTGTTTTGTCTGCAAGAAAAAAACGCCCGTATTCGTCGCTGGGCCATCGCAGGCTGTTGGGCCATGCTGATCTTGTCACAATCGCGCGCCGGTATCGCGATTTTCATTATGTTGTTTCCGCTGGTGTTGTTCAGCGATAAGTTTAAGGAACCCTGGATGTTGCTGCTGCTCGGTATCACCATCCCGCTGATTTTACTGCTGGGCGAGCCCATTTATAATGCGGTGATGGACTCCTACGAGGCGGTAAAGCAACAACGTCCGGGCTCTACCCGGGTGCGCAAAGCGCTGGCCAATATTGCCATTCAGCGCTGGCAGGCCGAAGCGCCCATCTGGGGGCACGGCATTGTTGAGCGCGGTCCAAAAATGGTGGAATTTATGCCTATCGGCTCGCACCACAGCTGGTACGGACTGTTGTTTGTAAAAGGCCTTGTCGGGGCGGTGGCGCTGGCCATTCCTATGCTGGTGTCGAGTATTTATTTGCTGTGGGCGTCGCAGGACTCTAAAACTGCACAGACCGCTTTGTGCCTGATGGCGGTGCTGATCTGCTACAGTTTCTTTGAGAATTTAGAGATTTTATCGTATCTCTACTGGCCAGCCTTATTGTGGTTTGGCTTTGCATTTAGCAAGAAGCGTTCGTCAATGGCCATGTAACGGGTGGCCGCGCGCTTGAGCGAGTTGGCAGTCAGCTGAGGGACGCCATATACCTCGACCTCACAGTTATGACGGCTTTGAATACGCTCGGCCAGCAAGTCAAAGTCACCATCCCCGGTCAGTAACACCACCACATCACAATGAGGCGCGCACTCCATGGCATCCAGAGTGATCCCCACATCCCAGTCACACTTGGCGGAGCCATCCGCTCTTTGAATATAGGGTTTTTGTTTTACCTCAAAGCCGATGGCTCTGAGAATATTCTGAAACTGTTGTTGCTTAGGCGCATTGGGCTCGCTGGAATACGCCAAAGCCCGGTATAAAGTGCGGTCTTTAAGCACTTGCTGCCAAAAGCCGTTGTAATCAAAGCTTCTGCCATAGGCCTGGCGAGTGGTGTAGTAAATATTCTGGACATCGACCAGAATGGCGATTTTTTTCATGGTATTACGGACCTTTTTTGTTTGTGGAGAAGGCCGCGTACCACACAGAGTGTGAATGAACGCATGAATGCCCTGGTGGTAAAAGTGGCTGTCACTATATCACAGAACCCAGACGATGCGGGTCATAAATAAGACGTTAAAAATTCACACCGTTTACACTTTTAATACACCTGTTCCCCGGATAATCCCGCCTTTCGTTCAAATACCAAGGAAACCAACATGACATTGAATCTGCGGGTACTGTCGCTCAGTGTGTTACTGGCGGCAGGTCAGGCGCACGCCCACACCGAAGGGCTGGCAGTCCACCCCTATTTGCAATCAGCCACCCCAACCAGCATCTGGATCAAATGGGAAACCAGCAGTGGTGATGAGTCCATTGTAGAATGGGGCACCACCGCTGAGCTGGGCCAGCAAGCCAGCGGCTCCAGTGAAACCGGTTATCTGCTGAGTCGTATCCATGAGGTCCAATTAACAAATCTTGCACCGGATAGCGTGTATTTCTACCGGGTCAGAACCGGTGATACTTACAGTCATGTTCACCAGTTCAGAACCCCACCGCTGGCCTCTGCCGAGAAGCGCAGCCGTATTCTGGCAGTCAGTGACATGCAGCGAGACTCGGGGAACCCGGGCAAATTTGGCGAGATCATTAACCAGGGTGTATTGCCTTATGTGCAACAGGCATTGGGACTTGCGTTACACGATGGCCTGAATATGACCCTGATCCCCGGCGACTTAGTCGACAATGGCCAGGATTACAATAGCTGGCGCACCAGCTTCTTTTCACCCATTGCGGCGCTGGCCAGCTCAGTGCCTCTGTACCCGGCTCCCGGCAATCATGAACGCGATACGCCCACTTACTTTAAATACTTCCGCCTGCCGGAAAACGGCACGCCGGGCTATGAAGAGCACTGGTGGTATCAGGATCATTCCAATATTCGAGTACTGTCGCTCGACACCAATACCAATTACCGCATTGATGAACAGCTCGTCTGGCTGGACAAGGTACTGGCCGAAACCTGCCTGCGTGCGCAAACCGATTTTGTCTTTGCCCAGATGCACCACCCGCATAAATCAGAAATGTGGATAGCCGGCGAGACCGACTACAGCGGTAAAATTGTTGAACGCCTGGAGGCCTTTTCAACACGCTGCAACAAACCGAGTATTCACTTTTTTGGTCACACACATGCCTATTCACGCGGCACCAGCCGGGATCACAATCACACTATGGTGAATGTGGCGTCCGCCGGGGGCAACCTGGATTATTTTGGTGAGTTTGCCCAGCGCGACTACACCGAGTTTTCGGTCAGTGAAGACGAATACGGCTTTGTGGTGGTCGATGTTACCGCAGGTGACGACCCGGCCTTTGAGCTCAAGCGCATTTCAATGGGCGATGAGCAGGTGCCACTGAACAGCCAAGTCAAGGACACCCTGACTGTAAGATTAAATAACACCGCACCGTTTACGCCTGAAATATTGGCCCCCGCAGGACAAATACCGGCCAGCTGTGCCAACGCAGTCGCCACCTTATTTGCCGATCCCGACAAAGACCTGTTTGGCGCTGCTCACTGGCAACTCAGTAACCACTGTGACGATTTCAGCCAGCCGCTGTTGGATACCTGGTATCAGCATGAAAATATCTGGGACGGCGTTGATACGCGAGCCGCTCTGGCACCCAACCGCTTTGCACTCGGTCAGCTGGCACCCGGCGCTCAATACTGCGTGCGCATGCGTATGCGGGACCGCTCACTGGCCTGGAGTGACTGGTCACAGCCACACCCATTTACCACCACAGACAGCACACACCTGACCGATAACCTGCTGCAAAACCCCGGTGCAGAGCTGGGCACCGACAGCTGGCAAGGCGCAGGACCGCTGGAAAGCCTGGCAGATAAAGCCTGTGGTTCCGTTTCTCCTTATCAGGGTGAACGCTTCTTTGCCGTCGGGGGCGTGTGTGACAATGAAGGCAAAAGTGGCCGCGCATATCAGCGTGTTGATGTCAGCAACTGGGCGGCCAGCATAGACAATGGCACACTCAAAGCCCTGTACGCAGGCTGGCTGCGTAGCTGGGGTGGCAGCGATATCCCTGCTTTTGCGCTCGAATTTCGCGATGCAGATCTGGCGCTGCTGAGCACCACCACCGAGGTCACAGGCGCTACGGCCAGCTGGCAACGCTATGCTAAGGGAACGGCGCTACCAGCTAATACCCGTTATATTGATTTTGTACTGACGGGCCTGCGCACCAGCGGCACCGACAACGACAGCTATTTTGACAATCTGGAGCTAAGACTGGCTGAGCAAAGCGACTGCGCCACAGTCTCAGACAGAGGGCCTGATGGCGTGGCGGACGACTTCATTACTCAGCAACCAGGCAATTCAGGCAATCTACTACAAAACCCGGGCGCAGAAGCCGGTATTCAGGGCTGGAGCGGCACCGGCCCGGTGGAGTCTTTAACTGATAAACAATGTGACTCTATTCCCCCGGCAACTGGTGAGCGGTTTTTCGCCGTCGGCGGTATCTGCAATGGAGAGTCGGCTCAGGGCCAGATAGGCCAAACAATCTCGGTGCAGCACTACAGCCGGTTAATTGCAGCGGGCCGGGTTAGCGCCCGTTATGGTGGCCAACTGCGTAACTACAGCGGCAAAGATATCCCCGCACTACAACTGCGCTACCTGGATAACCGTGGTCAGCTACTGGGTGAAAGTGAAAAGCTCAGCACCACAGCGGCACAGTGGACAACGCTATCCGGGCAAACACAACTGCCCAAAGACACAGCCTACATCGAGTTTGTTCTGCTGGGAACACGTAATCATGGCAGCGATAACGACAGCTATTTTGATGACTTGATATTGCAGATACTGGTGGATTAACCCAAGCGCCGCCGAGCCCATCGGCGGCATCTTGAACTTTTCGCATCATGACACTTTTTTGCTTGTTTTTTACACTCACCCGGTCCTATATCTGATACATTCAAACTGCACAAAGAACAACCAGGTTACATTCACCCACTGTTACAACATAAAAAAGGATGTGTTTATGAAACAAGACAAAAAGCAGTCAGGTATCAACCACGATGTCACTTCCAGACGTCAATTTCTCAAATCGTCTCTGGCAATCGGTGGTGCAATGGGTGCCGCCCCCTTAATGCTTAGCCATTCTGCCGCCGCTCACTCGCAGTATGATCAGTACCATAAAGTGTTTGCCGACGATCCCAGATATGATTCTATGCTGACGGGCTCTAACCTGCGGTTTCCCAACCAACCTGGTTATATTGCGGTGTGTAGTTCTGCTTATGAAGTTTATATGGCAGCCAGAGAAGCCATCGCAAACGACCATCGCATCACAGTGCGCTCTGGCGGTCACTGCTATGAAGGGTTTGTGGTTAATGACAAGGGTGTCGTTATCGATCTCAGCAACATGGATCGCATCTATCGCAGCAATGGCCACTATGTCGTCGAAGCGGGCGCTTCTTTAGGGCATACCTACAAAACCCTGTTTAAGGAATTTGGCGTGATCATGCCTGGTGGTTCCTGCTTTGGCGTGGGCGTTGGTGGCCACGTTTGTGGTGGCGGGTTTGGTATTCATTCCCGGCAATATGGCCTGAGTAGCGATTATCTGGTTGGTGTGGAGCTTATCACTTTTAACGAGTGGGGCGGACAGGCCAATTATCCGCGCACCTACTTTAAAGGCCAGTCGGCAATCGCAGATGAGATTATCTGGGCACACCAGGGCGGAGGGGGCGGTAACTTTGGGGTAGTCACTAAATACTTTTTCAGAGACTTACCTCAGGTACCTGAATCTCTGCACTTGCAGGAAATCGCCCTGCCCTGGCACCTGTTTGATTATGAGCAGTTTGCCAGCTTACTGCGCAACTATGGTGAGTTCTGGCAACAGCATAACGGCCCACATAGTCGCTTTAACGCGCTGCATTCATCAATGGCTATTCCTAACTCAGTGGGCGGCAGCGGTGAAATTCGACTCTCTCTTTATTGTAGCGGCGACCCCAATCTGATTGATGAGTTTATCGACGCCCTGTTCACCCCCGAACAACTTCAGGGTGCTAAAAAAGGCTTACGCACCACCAATCATATGGGCTTGCAGGAGCAGGAGAACGCGCCGCAGCGACCGGTACCGCCGGGCAGTTATTTCAGTATGCCCTGGTGGTATGGCACCCAGTATGGCGCGGGCACTTTAGTGGGAGCCCGGGGCAAAAATAAATCCGCATACATGAAACAGCCATTTCCGGAGGCGCAAATACAAACGCTCTGGCAGACACTGCGCCATGGCGACTATCTGAGCCCCGCCGGGATGCTGCAATTGTCCTCTTATGGCGGGCAGATAAACGCCCTGTCAGAATCCGATACCGCCGTGGCACATCGTGATTCGATCATGAAATTGCAATATCAAACCTACTGGTTTGAGGCCGTGCAGGACCCTTATCATATTGGCTGGATCAATGGCTTTTATCATGCCATGTATGGCGCACAAGGCCCGGTGCCCGATGAGGTGATGGATGGCTGTTATGTCAATTATGCCGATATCGATATCCCGAACTGGCAGCATTTATACTACAAACACAACTACAGCAGGCTTAAACAGGTGAAGCGTAGGCTGGATCCGCATAACCGACTTCATCATGCTCAATCTATCGAGCTGTAAGTCTTTCCACTTGCGTTCAAAGAGATCATAACCAACGTTATAATAACCAATGTTGAGCCCAGCTCCTCCCCATGGGCTCACTAAACAAATGATAAAAAGCCAACCAAAACATAAGCTTATATAAAAACCTCAAAAAGCTTAGTTGACTCACCCCCACCAGAATGTAAATATAAATACGCACTAGATGCAAAAATGATAAATAAGGAAATGAAAATGAAACTTAAAATATCTAAAAAGAAACTTAAAAGTTTATCGAAAGACCTGACAACTATCCCGGCGACAAAAACAGCCGAAATCGGCGGTGGTGACAAGTGGTCACATTACGGTTACTGTGAGCCCACACGCGTTGTATACTGTGGTTCGTTCGACTGTCCGTCGGACCCGAATGACACCAACTGTGGCACATATACCTGCCACTAAGTTTAAAGCAATGATGCGACTTCGTCGCATCATTTTAGTTCTCTCACATTGCTTGCCAGCCAACAAAAAACATTAGCCAGCATAGTGTTCGATATTAAACCCACAGCATTGCTAATGTGCCTGAGCCATATAATCCAGCGTAAACTCGGTCAACGCCCGCGTGCCTAATTTAAACGCCGATTCATCAGCAATAAAGTAGGGTGAATGGTTACTGGCCGCCTCTCTTGGGTCGCTCCCTTTGGCTGTGCCACCTAAAAACACGAATAACCCTGGCACTTCCATGGCGTAAAACGAGAAGTCCTCAGCGCCGGTCACTTTAGGCATTTCAATCATACCCTGTGCGCCGAATACCTTCTCCAGGGTGGGCAACATTTGCGCAGTCAGGGCCGGGTCGTTCACCGTCACCGGATAACCCTCAATGATCTTTACATCAGCCTTGTTGCCGGAAGCTAAAGCAATATGCTCGGCGGTATGGGTGATCTTTGCAAAGATCTGCGCACGGTTGTCCATATCAAAATTACGTATGGTACCGACCATATTTACCTCTTCGGGAATGATGTTGTTACGCACCCCTCCGGCAATTTTACCGAACGAGACTATCGCCGGCTCTTTGGTTATATTGATCTGACGACTAACAATGTGGTTTACCCCAGACACTATCTGCGCCGCAGCAGCAATTGGATCGGCGCCGGCCCAGGGCGTCGAGCCATGGGTTTGCTCGCCTTTAACACTGATCTCGAAGCGATCAGCACTGGCCATGGTTGGGCCACTGCGATATCCAAGCTGCCCCACATTGAGCTTAGAAGTAATGTGCAAACCAAACGCCACATCGGGCTGGTACTTTTTAAAGATCCCTTCTTTGAGCATTAACTCCGCACCGCCCTCTTCGCCTTCAGGTGCACCTTCTTCGGCAGGCTGGAAGACAAACATTACATTGCCTGCGAGCTCATCACGCATGCCAGCCAGCACCTCAGCCGCGCCCATCAACATGGCCACATGGGTATCATGACCACAGGCATGCATAATGCCCACATCCACTCCCCGGTAATTGGTGGTTTTGGTGGATTTAAACGGCAGGTCATTCTTCTCGGTCACCGGTAGCGCATCCATATCGGCACGCAGCATCACAGTTGGCCCAGGCTTAGCGCCTTTAAGCATGCCCACCACTCCGGTGTAAGCAATCCCGGTTTCCACTTCCATACCCAGCGCTTTAAGATGTTTAGCCACTTTAGCTGCGGTGCGCACCTCACGATTTCCCAGCTCAGGGTTTTGGTGAATATCCCGGCGCCACTCAATCACTTTAGGCTCCACCTGCTTAAGTAAACTGGCATGATCCGCCGCCTGAGCGCCTATAGTCACGGCTCCCAGAATCGATGCCAAACTCAGACTCAGTATAGATTTGTTCATACCCCTTCCTCTTATATTTGTTATTAGTCGTCAAACAAAATAACAGACAAAGTTATTAGAGAAAGGGATTTGCGACAGGGCAGGAATGAGCGCGATGAGCTAGGCTGAACAGGGAATTAAGCCATTTCAGTACATCATACAGGCTTTGGTTTGGGTGTCGCTGACGTGCTTCACTCGTTGCACAGTGTAATAGTTCGTAATGTTTATTTAGCCCTCATTATCGTAATTTTAACGATGCTAATGGCGATGCCAGTGCATACGGTGCACATTCAATTTCCAATCAGCGTGGCTGACTCACGGTATTCGTCTTTTATTCAATTACAACGGTAAGAGGACAAAACAATGGGTGTTTCTGAACAAGTAGCAAACTTTAAAACAGATTTTGCAGGTGAGTATATTGCTGAAGGACTGTTAGGAATGGGTGGCTTCCTATTCTATTATCTGGGCTGCCTATTCTTCGTCGATGATCCTGAAAATCCGACAGTGCGTTTTCATGCGGATGGCTTTGGGGATGACTTTGTCATTGACACCACTGAACTGGTCGGTGCATTTAACAAATCGCCGCAAGAATTAGTCAAACACGACAGCGGAAAATGTACCTACACACTCAAAGATGCTGAATTAGAGGAAGGCGTCATGATACTTAGTATTTTTCAAGACGATATCAAGGTCGGGGAATTTAAGGGAGAATCTGAAGGCGTGGGCGAAGCATTTAACACCCAAAGACCTGGAAAGCTGACCATACCAAAACCCAAAGAACACAAAAATAATTTCTATTTCAAAGGTTCAAGTGGCATTGAGTCCATCAACTTTTATTATGGCAACGTTAACTCAGTGACTCCCGGACAACCCTGGGGGGAGATAACTTCAACGCAAGAGAACCACAACAAAACGGTCAAGATCGTTGTAGACTCTGGTCGAAAAGCTGATAAAGCGAACGCAAAGTGGTTCAACGAAACCGTCAATAGTGATGGAAACAAGATGTTTCACACACGCGGTGGTGACAATGTACCAAGTAAACTCAATTTTGCAATCAAAGGAATACTGGAAATCAATGGTGAACAATTTAATGTTTGCCTGGGTCAGGGAACATCTGGTACTTACAATAACTGGCACCTTGCCTCTGAAGATATCACTTCACCTCACCCACATAAAGCAGGAGACATCGGAGACTTTCATTTGACACAAAGTGGCTCCGATGAGTTTATTGTGAGAAAGAAATAGTCAAAACATGCGGAGTGACACTGTGACTCCGCTTCTTTCGAACAAACAGGCAGACACTGCATGACCTTAGCTGTTCGTTTCTCTGGGCAATAACGGTGCACAGAAACGTGGCGCGAGCCACTTACAACTTAAACAACGGCTTGCCCTTGTCCCGATAGAGTCCAATGGGTGTCAGGCTGGTTTTGCCTTCTGCTACATTGAGCTGGTAGTAGTTCTGCGTGCATTCAAACGAAAACGCGTTGTTGGCTCTGGCGATGAGTTTACGTTTTTCGCCTTTCCCTTTTTGCCCGTACAGAATCCCCTCTTCAAATGTCACTGTCAGCTGCTGACCAGCTGACTGATACTCGCCAACTAAAGTTTTAGCAAAATGGCTCACCTTCACATCTGGTAATGGCTTTGGCGTAATATTCAGGTGCTGCGCAACCATGTCCAGAAGTGCAGGTCCCGGGTGCAAGGTGTCCTGGTTGCTGAGCGCAATGGCGAACAAGTCTGCCTCGGGAAAATACGCCGACATGGCCAGGAATCCGGGTACACCTCCCTCGTGGAAATAGCTTGTTTGTCCGGCCAGGGGACGAAGATAGAAGCCATAGCCATAAGTGGCTGGGGAGCCATCGTTCAGAATAGCACTGGTCACCATCGCCCGATATGAAGCAGGCTTGACGACTTTTCCAGTTTTCAAGCCATGATGCCAGCGGCTCATATCGGCCAGGGTTGTTTCTATGCCACCGGCAGAATAAATCCAACTGCGATCAACATGAAATGGAGCAACAGGTGCCCTTGTGCTGTCTACTGAGCTATAGCCTTTTACTTCATCGCCGCCCGTACCTTTGGTGAGCACCTGCGAGTGTTTCATGCCCAGTGGCGTAAAGATATGCTGTTGCAGGTAGTCTTTGTAGCTCAACCCGGATACCTGCTCAATGATTTTACCTAGCAGCAGGTAGCCGGTATTGGAATACGTATGGCCTTCACCCGAAGGGTACAATACGGGTGTCTGTACAATCTCTGTCAGGATCTGATCTAAACTACGATAGTGCGCCATTTTGGCACCAATCTCAGGGCCTTCGTTGTAATTTGGTAATCCTGCGGTATGCGACAATACCCGATCGATAGTCAGTTTGGCATAGTCAGGGCTCAGGGACGGGAGGTATTTTCCCAGCGGATCCTGTATTGACAGCTTTTTTATGTCAGCCAGTTGCAAAATGGCCGCGGCCGTAAATTGCTTGGTGATGGAGCCAATCTGAAAAACCTGCTCGGTATTGAGTGGCAACTTGCTCTTGATATCCGCCAGACCCGCAGCCCCGCTGTAAATCAGCTTGTTGCCCTGCTCCAGCCGCACGGCGATGCCGGGCTGCTGTGCTTGTGTATAGCACGCCAGCGTGGCGTCGAACTCTTGATTGCCAGCCTGTACACCGGTGCTCAGTGCATATAAAACGATACCTGCCTGAAGCGGTTTAACCGTCATAACGAATTCCTTGTGGTTGTTTTTATTTTTGGTCCGAACTAACACTAACAAAATGACCGAATGGTGACAATGTGCACTGATTTAATCGCCATTACCTTATGTGTACGATTTTTGCTTCGTATATCTAAGTTAAAGTGCCACCTATCACGTAAGGAAATGAGAGATGAAAGTCGACGGTTTAAATACCACATACGCCCAGCCTGCAAAGCAAAGCACCACTATGGAGGCGACAAACGGCAACGCGTTGCCACAGAGCGCAACACCACCACACAGTGAAGCCAGAGCTGTAGATATGAATCGCTTTGGCCTGAATGAGCTCAATGCACTGATCCAGGCAACCGGAGATGAGCGACTCCTCTTCAGACTGCCCCATAATACGTTTAAGTTAGTTGATGGTGAGCTTCAGGGCTCACAAAGCACAGGGTTTTTATCGCAAATTGAACGAGAGATTGCCTTTGAGCGCAGCATAGGCAAAGACACTCAGGAGTTAGAGAGTTTTTTGGATGTGTTAAAGGGCTATCAAGGTTACCCTCTCCAGCCTAACATTGATGCCAAAGCTTAAAGTTTATTTAATTGAAATCGCTCCAGTAACCAGATGGGGACACAATGGAGCTTGATGATACTGTTAACTGCTCACTTTGAGGTCCAAAGAAGTCGTAATAATATAGAAACCCTGTCACGGTCTGACCAGCACTACAGTTACTTAAGGTACTCAATGGACCACACAGTTATTTTTATAGGTCCACCCACGCCAACATACTGGCCAGGTACTCACAACGTTGTATTGTTTTTAACCGAGTAATTTGTTGTGAGGATGTCTTGAGGATAAACACCATGCCCAGGTATTGTCGTTCACAGGAACGCAGTGAGGCTTCTAAAACATATTCTGCCGTTAGCCTGTTCAACGAAAACAACACACAGGACGACTAAGTCCATGGGCAGAATTCACAGCGTATTTCAAAATTCAACTGGTCATCTTGACTTGAAGATAAATATCCGTTAAAAATGTTAATGAAGATCAAAACATAGATCTTTAGCTCTAAAAAACACTGCAAAGGAAATATTGCTATGAAATTAAAAAAAGTGAAACTCAAGAACCTCAGCCCGGCAGTACACAGTCTGCATAATGCCAACACTCCTCATATCGCAGGTGGTGCCGGTGGCTGGTCTAACCTTAACCGCTGCTATACTGATGTAGGTGATATCTGTAAGTTTCCAAAAACGGTGAAACGCTGTATGCCGATGGAATCAGATAATTCCAGATGTCCAGAATGCGATGATATGATGTAAAAAGTCACACACTGTTGCGAGCAACAGACACAAAAAACCCGGCCTATTTAAGCCGGGTTTTTCAGTTCAATAAGAAGCGTGAATTACTTCTTCTTGACTGCCTTTTTGTTAGGCAGGTCAGTGATTGAACCTTCGAAGATCTCAGCCGCCAGGCCGATTGACTCGTTCAGCGTTGGGTGAGCGTGGATAGTCAGTGCCACGTCTTCTGCGTCTGCACCCATCTCTACTGCCAGGCCGATCTCGCCCAGCATTTCACCGGCGTTGATACCAACCATTGCACCACCGATCACGCGACCAGTCTCTTTGTCGAAGATCATCTTAGTCTGACCTTCAGTACGTGCAGAAGCAATTGCACGGCCAGAAGCTGCCCACGGGAATACCGCAGTTTCAATGCTCAGACCTTGCTCTTTCGCTTCTTTCTCAGTCACACCAACCCATGCGATTTCTGGATCTGTGTAGGCGATTGAAGGAATGCACTTAGGATCGAAGTAGTGTTTCTTACCAGAGATCACTTCAGCCGCAACGTGTGCTTCGTGAACCGCTTTGTGCGCAAGCATAGGCTGACCTACGATGTCACCAATCGCGTAGATGTGGTTTACGTTAGTCTTCATTTGCTTGTCTGTGTTGATAAAGCCACGCTCATCAACCGCAACGCCCGCTTTGTCTGCGTCAAGCAGTTTACCGTTAGGTGTACGACCAACCGCAACCAATACTTTGTCGTAACGTACCTGGCCTTCTGGCGCTTGCTTGCCTTCGAATGAAACGTAGATACCGTCTTCTTTCGCTTCAACCGCAACAACCTTAGTAGACAGCATTACGTTGAACTTGTCTTTCACATACTTCTGGTAAATCTTGATTACGTCTTTGTCAGCCGCAGGAACCAGTTGGTCTGCAAACTCAACCACGTCGATTTGAGAACCCAGTGCACGGTACACAGTCCCCATCTCAAGACCGATGATACCACCACCCAGAACAAGTAGTTTTTCTGGTACGTCTTTGAGCTCAAGTGCGCCAGTTGAGTCAATGATACGCTCATCTTGTGGGATGAAAGGCAGGTTTACAGGCTGAGAGCCCGCTGCGATGATGGCGTTGTCGAAGTTGACAGTCGTTGTGCCGTCAGCACCTTCCACTGCGATAGAGTTAGAGCCGGTGAATTTACCGTAACCACTAACCACTTTCACTTTACGCATTTTCGCCATGCCAGACAGACCGCCTGTCAGCTGACCAATTACAGACTCTTTCCAGCTACGGATTTTGTCCAGGTCGATTTGAGGAGCACCGAAAGTTACACCGTGTGAAGCCATTTCAGCTGCGTCGTCGATTACCTTAGCCACGTGTAAAAGTGCTTTTGAAGGAATACAACCTACGTTCAAGCACACACCACCCAGGGTATCGCGAGATTCGATCAATGTAACTTCTAAACCTAGGTCTGCTGCACGGAATGCTGCAGAGTAACCACCAGGACCACCGCCTAGTACAACAACTTGAGTTTTGATTTCGTTGCTCATGTTATTACCTTAACTATTATTCGAACGGGACTCTACTCGAGTGAGTATCCGCACCCAATGTGCCTGATCATCGGCAAGCGCTGCCACCAACAACCAGAGAGAGTTTTTTGTTGCGCGAAAGTGTATCATTCGCACCCACAGATGTCCCGCCCAAATATCAGACAGGACAGTAAAAATATGACAAAACCGCACAACCTGGGGTCATGCGGTTTTGCTTTGGCTTACATTACCAGCTGACGAATGTCGCTCAGGTAATTGGCCAGGGTCACAGTAAAGCGGGCTGCCAGCGCACCGTCAATAACACGGTGGTCGTATGAGCAGCTCAGCGGCACCATCAGGCGCGGCTCAAACTCTTTACCATTCCACTTCGGCTTCATCTCAGACTTAGAGACACCTAAGATAGCCACTTCCGGAGCATTCACGATTGGCGTAAATGCCGTACCGCCGATGCCACCCAGGCTTGAGATAGTGAAACAGCCACCCTGCATGTCAGCCGCAGTCAGCTTGCCTTCACGGGCCTTCTTAGAGACGTCCATCAACTCGCGAGACAGCTCGATGATGCCTTTCTTGTTGACGTCTTTGAAGACAGGCACAACCAGGCCATTTGGCGTATCCACTGCCACACCGATGTTCACATACTTCTTCAGGATGAGGCTTTCACCGTCTTCTGACAGTGACGAGTTAAAGGTTGGGAACTCTTCCAGTGCTTTGGCCGCTGCTTTCATCACGAATACCAATGGAGTGATCTTCACGCCCATTTTCTTCTTCTCTGCCAGGACATTCTGCTCTTTACGGAATGCTTCCAGCGTGGTGATGTCAGCTTCATCGAACTGAGTAACGTGTGGGATCTGAACCCAGTTACGGTGCAGGTTAGCGCCTGAGATCTTCTGGATACGAGAGAGTTTCTTCTCTTCTACTTCACCAAACTTGCTGAAGTCGACTTTTGGCCAAGGGATCAGACCCAGCTCGCCGCCACCTGTACTGCCGCCTTTGCTGATCTCGCCAGACTCAACCTTACGAACCAGTTCTTTTACATAGTTCTGCACGTCTTCTTTCAGTACACGGTTCTTACGGCCAGTACCTTTAACGCGTGCCAGGTTAACGCCAAACTCGCGCGCCAGACGACGTACCACAGGCGAGGCATGGGCGTAATCATCATTGGCCACAAACTCGTCTTTTGCCGCACTTGGTGCAGGCGCTGCTGCCGGAGCCGCTTTTGCCGCTGGAGCCGGTGCAGGAGCAGACGCAGCAGGTGCTGGTGCAGCCTGAGCCGGCGCTGCCGCCGCAACGGTTTCGAATACAAAGATCAGTGAACCGGTTGATACTTTGTCGCCAGCCGCCACTTTGATTTCTTTAACAGTACCGGCAAATGGCGCTGGTACTTCCATTGACGCTTTGTCGCCTTCAACGGTGATCAAAGACTGCTCTTCTTCAACGCTGTCGCCTACTGCCACCATGATTTCAGTGACTTCAACTTCGTCACCACCGATATCCGGTACCTGTACTTCCTGCAGTGAGGGCGTTGCTTCAACCGGGGCTGCCGCTGGCGCAGTTTCTGCTGCAGCTGGTGCTGCTGCACCGGCTGTTTCAAAGACAAAAACTAAGCTGCCGGTGGCCACTTTGCCGCCAATCTCAACTTTGATTTCTTTCACTGTACCGGCAAATGGTGCTGGTACTTCCATTGATGCCTTGTCGCCTTCAACCGTGATCAAAGACTGCTCAGCTTCAACGCTGTCGCCAACTGCAACCAGAATTTCGGTGACTTCAACTTCGTCGCCGCCAATGTCTGGTACGTGGACTTCTTTCACTTCAGCAGTTGCCGGGGCAGGCGCCGCAGCAGCCGGAGCTGGTGCAGCCTCAGCAGCAGGCGCATCGCCCGCCGCTTCGAAGACCATGATCAGTGAGCCGGTCGACACTTTATCGCCTTCACTGATTTTGATTTCTTTAACCGTACCCGCTTGAGAAGCAGGCACTTCCATTGACGCTTTGTCGCCTTCAACGGTGATCAGCGACTGCTCTTCTTCTACCGTGTCGCCAACGCTGACCAAAATTTCGGTTACTTCAACCTCATCGGCGCCAATATCTGGTACATGAATTTCGATTGCCATCACTTAGCCTCTTATGCGTAAAGTGGGTTGGTTTTGGTTGTGTCGATATCAAATTTCTTGATAGCGTCTGTTACTACTGATTTTTCAACTTTGCCTTGCTTAACCAGCTCGCTCAGTGCAGCAACAACCACGTAGCCTGCATTTACTTCAAAGTGACGACGCAGGTTTTCACGGCTGTCTGAACGACCGTAACCGTCGGTGCCCAGCACTTTATAAGAAACGCTTGGCATGAAGGCACGAACCTGATCGGCATAGCTCTTCATGTAGTCAGTGGCCGCAATTGCCGGGGCTTCGCCCAGTACCGTGCTGATGTAAGATACTTTTTGTTCTGCATCCGGGTTCAGCATGTTGAAACGCTCAGCGTCCTGACCGTCACGTGCCAGTTCATTGAATGACGTGACAGAGAATACGTCAGATGCAATGCCGTAATCGTCGCTCAGGATCTGCGCCGCTTTACGTACTTCGTTCAGAATAGTACCTGAACCCATCAGCTGTACCTGAGCCTTATCACCGGTGTAGCTTTCCAGCTTGTAGATACCCTTACGAATACCCTCTTCGGCGCCTTCTGGCATGGCAGGCATATGATAGTTTTCGTTCATCAGTGTCAGGTAGTAGAACACGTTTTCCTGCTCAGGACCGTACATACGACGGATACCGTCTTGCAGAATAACCGCCACTTCAAACGCGAACGTTGGGTCGTAAGAAATACAGTTAGGGATCGTGCCCGCCTGAATGTGCGAGTGACCATCTTCGTGCTGCAGACCTTCACCGTTGAGCGTTGTACGACCTGCTGTTGCACCTAGCAAGAAGCCACGTGCCTGCTGGTCGCCCGCCATCCACGCCATGTCGCCAACACGTTGGAAACCGAACATAGAGTAGTAGATGTAGAACGGGATCATTGGCAGGTCATTGGTGCTGTAAGACGTTGCCGCAGCCACCCATGAAGACATTGCACCCAGCTCGTTGATACCTTCTTGCAGTACCTGACCAGACGTGGCTTCTTTATAGTAAGAAACAATGTCGCGATCCTGAGGCGTGTAGTTCTGACCGTGCGGGTTGTAAATACCAATCTGACGGAACAGACCTTCCATACCGAAAGTACGCGCTTCATCGGCAATGATAGGCACGATGTTTTTACCTACACCTTTGTCTTTCAGTAGGATGTTCAACGCACGAACATAGGCCATAGTGGTTGAAATATCACGCTTTTGCTCTTCCAGCAGTGGCTTGAATGCATCCAGCTCTGGCAGCGTCAGTGCTTGCGTGAAGTTAGGCAAACGCTGCGGCGTGTAACCATGCAGTGCTTTACGACGTGCGTGCAGGTATTCGTACTCTGCAGACCCTTCTTCCAGTGTCAGGTAAGGCAAGTCTTTGATTTGCTCGTCAGATACCAAATCTTCCAGGCCCAGACGCGAACGCAGGTGCTCAACGTGCGTCATGTCCATTTTCTTCACCTGGTGGGCGATGTTTTTACCTTCCGCCGCTTCACCCATGCCGTAACCTTTTACAGTCTTAGCCAGGATCACAGTAGGACGACCTTTGGTTTCTTGTGCCGCTTTAAACGCTGCGAACAGTTTAGACGGCTCATGACCACCACGCTTCAGCGCGAAGATCTCTTCGTCAGTCATGTCAGCAACCAGTGCCGCTGTCTCCGGGTAACGACCGAAGAAGTGCTCACGTACATACGCGCCATTTTTAGCTTTGTAGGTCTGGTAGTCACCGTCGATGGTTTCGTTCATCAGCTGCAGTAGCTTACCTGTGGTGTCTTTCGCCAGTAGCTTGTCCCAGCCTGAACCCCAGACAACTTTGATGACGTTCCAGCCAGCGCCTTTGAACAGACCTTCCAGCTCTTGGATGATCTTACCATTACCCATTACCGGGCCATCCAGACGCTGTAGGTTACAGTTGATCAGGTAACACAGGTTATCGAGCTTTTCACGGGCCGCGAAAGAAATCGCACCACGAGATTCCGGCTCATCCATTTCACCATCGCCCAGGAAGGCGTATACACGCTGCTCGGCAGTGTCTTTCAGACCACGGCCGTCAAGGTATTTCAGGAAACGTGCCTGATAGATAGACGCGATTGGACCTAGGCCCATAGATACGGTTGGGAACTGCCAGAATTCAGGCATCAGTTTAGGGTGCGGGTATGAAGACAGACCTTTACCGTCTACTTCCTGACGGAAGTTGTCCAGTTGCTCCGCAGTCAAACGACCTTCAACGAACGCACGGGCATAAATACCCGGTGAAATGTGGCCCTGATAGTAAACCAGGTCGCCGCCGTCTTTTTCATTTGGTGCGCGGAAGAAATGGTTAAAACACATTTCATAAAACGCTGCAGACGACTGGTACGACGCCATATGTCCGCCCAGTTCCAGATCTTTCTTAGAAGCGCGCAGTACGATCATGATCGCATTCCAGCGGATGATAGAGCGAATACGACGCTCCAGATTCACATCCCCCGGATAGGCAGGTTCCTGATCTGCCGGGATAGTGTTGACATAGTTGGTCGTAATACCGGTTGGCATATCAACGCCGTCCAGACGCGCCTGCTCAAGTACCTGCTCAAGCAGGAATTGCGCGCGCTCTACGCCTTCTTCTTTTACAACCGACTCAAGCGCCTGCAACCACTCTTGGGTTTCTAGCGCGTCTACGTCAAATTTATTGACTTCAGACATATGGAGTGTTCCTTATGTTTAAAATACGAATTTATTCTATAGCGTTAGCTTATGGCTCTGTTTGTGTACTACTGTGCTTTGGTGCGACGCAAGCTGCGCTCAATGCGCGACCGCTCCCGCCCGGCTTCCAGCAACGCCTCTTCAATAAAGGCTAAGTGCGCGTTACTGGCCAGTCTTGCCTGCTCTGGCTTACCTTCGATCACGGCGTTTTTTAACACCTCGCGATGATGGGCAAGCTGTGCGCTGGCATCCGGCTTTTGCACTAACACCGTTAAGTTCTGCAATACATTTTGTTCCAGTAAAGACTGCATGCCCCGCATCAGATGCAGCAACACCACATTGTGTGAGGCTTCTGCGACGGTAAAATGGAAGGTATTGATGGCTCTGGCCTTTTGCACCAAATCATCGCCAACACTGGCGATGTCATCAAAGCTTTGCTCCACTTTATCGAGATCCGTTTGCGTGCCACGCATGGCGGCGTAGTACGCTGCAATGCCCTCCAGGGCATGACGAAACTCCAGCAAATCAAACTGCGACTCGGGGTGTTTACTGATCAACTCGAATAAGGGATCAGTCAGACCTTCTTCAAGCTGATTTTTTACATAGGTACCGCCACCCTGACGTCGGGTAACCAGCCCTTTGGCTTCAAGCTTTTGAATGGCTTCGCGCAGCGATGGCCGCGACACTTCAAATTGCTTGGCCAGTTCACGCTCCGGCGGCAGCTTTTCCCCTGGCATCAACGACCCTTCTAGGATCATATTTTCCAGTTGTTCCAGAATGACATCTGATAGTTTCGCTGCTTTTATCTTTAAAGACATTGATTAAACGCCGAGTTTATAGGTGAAACCCCAAGCCAGCTGTCTCTGTTCCTGCCCGCCAAAACACCGGCAAGATACTGATCCAGCTCACTCTTTACTTAAACAGATCCGGTAAAGCCAACCCTAAAGGTAAATTGGTCATACCAAATTTGTGCACTACGTTATCAAAATCAAGCGCAACTGTCAAAATTCAGCGCTTTGCGGCTAAAAGTAATACAAAAAAAGCCATCACAAAGTGTCTAAACTTTATACAAGTTAAATGATTTAAAAAAGGAAAATAAAATGGTCAGACCAGATAGAAAAGCCAATCACCGGTTTACGTCATACTCACTTTGCTAACACACCTGTGAACTGCTGTAGATAAGTAGTAAAAAGACTGCCAATAGGAAATGGAACCTGTGTACCAGATACGCTTTGCATTCAATCGGGCAATATTTTACGTCAATGGTTGCCTGATAAATGTCGACGCCCTCTTATGCTGCGGACGTCGACACATCAGCTAGCTGATAAATTAACTTAAGGGTAAGTTACTGTCAGTGGTGCCAGCTTAAACGCGCCCTGCTTTGCCTCATTCAGGCCAGTCAGGGCGATAAAGCTGGTTTGGGAGTGACGCTGATACGCTTCCTCAGCAAACCCAAGCTGCTTGGCCTGCTCAGGGCTCCCAAGCGGGTTATGTTCAAACGCAAAGCTCATCAGCCAGTAAGTTTCGTAATCGCGGGCATAGGTATTGCGATTAAGAAATGCCCCATACTGCGAAGGAATATCCCAGGCAATTTTGGTCTGGATCTGTTCTGAGTCCGTTGCGCTTTGATAGCTTAAAGTAAAAAACGGTGCCAAAAAGGCTTTGGCATTGCCACGCAGCGCCCCCAGTTCGTAAACCGGGTTATCCCAATTCCAGACGCCAAAATCGGTTGCTGCGACGCTCAATCCGCCTTGCTCCACGTCTTCTTTAAACAGTAAGCGGGAGATATAACCATCCAATACTACCTCGCCCTTGATGGGCAAGATCAGATGATCAGGTTCATGGTAGCCTGGGTGGCTGTAGTCGCATTTCCCAAACCGTGAGTTGAGACAATACACAATATCATTGTCGGCCGAGGCTTGATTGAGGTCGCTGGGATGCTGCATTTTCAGAGCATAAGGCAGACGTGTTGCATCATGATGTTGTAATAACTTCAACAGTGCGGTACGACTATAAGATAAGTCGGTTACAAAATTTTGCAGCTTGCCATCAACCCAGCGCTCGCTATTTACCCATATGCCCAGCGTATTGCTGTCCTGTAGCCGCGCCAATGCCTCACGCACGGGCAAGTCTGCCGCCCAGGCCTGTCTGTCACTTTGCTGACGCTCGGGCATAAAGGTCCCACAATGCAAGTAGCTATGCTCTGTATAGACATCAAAATAGGCAAACCCCAGTTGGCTTGCAGCAAAGCGTGCCCGCAGATGGGGTTCGCCCTGTTTGTCTATGATATCGAAACCAAGAAATCGTAGCGAAGGGTCGGCTTTTAAACCGGCTTGACTGGCGGTGTGTGTACTTTGTAAGACGTGCTGTTCACTCAACGCGGTACTACAGGCGTTATCCACCAGTTGCGTGCTTGCCAGGCTTATCTGGCTATAGGAAAGTGCCGTAAAAAAGAAAAAACGCGATAATACTGTCATGATCTAGTCCTTGAAATGATCCAATGTTTTTCAGCAGCCATAGACTGCCCCTGTTATTGCAGCGCTATGTTACTACCCGGCTGAGATTAAACAGCACCGCACACACACCGCAAACCATTAAATTAACATTCAACCACCAAATTTAACAACAAAATTTCGTCAGGGCCGCTAATTTTTCAACTTGATAGGGAACAAGGCGAATAGAGTACAGCCTAGCCCAATTTGTTCTGGCTGTTATTACCCAGGCATGATTATTGGGGTACAAATGAATTGACAGGTCACCTAAATCCACCTCTATAACCTGATAATAAATTAGGGACAAATTGATTGAACATCAACATAAAATATGTTCTTATAAGCGCGGATAACCTAATAATATAAAAAGGAAAATTTTATGAAGTTAACTAAAGTAGCAGCATCAGTTTTCTCTCTGTGCGTACTGTCTTCAGCCAATGCAAACACCCATGATTTAACCCCAGCGGGTGACGTTGCGCGCTTTGCAGCTCCCAAGACTCTGACTCAATCAGTTCAAAAAGCACCACTTCGTCAGTTTAAAGCAGCCCCCCTTGCTCAAGCCCAGGCAGAGACCACGGAAGCAATTACCCCGGCCTGCCCGACATTGAACACCGGTAACTTGTATACATTGAGTGGCTTTAAGGCCGGTGATACCGATTGTTATCACTTTGAAATCACTGAGCGCAGCAAAACAACCGCACTTTTGGTGGGACAAACGGGGGCATCTAACATCAACCTGAGTGTACTCCGTCACAATGAAGACAACACCTATAGTGCCGTTGGCACCAGTGCAAACCCGGGTACGGATGACGAGGTGATTGTTGCCTTAACTGAGCCTGGACATTATTACTGGTTCTTTGAAGCGGTTGAATCTGATGGCTCCGCCTTTAATTTTGGTGCGGCTGTGGCAACCCAGCTGGACAGCTACGAATTCAATGACACGGTAACCACAGCCACTCAACTTTCAACCGGACAAAATGTCATTACGGCCAATATGGACAGCGTCAACGACATTGACCTGTATCAGTTTACCGCGGTTAATGGTCAGAACTTGGTACTTAACTTTGCCGATAATAAATCGGATGAGTTTATTTTTGAAATCTACAACAGTGGCTGGGTGCCTTTATCGGCCAATGAGTTAATTCCAATCTCTGGCCTGCAACCAAACCAAGTGCTCACGCTACGGGTCAGAGCCAACGACGCATTGCCGGTCAACCCAAGCAATCAATATACCCTGTCAGTGCAATCTATTGTAGCCTCCTTCAGTGATCACAGCGTGTCTGGCGAGCGCAATGTTAATCGTATCCCGCTGTCATCCTATCGCTACCTGACAACTCAGGCTTATCGTAAACTAAGCTGGTCTCTGACACTCAACGATTCTGCCGGTGCGCCCATTAAAAATGCCGAAGCGACACTGCGGATGCGAAAAGATATTAATGATATCAGCTCTGAACGTTCTTATACCGTTGTTACCGACGAAAATGGCAAAATAACGAACAATATTGAGTTAGGAGCTTGTAACCCTAATGTCAGAGATATCGTACATACTGAATACAGCTTTGGTTATAAAAATACCTGGCGCTCTGATGTTGAAGTTGGTTTGTGGCAAATTCGTATCCCGACCAACCTCGACAGTGACGGAAATGGAGAAATCGACTTTATTGGGATTGGCGGCAAAAACCACGCCTGGGTAACACTTGGCCATATTTGCGATCAGACCTTAATTTCCAGCGAAAAATCCTGATCCTAAACTCAATACACAGGGCTATGACCTTCTGAGGCCATAGCAGCCTAACGCATAACCCAATTGGGTTATGCGCCGTCATGAACATAATTAAATGGCTCATCCGCGAAAGCGACTTCGGCTTTACTCTTTAGCTGCTCGGCAACATTATCAACAAAATCCAACACACTCAGGTTTATACCTGCGGTCACTTTATATGCTTTCGACTCTACTCTTTCTTCCATCAGAGATTTCATATCAATGATGTCGGCAAAGTTCTCTTCATTGACATCATATTTTCCCCAATAACTGCTGGTACCACTCGGCCCACGCTCCATTTCGGTATACTTCAGGAAAGCCTCTTTTACCTCATTGGCATATTTGACCAACTCCTGATTATTGTTAAGCTTTGTCTCTAGCGTCGTGATTTCATCCTCGCTGAGGTCACCACTGACTTTCATCAGCCCCTGCTCGTCGACCGAAAACCGCCAATTTTTCTCTGCAAGCATAGGGTCTGTCAGTTCAAGCATGCCCATAAAATCATCGTAATGTTCAACCATTTTATTGGCTGCATGAAACATATCGCTACCAGCGTAAAGCTGAGAGTGGGCTTCACCGACTCGTTTTAAAGTTTCTTCAGCGGTTTCTAGCAATACCTGCCCTTCACCAATAACCACGGGCCTGCTATAAGTTGGGGTCTGATCTTGCTCACCAGAACGGTGATAAACATCGGGCGCTAGTGTAGCGTTCACCGTCTCTTTAGGTGGTGTTTTTGGTGCAGCAGGGCCACTCGGCTGCAGCTGTGGTTGTGCCAGTGCACTCGTATCCACTTTCATAAAAAATATCCTTTTAATACATGTGTTTTTTCTTTATCGGTCAGACAGCATAAAAGTTGAGTGTATTTTTTCACCCCTTTTTGTCAAGTCACTTCCGACCCGTTTACATAATGTCAACCTGACAATAACTGATTGCACGTATGTCCAGCAATGTCGGCACTAAGGTGGCGTCTTGTCACGCGGGCTCACTATTTATTCACGCAAAAAAGCGACTTCCGCTTTGCTCTTGAGCTGCTCCCCCATATTCTCGACAAAATCAAACAAACTTATTTTTTCGCCGAAATTGGGCATCTGCCCCCTTTTTCCGCCTCTCTCTTCCATCAAAGTTTTCATATCAATAATATCGGCAAAATTTTCGTTACTAACATCGTACTTACCCCACCCTTTACTGGAAGGGATCCCGGGTCCCCGCTCCATCTCTGTATACTTCAGGAAAGCCTCTTTTACCTCATTGGCATATTTGACCAACTCCTGGTTATTGTTAAGCTTTGTCTCTAGCGTCGTGATTTCATCCTCGCTGAGGTCGCCACTCACTTTCATCAGCCCCTGCTCATCGACCGAAAACCGCCAGTTTTTATTTGCAAGTTGCGGGTCAGTCAGTTCAAGCATGCCCATAAAGTCATCATAGTGCTCAGCCATTTTATCAGCTGCATGAAACATATCACCACCAAGATAAAGCTGAGACTCCGCATCAAGTATTCTGTGTATCGTTTCTTCGGCCGTTTCAACAACCGTTCGCCCTTCACCAATAACGACAGGCCTGCTATAGGTTGGGGTCTGATCTTGCTCACCAGAACGGTGGTAGACATCGGGCGCCAGTGAACCGTTCGCCGTCTCTTTGGGTGGTGTTTTTGGTGCTGCAGGGCCACTCGGCTGCCGCTGTAGTTGTGCCAGTGCACTCGTATCCACTTTCATAAAAAATATCCTTTTAATACATGTGTTTTTTCTTTATCGTTCTGGCCGCATAAAAGTTTGGCGTATTTTTTCCCCCTCCTTGTCAAGTCACTTCCGAGCCGTTTACATAATGTCAACCTGACAATAACAGGTTGCACGTATGTCCAGCAATGTCGGCACTAAGGTGGCGTCTCGTCACGCGGGCTCACTGTTTAGAGGGCGTATTTATCCATAAATGCCACTTCCGCTTTGCTCTTGAGCTGCTCCCCCATATTCTCGACAAAATCAAACAAACTTATTTTTTCGCCGAAATTGGGCATCTGCCCCCTTTTTCCGCCTCTTTCTTCCATCAAAGTTTTCATATCAATAATATCGGCAAAGTTCTCATTATTAACATTATACTTACCCCACCCAGAACTCGTTCCCCCTGGGCCACGTTCCATGTCTGTATACTTCAGGAAAGCCTCTTTTACCTCATTGGCATATTTAACCAATTCTTCGTTACTATTGAGCTTTTCTTCTAAAGCTGTTATTTCATCCTGACTCAAATTACCATCCACTTTCAGCAGCCCCTGCTCATCGACCGAAAACCGCCAGTTTTTATTTGCAAGTTGCGGGTCAGTCAGTTCAAGCGTGCCTATAAAGTCATCATAGTGCTCAGCCATTTTATCAGCTGCATGAAACATATCTCCACCAAGATAAAGCTGAGACTCCGCATCAAGTATTCTGTGTATCGTTTCTTCGGCCGTTTCAACAACCGTTCGCCCTTCACCAATAACGACAGGTCTGCTGTAGGTTGGGGTCTGATCTTGCTCACCAGAACGGTGGTAGACATCGGGCGCCAGTGAACCGTTCGCCGTCTCTTTGGGTGGTGTTTTTGGTGCTGCAGGGCCACTCGGCTGCAGCTGTGGTTGTGCCAGTGCACTCGTATCCACTTTCATAAAAAATATCCTTTTAACTTAGCGTGCTCGTTTACCTATATATCGGTCAAATGTTGAAGTTATTGAGTAGAAAGTAAAATTTTCTTTCACAGCGCTCAGGCGGGTGAATTTGAGGTTAGCTAAAAAAGCGTGCGAGTAGGACGAAACATAACGACTACGGGGGCTGGCAGCCCCCTGAGCGTTTGTAATTAGATTAAAAATCCAGATACTTTAAGCGATTCAACTCATCGGCGCGGAACTTAAGCGGATCCTGAATACGACACGCTTCACTTTGTCTGACATACGCCTTAATCTTGTCCGTATCATCGGGTTTAGCCGGGCACAGTGAGGGCATCATTTGCGCTTTGATGAATGCTGGTGAAAAGGCCCAGTTCTCGTCCTGCTGGCGCTGTACGCTTTGTATGTACACCGCATAAGAGGTTACGACAGGTGCTGCCCAGGATGCATGCAGCTCCCTTTCAGGAGCATAACGCATACCAAACACATCAGATTGCATTTTGGGTGTACTATTGTTCGCCTCCGGGTTAAGCCACCCTCCGATACCAAAATTGACAAACAGATCAATAAAATCGTGTCCTTCAAACTGCTCAGCGTAGTCATTTAGTACACTGCGCCAGTTAGCCTGTCCTGATATATCAAGTGGCGTATCCTGCTGTGCACTGGTATAGGTATATACGGTAGTACGATGAGGATATGAAAGCGCATCTAATGCATGCGAGTGCTCATTTGCCCCTTTTATTTTACGTATGCCTGACTGTACGCCCAGCGTATTCGGAGCTGCAAACATGGCATCATAAATTGGTTTTGCGGCCAGCAGCAATGCCTTACCCTCTTGCTCTGTGAGCTGGCCTTCACAATGCTTATTGAAAATATTGCGTACATGTCCCTGCGTATACCCGCCTGAAAAGTTGATAAACTCGACACCGTGCTGCTGGATCACATCGCTTGTCAAAGAATCGGCGGCTGTTTGCATCTTAGCCAGTAGAGCATTCACGGCTTTGTCGCACACCAAGTCTTTGTGCAATGCAAAGGGTAAAAATTGTCCTGTATCCAGTAACACAAATTCTGCTTTTGGGTTATGCTCTGCCAGATACCCAAGCACCATCGTCCCGTGCGAAACATGGGGTACCTGAGATTCATAGTCCACCGCATCATCAGGGACTTTGCTGGTATAAATCTTAGCCAAATCAGCAAGCCAGGCTGCTGGAACAAAGCCCGGGCGCGGCTCAGTTTGCTCAGGCGCCGTAAACGTAAACTGATCTAATTCGCTCAGCAGCTTTTTGCCAACTCCTGAGATTGCAATACTCGGATCCCCCTCAACAAACCGCTGAGTTTGCGCATCGTAACGATACGTTGCGCGGATCCTACTGCGATAGCGCAACACACTTTGCAGCGCCATCCCGGTGTCCAGCACCAGAATTGTTTGCTTAGAATCAACCCTTTGCTGCGAAAAGTGCCCATCTGAAAACTTAACCAGCACGGGTTCACACAAAGCATGCCTTTGCTCAACCTCAACGGTGCAATCAAGCTGTTGATCTGTAAACCATTGGGTGGTGTTGTCAATATAGTGCTCAACCTGCTGGTGCAGCGCTGTCATTTCGGGCACTGGTTTTACGACTGGAGGGGGCTCCACAACAGGGGGCTCGACGGGGGGCGGCTCTACGGAAGGTGGCTCAACTGCCACAGGAGGGACAACCACACCGGGTTTATCAGTAACCGGAGAACTACCTGACTCTGAACTGGAGCCACAGCCCGATAATGAAATAACGATCAGGGCACACGCCCCATAAACAGATGAACACTTTTTATATTCCATTTAAACACCATCCTTTGATTTAAAAATCATGTTAATCAGACCATACCATGACATAACGAACAACTTTTGACCACAAGCAATGACATTTTTAGCATGCCAGATAGCTTTACGAACTTAGCTGAGCGGATCGATATTTTTGAAGTCTCCAAGCCCGGACACAACAGAGTATGTTGACATCAATGCCATCCGCAGAGCCCAGTGATAATTTCGGTTAAGAGTTTATTGGCCCTATGGCACAGGTAGATACCGGCTCTGCAACCGCATTACCATATCTATCTGAGCTCCGGATACCTTAAGAAGTCACCCATAACGCTTGGCGATTAGCTGTTCAAGGGGTAAGTAAATCCGGGCATTACTTCACGCGCTTTGTCATCTCTATCTCGTAGCAAAATGGCTGTTACTCCTCCAACCTCTCCCCCTTCTCCATTATGTTTTCATAATTATGTATTACGGTTCAGTGTAATTATCATACTCGGGCATTGACTCTTGATTCATACACTCTCAGGCGGCACCAGCCCAAACCAGTTTCCAGCCATTTCAGCACAACAGCTGGGCGCCGCATCGTTTCGGCGCGACTATGGCGTTAAGTATGCCTATGCCAGCGGCGGCATGTACCGGGGCATTGCCTCGGCAAAGTTGGTTATCGCCATGGCACAGGCTGGCTTGCTGAGCTTTTTTGGCTCGGGCGGCTTGTCTGTCGATGTCGTTGACCAGGCATTGAGTGAAATACAAAACGCGCTCTCAAAAGAGTCAAGCTTTGGCCTCAACCTGGTCTGCAATCTGACCCAACCAGAGCAGGAGTTAGCACTGGTTGAGCTGTGCCTGAAACGCCAGGTTCGTTGCTTGGAAGCCGCGGCTTTTATTCGTATTACCCCGGCGCTGGTACTGTATCGCCTGCGTGGTCTGGTGCGAGATGAGCAGGGCCAGGTGGTGTCGACTAATAAGCTGATGGCCAAAGTGTCACGCCCGGAAGTGGCCAGTGCGTTTTTAAGTCCGGCCCCGGACAATATCGTTGCCCAACTGCTGGCAGATAAACAAATCTCTTTAGAGCAAGCTGAGCTAAGTAAGCAGATTGCCATGTGTGACGACCTGTGTGTAGAGGCCGACTCCGGCGGTCATACTGATCAGGGTATGCCGGCGGTGCTGCTGCCCGCCATGCAACTGCTGCGCGACACCCTCAGTGCGCAATATCAATTCAACAACGCGCCCCGCGTCGGCCTGGCCGGGGGCATTGGCACGCCAGCCTCGGCGGCGGCCGCGTTTATGATGGGCGCAGACTTTATCCTGACCGGTTCAATTAATCAATGTACGGTCGAAGCCGATACCTCTGCGGCAGCAAAAACCCTGCTACAAGACATTAATGTACAGGACACCGACTACGCCCCAGCCGGAGACATGTTTGAACTGGGTGCCAAAGTACAGGTACTGAAAAAAGGCGTGTTTTTTCCTGCCCGGGCGCAAAAGCTTTACCAGCTTTATCAGCACTACCCGTCACTGGATGCCATCCCCGCGGCGCAACGTAGCCAGCTTGAAAACAAAGTATTTAAAAAGACCTTTGCTGAGATATGGCAAGAGACCTGTCAGTACTTACATCAGCAAGGGCGCAGTGAGGAAGTCATGCGTGCAGAGCAGGACCCAAAATACAAGATGGCCCGCGTGTTTCGCTGGTACTTTGCCCACTCGATGAAACTGGCATTTGCCGGAACCACTCAGGAGCGGGTCAATTTTCAGGTGCATACGGGACCTGCACTAGGGGCATTTAATCAATGGGTGAAAGGCACTGACCTTGAGCCGTGGCAACAGCGCCACGTGGCCAATATTGCCCAGCTGCTAATGGCAGAGACCGCCACCGTGCTGACAACCCGAACCCGGCACTGGCTGGCGCCAGCACACGTCGATTAATCACAGGCGAGGCTACAATGAAAAGCTATTTATTTCCCGGACAGGGCGCGCAATACGTTGGCATGGGCAAGGCCTGGTTTGACTTGTTTCCCGAGCAAACTCAAACAGCCAGTGACATGCTGGGTTACTGCATTAAAACCTTGTGTCTGGACGACCCACATAACCAGCTGAACCAGACCGAGTACACTCAGCCTGCCCTGTATGTGGTCAGTGCGCTGGCATTTTTGGCACACCAGCAGCGCGACCCGGCGCCGGCAGACTTTATGGCCGGTCACAGCCTGGGAGAATACACCGCGTTGTTTGCCGCCGGTGCGCTGTCTTTTGAAGATGGCCTGCGACTGGTGCAACAGCGTGGCGCTCTGATGAGCCAGGTCCGTGGCGGTGCAATGGCCGCGGTATTGGCGTTAGACGAGGCCGCGATAAGAGCGACTCTGGCAGAGCACCAGCTGGATGCGCTGGACATTGCCAATCTGAACAGCCCGCAGCAAAGCGTGATCTCAGGCCTAAGCGATGACATCGGGCGCGCTCAGCATGCTATAGAGCAAACCGGTGGGCGGTTTATCCGACTTAACACCAGCGGCGCATTCCATTCCCGCTATATGGCTGATGTGCAGGCAGACTTTGCACGCTGCGTGGCAGAGGTTGAATTCAAAGCCCCCGCTGTCCCTGTGATTGCCAACGTCAGCGCGCTACCCCACCAGAGCAACACTATCCAGTCACAGCTGGTCGCTCAGCTGACCCACTCAGTACGCTGGACCGAAACAATTACCTACCTGCTGGCAAAGGGTGACATGACATTTTTCGAGCTGGGCCCGAAGAAGGTCCTCACTAAATTAGTGGCGGAGATCAAACAACACGCAGCTGACTACGCACAACGCGATACCCAAACGCCGGCACAGCAAGTTGAGCAGTGGAATCAAACGCATGGCGTCGGCACAACAATCAAAGTCGCCCATATTAGCGAGCCAATGCGCACCCGTACCCCAGCCATGTTGCTGTTTGGCCACCGACCCGCGGTGTATGTGGAAGGCGCGCAGGGCTATATCGCATTAGACGAAGCCACAGCGCTGTAACAGAGAAAGAATATGCCCCGGCCCAGGCCGGACACAGAATAATGACTCAACTTTTGGACTGAAACGATGAAATACTATATTGGCCTTGCCACCTCCTTTCATGATCCTGCCATTGCGATTGTCAATCAGCAGGGTGACGTGATTTTTGCCGAAGACGCCGAGCGTTTTCTGGGCTACAAACGGGGCCTGTACTGCCTACCGGATAACCCCTATTACATCGAGGAAGTCCTCAAGACCTATTGCAGTGACTGTACTGAACTGGTGATAGCCAAAACCTGGAGTAAAGGCCGCGAGAAAAGCACCAACATACTTGAAAACGTGGTGCTGAGTATTCTCGAAACCTTCTCGTTTAATATCGACGTCAACACCCGCGACATCAAAGATCAATTCTACTTTGCCAGAGCGTCACAGGCCGCTGCAGGGCGCACTCTGTCGCGCTTTTTTGAAGCCTCATGCCGTAACTTTATCGTGGGTAACTACCGCAATAAAAAGCCCACTGAAGTACGCTATTTTGACCATCACCTTACGCATGCCGCCAATGCCTGTTTTAACAGCCCATTCAGCGAAGCGTCCTGCCTGGTGGTAGACGGTATGGGCGAGAAAAGCAGTATCGACTACTTCACCTATAAAGATGGCAAGATCACCCCGGCGCCTATCAAGGTGAAGCGTTCATTCAAAAGTCTGGGCCTGTTTTACACCATTATTTGTGAAAACCTGGGCTTTGATCCGCTCAAGGGCGAAGAATGGAAAGTCATGGGCCTGGCACCTTATGGTAAAAAAGATCAGAAAATCTACGACCTGCTGCGCGCCTCTTTGCAGGTGAAAAATGGCAACTTCGTGGTACCGAAAAACCTCAATGCCATCATGAAAGAGATCAAAGCCATGGCACGCGAGCCCGGCGAATCCATCGAAGCCTACAAAGATTTTGCCTACACCGGACAACTGGTATTCAGTGAGATCTTTATGGATCTGATCGATGCCATCTATGAGCATGCTCCGTCGAAAAACCTCGCGATTTCCGGCGGCTGCGCACTGAACTCTTCTTTTATGGGTACCGCATTGGCGAAATCCAAATTTGACAACATTTTTGTGCCCTCGGCCCCGGCAGACGATGGTAATGCCATTGGTGCCGCCTTGCTGTGCTATCAGCAGGACAACCCAAGCTGGCAGCCTTCTGCGCAAATTCAAAGCCCCTATACCGGCTCTGAGGTGAAGCAAAAATCACTGGATAAACTGCACCGTTATAGCCACCTCAAAGCCACTGATTATGGCGAAGACGTCTATAAGAAAACCGCAGAGTTCCTGGCTGAAGGTAAAATCATCGGCTGGGCACAGGGCCGTGCTGAGTTTGGTCCGCGCTCTTTAGGCAACCGCTCAATCCTGGCTAACCCGTGTCTGGTCGACATTAAAGACACAGTGAACGCCCGGGTTAAGTTCCGCGAAGAATTCCGCCCCTTTGCGCCGTCTATCCTGCATGAATATGGCGACGAGTATTTTGAGGACTATCAGGAGTCTCCTTATATGGAGCGTACTTTGGTGTTTAAAGAGGCAGTGCGCGACAAAGTGCCGGGCGTGGTGCATGTCGACAACACCGGCCGTCTGCAAAGCGTGAAGAAAGAATGGAACGCGCCATACTATAAGCTGATCGACAGCTTCCGTGAAATCACAGGCGTGCCGGTGCTACTAAACACCAGCTTTAACATCATGGGTAAACCCATTGTCCACTCCGTTGAGGACATGCTGGCGGTGTTTTTGATGTCCGGCATTGATGTGCTGGTGATCAACAACACCATTTACGAGAAGTAACCCTGAGGCAGTCACGCCATAAACGTGGCTGCCCGATTGAGAAAGACCCGCGCGACGCTCAAGCAACAGCGTCCGCGCAGCCCGACTAGACGTTTATCGAGACAGATCATGACAAGCAAACACAACCCGCAGACTCCCTCTTTGCCAGACAAGACACCGGATATTGCCATCGTCGGCCTGTCTCTGCGTTTTCCGGGCGCCGATAACAAACATCAGTTCTGGCATAACCTCAGTCATAAAATCAGCAACATCAGCGAAGTGCCTGTTGAGCGCTGGGACTGGAAAAAATACTACGACCCAAAGCCTGATAAACAAGCACAAAAGAGCATCAGCAAATGGGGGGGATTTATTGGCGATATCGCCGGATTTGATGCCGGTTTTTTTGCTATCTCACCCAAAGAAGCGCAGAGTATGGATCCCCAGCAGCGCCTAAGTATGGAGCTGGCCTGGGCTTGTTTTGAAGATGCGGGCCTCACACCATCGCAGTTTAAAAATACCGCCACTGGCGTCTATCTGGGGTGCAGCAATACCGACTACCAGGAGTTTTCAACCGGTAATATCGACCCGCACTTTCTGACCGGCATGTCGACCGGTGTGTTTGCCAACCGCATCTCGCACTATTTTAATTTTCAGGGACCAAGTGAAACCGTCGATACCGCCTGCTCTTCGTCTTTGGTGGCCATTCACAAAGCCATGAATGACTTTCGCTCAGGCGAAATAAGTGCCGCGCTGGTTGGTGGCGTCAACTTACTGATCACCAAAAACCGCTATGTCAGCTTTAGTAAGCTGGGCGTGCTGTCACCTCAGGGGCGCTGTAAAACCCTGGATGCCGAAGCCGACGGCTATGTCCGTGGTGAAGGCGTGGGCATGGTGTTGTTGCTGCCAGTAGAGACCGCCAAAGCGCTGAATGCGACCATCTATGGCATCATCAAAGGCAGCAGTGTGGGACACTCAGGTAAAACCAATACCCTAACCTCACCGAGCCCGTTTTCACAATCGCGAGTGATCCAGCAAGCCATCGACAATGCCCGGGTTGGCTCTGATCAGATTGGCTTTGTCGAATTACATGGCACCGGCACTGTGCTGGGGGATCCACTGGAGATCCAGGGCCTGAAACGCGCGTTTCGCGCCAGTAAACAGCAAGCGCCCGATGCACCTTGCTATCTCAGCACCGTAAAAACCAATATCGGCCATTTAGAGTCGGCCGCTGGTATTGCCGGAGTGATCAAAACCTTGCTGGCCTTTGAACATGAGCAGGTGCCACCGCTGCAAAACTTCGAGACGCTGAATCCGAAAATCTCTCTGGAGAAATCGCCGTTTAAGTTAGCGACCGAATGTATGCCCTGGGCAGGCGAGCAGCGTCTTGCCGGAATATCCTCCTTTGGTTTTGCCGGGGTGAACGCCCATGTGATCTTAGAATCACCACAACGCCTCAACCCACAGCGCCCAGCGTTAGACACCGCCGTGCCTATACTGCTGTCGGCCAGAACCCAGACCGCGCTCACCCAGCGTGCGGCAGACTTGCTTGCCTACCTTGAGACGGATAACTCGGTTGAGCTGCAGGATTTAAGTTATACGCTCACGGTGGGCCGGGAGTCTATGAAACATCGGATGGGGTTTACGGCAGACTCGCTGGCTTCTGTCAAAGTGCAACTGAGCAAGTTTGTTACCGGTGAGGCTGGCGACTGGCACTATAGTAAAGTTGCCGCCACTACAGAGCAGAGCGAAGTCACCCACGATACACTCGCTGCGCGCATAACTGGCTGGGTACAGGGCGATATCATCGACTGGCAAACCTGCTATGGCGAGCTCTGCCCGCAGCGCATTAGTTTGCCTGCCTATCCGTTTGAGCATAAGCCTTACTGGCTCGATGCAGAAGATGAAGCACAGCCCTCACAGCTGCACCCACTCCTGCATCGCAGTATACCGGCGCTGGGTGAGCTGCTCTTTGCCAGTGACTTTACAGGCAATGAGTACTTTTTACGTGACCATCAGGTGCAGGGCCAGGCTATGCTGCCCGGCGTCTGTACGCTTGAAATGGTCCATGCCGCCATGACTTTGTCGGGCCAGCTAAAGGATAGTCAGTCACTGCGACTGAATCAGGTGAACTGGCGCAGACCGGTAACCGTCAACGCGCAAAGCGGCCCGGTTTATTTGTCGCTAAAACAAACCGGTGATCGGGTAACATTTGAGTTATACCGTGAAGCACATGATGCGCGCCAGGTGTATGCCAGCGGTCAGGCAGAGGTCGCCGAGCACAGCGTCACAACGCGCGCCATCGAAGCACTGTCTGACGCCCGTGCAGTCGCAGCCTCTGAGTTATATCAGCAATTTAGCGCCACAGGCGTTGACTACGGCCCGGCTTTTCAGCGCATCACCATATTATCTGTGGCAGACCAACAGGCACAAGGCGAACTCAACCCGGTTATTGCCCCCGACTTTGCCTTTGCCCCAGAGCTACTCGACAGCGCCCTGCATATCCTGTTGGGTTTTGCACAAGATCCCCGCCCGGGATTGCCCTTTGCACTGGAACAGGCTGAATTACTCACACCGCTGCCATCGGGTAAAACACTGATAGCCTGTGCGACCCAAACCACCCATGCTGATGCCAGCAGCCAGAAGTTTGATGTCGATATCTGCGATGAACAAGGTGCGGTATATGCGCGTTTGCGAGGTTTTTCGACCCGCTCAATGGCGCACGATACCGATGCGACTCAGCTGTTTACGGTACTCCCTGGCTGGCAGCATCTGACAGCACTGCCACCTGCTGAAACAACTCAATACCGCTTTGATTATCAGGGGCCCGCGTCGCTCAAACCAGCCTGGTGTGCAGACTCAGCAGAACCTGCTGATCACCTGTTGTGGGTAGCCAGGGACGAGTACGCAGAGTCACTAAAACTGTTTACTCACCTAAAAACCTTACTAGAACAAGGTAAAGGCACAGAGCCGCTGGCCATCACTTTACTTACCTTCCAGACACAGCAAGTGTATGACGAAACCGTTGAGGCACACGGCGCCGGGCTGACTGGATTGCTACAAAGCGTGGCTCAGGAATATCCACGCTGGCACGTGCGCATTGTCGATTTGAGTGCTGAATGCAAAGAAGACACAAGTAACTGGCAACAGGCTACGCGCTTGCCAGCGGGCTTCTATGCACACCGCGACCACATTTGGCATACCTTCAGCGCCTGCGAGCACACCTACCTGGATTCAGGAGAGTCAGCCTATCGCCAGGATGGCGTCTATCTGGTGCTGGGCGGCGCAGGCGGCCTGGGTCAGGTCTGGAGTGAATGGATGATCCGCCAATCTCAGGCACAAGTTGTCTGGGTTGGCCGCCGTGCGCTGAATGAAGACATTGAGCTGGCCATCAGCCGTTTGGGTGAATTGGGCCCTGCACCGCAGTATATTCAGGCCGATGCCTGCGATGAAGCAGCCATGCGTGCCGTAATGCACACCATTAAGCAAGACTATGGGCAGCTCCATGGCGTGGTGCATTCTGTGTTACATCTGGAAGATCAGAGCCTGGCCAACATGGACGATGCTCAGTTTCTGAGAGCTTATCAGGCCAAACAAGCCAGTGGCGAAACCTTACTGAGTGTGTGTAAAGACCAGTCGCTCGACTTCGTCCTGCTGTTCTCTTCAATGCAGTCTTTCTCGCCTGCCCCTGGCCAAAGTAACTATGCTGCGGGCTGTCAGTATCTGGATAGTCTGGCCCGCTCCGCCAGTACTGAACTGCCCATCAAAGTGGTTAACTGGGGTTACTGGGGCGACGTTGGCCGGGTCAGCGACCCGTATTATCAGCGTAAAATGCGCCAGGCCGGGATTGGCTCTGTCGATGCGCAAGCAGGCATGGCGGCGCTGGCAAAGTTCATGTCTTCATCGCTGACGCAGGTCGGTGTAGTGAAAATGACACCAGAGCGGGCACAGGCGGCGCTGGTGCGTAGCAGTTATTCTTCAGAGTGCAGCTATAACGTATTTCAGTCTGAACAAACTGCTCCTGCGCTGGCACTCGATACCCAACCTGCTGACACCGAGATCTTGTATGCGTTGTGTCAGGCGCTCATTAGTGCAGGCTGGCAGCAACCGGCTGAGCGCACCGAGGCGCTATCAGCCTTGCCGGATTACTTTGAATTATGGTGGCAGGAAACCGCGCGCTACCTGAACGAGGCCGGGTTACTACAAGACGACGAGCTTACTCTGCCGGAGCCTCCAGCCGAGCAAACTGTGCTGGAACAGGATGACTATGCCCTGCTCAACGCGGCGCTGTCGGCACTGCCCGAAATTTTATCCGGCCAGCGTAAAGCCACTGATGTGCTGTTTCCCGGTGGCTCACTGGCGCTGGTTGAATCGGTATATCGGGATAACCCGGTTGCCATACACGCCAATCAGGCGCTGGTTACTCAGCTTACCCACTATCTGGCAAGTTTAGGTGAGCAGCCCATTAGAATTCTGGAGATTGGCGCAGGCACCGGCGGCACCACGCGCACAGTGCTGCCCGAGTTGCGCAATTTTACCGTCACTGAATACGCTTACACCGACTTGTCGCAGGCCTTTTTCAGCCATGCCAAAGCACAATTTCAGCCAGACTACCCCTTTGTACAGACCGCCTATTTTGACGTCAGCAAGCCTCTCACTGAGCAACATATTGACTTAGCCAGCTATGACGTGGTGATTGCCACCAATGTGCTGCACGCCACCGCCGACATGCTAACCACACTGAACAATGCCAAGGCCTGCCTGAAGCGCGGCGGACTGTTATTAATCAACGAAGTGACTCAGCCGTCGCTGTTTACCCAGCTGACCTTTGGCCTGCTCGAAGGTTGGTGGCTGAGCAAAGACACCACGCTGCGCCTGCCAGGCTCACCTTTATTGTCGCAGCCACGCTGGCAACAGTTACTGAGCAGCAATGGCTTTGCGCTGGCAGCCTCTGCCACAGACGCTCAATCGCCGCAGCAAGTGCTGTGCGCGCAAAGCAATGGCCGTTTGGTGCAACAACGCGCAAAACCGGCTCAACAAACAACACCAATTTCAAACCACAATACGGCAATGCAACAACCCGAACAGACACAGACCGACTCGCAGCCTGCAACAGACAACGCAACCCTGAGCGAATTCGTCGCCCAAACCCTCGCGGGGATCGCCAGCCAGGCGCTGAGCATGACGGCGGATGAATTAGACCCGGATGACTCGTTTGCCGATTACGGCGTGGATTCAATCCTGGCCATTCAGATCCTCGATGAGATCAATGCCCACTTCAACCTAAGCCTGCCGCCAACCTTGTTGTTCGATTTTCCGTCCATCGCGACGCTGAGCGCGCACATAGTGGCTGAGCACCGAGATAAGGCAATGGCAATAATGCATGCTCTCATGCACAAAACGCAGCCTGCAATGGCGACTACACAACAGGCTGCGCCAAAGTCGATTCAACCCGCTACAGATGAAGTAAAACCGGCTCACAAAACCAATCATAACAATACAGACAAAATTGCCATCGTGGGTATGAGTGGTCAGTTTGGTGATGCCAGCAATGTCGACGAGTTCTGGGAGATGCTGAGCAACAAGCGTACCTCGGTGCGTGCGCAGCAGCGCTGGGATTTAAGCGACTTATCATCCGACGCACAAAACTGGTGTCGCTACGCCAGCTTGCTGGATGACATTGCCAGCTTTGACGCGCCGTTTTTCTCCATCACACCACAAGAAGCGGAGGTGATGGATCCACAGCAGCGACTGTTTTTGCAAGAAGCCTACCGGGCGCTGGAAGACGCTAACATGATCACTCGCGCTGCCGGCAGCAATACCGGCGTTTATCTGGGCTGCGCGCAGGGCGATTATGCCTCGCTGGCACCCCAGGATGCTCCGGCGCAGCTGTTCTGGGGCAATGCAGGCTCGGTGATCCCGGCGCGGGTTTCTTATTATCTGAACCTCAAGGGGCCGGCGCTGGCCATAGATACCGCCTGCTCGTCGTCATTGGTGGCCATGCACAGTGCCTGTCAGGCGCTGAAAAACGGCGAAATAGACGCGGCACTGGCCGGGGGCGTTGCCACCTTATGCACGCCGCAGTTCTCACAACATGCCGGTAAGGCCGGCATGCTCAGTGCCGATGGCACCTGCTATACCTTTGACGACAGAGCCAATGGCTTTGTGCCCGGTGAAGGTGTCGGTGTGGTGGTGTTAAAACGCCTGAGTGATGCAGAGCGTGAGGGCGATCATATTCTGGGGGTTATTTTAGCCTCAGCCACCAATCAGGACGGCACCACCAGCGGGATCACAGCGCCCAGCTCAGTTTCTCAGCAACAGTTACATAGCCGTATTTATGAGCAATTTGATATTGCCCCGGATTCACTGAGCCTGATTGAAGCCCATGGCACCGGGACCAAGCTGGGTGACCCCATTGAATTTCAGGCCCTGACCCGGGCATTTCGTACAGCGACCCAGCGCAGCCAGTTCTGTGCTCTGGGGTCGGTCAAAACCAATATAGGTCACTGCCTGACCGCCGCAGGCGTCGCCGGTGTGATCAAAACCATCCTCGCCATGCAGCACAAAACCATTCCGGCTTCACTGCATTATCAGCAGGGTAACAGCCATATCGACTGGCAGGATACGCCGTTTTATGTCGCCCAGGAGGCGCAACCCTGGAGCGTGCCGGATGGCCAGCCACGGCGCGCCGGTGTCAGTTCGTTTGGTTTCAGTGGCACCAATGCACACCTGATCCTCGAAGAATATCAGCCGACAAAAACCGCAGTGCAAGCAGGCAGCGCACAGCCGGTGATCATAGCTCTGTCGGCCAAATCCCCCGAGGTGCTGCGCGACAAAGCCCGTAAACTGGCGGACTGGCTCGCTCAGGCGCAACTGAATGACAGCGCGCTTGAAGCCCTGGCGTATACGCTGCAAAGTGCGCGCGAAGCCATGGACTGTCGTATGGCCTTTGTTGCCGAAACGCTGGCCCAGGTACACACCCAGCTGAGTGACTTTGCTAACCAACAAGCCGGCACCTATAAACAGGGCAACAGTAAACAAGGCAAAGCCATTTTGGCAGCGCTGGATAAAGACGATTTTAACCGCTGGACACAAGCCGGTGAGCTCAGCAAGCTGCTCGCCTTATGGGTGGTCGGCGCGCAGCTTGACTGGTCTGCATTTTACCCAGCTAAGCCAACCTTACTGCGCTTGCCGACCTATCCGTTTGCCCGCACACCACACTGGCTCAGCGGGGCACCTGAGCTCATACAAAAAAACACCCAGGTGAACCCGCAACCAGCCCCGACTGCCATAGCAGAAGACTCGCTGTTACACCTTATCCCGCAGTGGCAAGCGCTGGATGTGACTTCTCAGGCAAACTGGTCTGGCAAACGCCAGGTCATCGCGCTGGCTCCACACAACGACATGCCAGATGCCATTGTGCTGCAGGATACATCAGGTGACACAGCACAGCGTATTGAGGCGCTGACCATCGCCCTGATTGCACACATCAAACAGCTTGCCAGCACCACTGAGCCTTTGCTTATCCAGCTGCTCGTGCCAGCAAACGAACCGCTGCTGATGGCGCTGGCAGGGGTGCTGAAAACCGCCGCACTGGAACACCACTTGCTGAGTGTGCAGCTGATACAAAGCGATACGCCTGCACAATCTGCGGAACAACTTGTTCAGGCAAGCCAGTTTACCCAACACAAAGTACTGCGTTTTATTCAGGGTCAGTGCGAGATACAAACGCTGACGCCACAACACAGCGATGTGCCCGCTTTGATGCCGTGGAAAGAAAATGGCTTGTATCTGATCACCGGCGGCCTTGGCCAGCTGGGTCAGTGCTTTGCCAAAGAGATCCTGACTCAAACCCGCCATGCTCAGGTGATTATCACAGGTCGTCGCACCGCGCCTGAATCGCTCGGGATGCCAGGAGATACAAGCCGAATTCATTATTACCAAACCGATATCAGCACTCAAACCCAGTGTGCTGAGCTGCTTAACCGCATTGGTGCGCAGCACGGTGCCCTGACCGGGATTTTGCACAGCGCTGGTGTGATTGACGACCAACTGATTGCAAGCAAAACTCCGCAGGCAGTCCAGCGCGTGCTGGCGCCCAAAGTCTCGGGGGTGATGGCACTGGATGAGGCCTGCAAAGCAGTGCCGCTGGACTTCTTTATCTGTTTTTCGTCTATCGCTGCGTGCTTTGGTAACCCAGGTCAGGCCGATTATGCCACTGCCAATGCTTTCCTGGATGCCTATATGCTCAAGCGCCAGCAATGGGGTGAGCAAGGTCAGCGCCATGGTCTAAGCCTGTCCGTAAACTGGCCGCTGTGGGCACAAGGTGGCATGCAAATGGACGCCGTTAAGCAGAATTTGCTGCGCTCGCAGGGCCTTGCTGCTATGCCTGATGAGCTGGGCCTGAAGGCCTTTTATCAGCTGTTTGCCAAGCCCCACGCACAACAGTGCTTTTTATACGGTAACCCGGACAAGCTCACTCGCTGGATAACCCCGCAAGCCAGGACTCAAACTTCGAGCACCGCGCCACAGGGCGCAACCATGCTGAGTGATAGCGCTTTAATGGACCACCTTAAAGCCGTGGTGGCGCAAGTCAGTAAACTACCGGTGGAAGAACTCGACAGCGACCTCGACTTCCGGGATATAGGCTTTGATTCCATTATGCTGATGTCCGTGGTACAGCAGCTTGAGGCCGATCCCCAACTTGGCCTGGACGCCCTGCCACCTGCATTGTTATTTGAGGTGAAGACCCTCAACCAGTTGCATGCATATCTTGTTAAACAGCAACCCAGTATCGCCACTGTGCAGGTAACAAAAGCGGAACCGATCACCCAACAAACGCCATTAGGGCAACTGCCACTATCAAAAGCCCAGCAGGGTCTGTGGCTGCTGCACAAGCAAAATCCGGCGCTGAGCAGCTACAACATCCCGCTGGTATTCGAGCTTGCCAGTCTGGATGTCGCCCGCATGCAACAAGCGCTGGACAGCCTTTGTCAGCGCCACCCGGTGCTGCGCCTGCGTATTCACGAAACGGATGGCCGACCCACGCAACAGATCCACTCGGACACAATCCGGGTTGAGCAAACGTCTCTGGCACCAACCTCTAAGGCGGCCCTGACTGATGCAATACAACAGACTATTGCAGTGCCTTTTGATCTGTCAGGTCCATTGCTACGCGCAAGCGCCTGGCAAGTGGCGCCGGGCGCTCAGTCACGCCATGTGATGGTGATTGTGCTGCACCATCTGATCATTGATGGGGTCTCCGCCACCCAGCTGCTGTCTCAGCTATGGCAGGCCTATCATGAAGGCGCACCAACGGCAGCGCCCGACCAGGGCTTTTTCGACTACCTTGACTGGGAGCAGCAGCTGCTGGCCAGCCCAAGTGCAGACACGCTGAAACAATTCTGGCAGCAATCTTTGAATCCTGTGCAGACACCGCTGGTCCTGCCCGGCAAACGCACAACGCAAGTAAGCCCGGACGAGCCAAACAGTGCGCGCGTGACGCTCAGCTTGCCAGCCAGCACGCAGCAGCAACTCGAACAGTTTTTAGCCCGTCACAAGCTTAGCACCTCGGTGTTTTTCTTAACCGTGTTTCAGGCGTTACTGAGCCGTCTCACTGGTCGCAATGAGCTGATACTGGGTACGCCTGTGATGCAGCGACCAAAAGCCAGTATGGCGCAGTCACTGGGCCTGTTTGTGAATCAATTGCCACTGCCACTGACACGCAATGCCAGCACAAATTTTGTCAGCCAGGCACGGGCGAATCAGACACAACTGGACGCCGTGATCAGTCACAGCGCCCTGCCTTTGTCTGAGCTGCTCAGCGCTGTTAATGCGCCGCGTATACCGGGTGTTCACCCGCTGTTTCAGATAGGCTATGCCTGCCATAATTTTATTCAGGCCGACTGGGTAGAAGACAATCAGGCGCTACTGGGCGCACTGTGGCAGGAATTCCAGCAAGATGCCGAACTGGACCTGAGCCTGGAGGTTACCCCGCTGGGTGGTACCCATCAGCTGGCCTTTAAATTTGCGACCCGCGCTTATGAGCGCCATACCGTGCAAACCCTGGCAGATAATTATCTGCAACTACTGGAAGACGTGCTGCTTAGCGGTGACTTACCACCCGATGGCCTGCCACAGGCACCAGTTGCAAAAGCCACCACTTTGGTTGACAGCTTTACCTTACAGGCCGCGCAATACCCGACCCAGACGGCACTCTCGTTTGCAGGTAGCACGTTGAGTTATCAGGTACTGGAGCAGCAGGCAAACCAGCTGGCCCATACCTTAATTGCCAGAGGTGCGCGGCCCGGCAGCCGGGTTGCCCTATTGTTGCGCCCAAGTGTGGAAATGATAATCGCTATGCTGGCGGTGCTGAAAACCGGCAGTGCCTACGTACCTGTGGACCCCAGCTCACCAGAGGACAGAGCCCGCTTTATTTTGGCCGATGCCGATCCGGCGCTGGTACTGATGAGCGACGACCTGGCGCTGCCTGTCGCGCACAGCCAGACATATCGCCTCAGTGACTGCCTGCAAAGCAGCACTATGGCACCCGTTACCGCTCCGGGCATAGCTCTGGCACCTCAGGCGCTGGCCTATATCATCTATACCTCGGGCTCGACGGGTCAACCCAAAGGCGTGCTGGTTGAGCATAGCAACATTACCGCTTTGCTGAACAACACCCAGCCTGGGTTTGGGTTTAATGCGCAGGATACCTGGTGCCTGTTCCACTCCTTTGCGTTTGATTTCTCCGTATGGGAGATCTGGGGCGCACTGGCCCATGGTGGCAAACTGGTAATCGTGGACGACGCCTGCAAAAAAGACAGTGCTGCATTCGCACGCTTTATTCACGACAATCAGGTAAGCATTTTAAATCAGACGCCATCGGCGTTTTATCCGCTGATGACGCACTTGCTGGCACAACCTATGCTGACACGCTCTCTGCGCACCGTGATCTTTGGCGGTGAAGCGCTGGAGCTGAGTAAACTCATGCCCTGGTTTGAAGCAGCACAGCCGCGACCAAAATTGGTCAACATGTATGGCATCACAGAGACCACTGTGCACGTTACCGAGATAGAAATTACCCGCGAGCTGGTCGAACAGAACCCGGGCAAGAGCATTATAGGAAAGCCGCTGCCCGGCTATCGCCTGTACTTACTGGATGAACAGCAAAGTCCTGTCGCGGCGGGTCAGTCCGGCGAGTTGTATGTTGGAGGCTGCGGCGTCAGTCGGGGATATCATCAAAGAGCGGTCCTGACCGCAGAGCGCTTTATGCCTAATCCGCTTGCCGGGCAAAACGAGGAGCGCCTCTATCGTACTGGCGATCTGGCGCGTCTGAATGCACAGGGCCAATATGAATACCTGGGCCGCTGCGACGATCAGGTTCAGATCCGCGGACACCGCATTGAGCTTGGCGAAGTACAGCATGCCCTGCTAACCAACCCGGCAATTCAGGATGCCTGCGTGCTGGCTGCCAGCAAACGTCATGGTGACGTGCTGGTGGCCTACCTGGTCACCCAGGTGCCGCTATCCGATGAAGCGATCCGTAGCGAGTTGTTAAAGGGTGTGCCCGAGTACATGGTGCCGGCGTATTTTGTCTCCGTGCCCGCGATGCCGCTGACCAACAATGGCAAAGTGGATAAACAGGCGCTGCTCGGCCAGCTGCCGTTTAACTCACACACCGCGCAGGCCGCCATCTCAGCTTTGGAAACAAACCTCAGCGCAACCGCACCAGAGCGAAACTTACAGGCCGAGATTTCGGCTGTCTGGTGCGATGTGCTGGACGTGAGTCAGGTTGCGCCGGATGCGCCCTTTTTCACGGTTGGGGGCGACTCCCTGCTGGCCAATGTACTGGCCACCAAACTGAGCGCCAGGTTCAATATCGACCTGCCGCTGACGGAGGTGTTTCAGTACAGCACCATTAACGCCCAGTGCGATTATTTATCTGCCAAAGTCACCAGTCCGATTTCAGTGCCTGTACAAGCGCCAGAGCCGGTCCATCCTGCAAAGCCGACAACCGCCAGTCAGGCCATTGCAATGATAGGCTTATCCTGTCATTACCCGGACTCCCCCGACGCGCAGACATTCTGGCAAAACCTCATTGAAGGCAACAACCTGGTTCGCCACAGCCAGCGAGCCGAGTCAGACCCTGCTATGATCTGGCTCGATACCTGGGTTGAAGGCCAGGATGAATTCGACCCCGGCTTTTTTAATCTCTCGGAAAAACAAGCCCGCACCATGAGCTATGCACAGCGCCAGCTGTTACTGCATGCCTGGAAAGCGGTGGAAGACGCCGGTTATCGCTGTGGCCAAATGCCCAACACCGGCGTGTATATTTCCGCCTCAGGCGGCGACCTGACCGATCTCAACCTGCACGATAAGTTCAGTAACGGGGAGTTTGTCCTCAATGCCGAGGACTATGTCGCGTCAACGCTGAATCAGCCAGGCACGCTGGCAACCAGTATTTCCTATCATCTCGGTCTGACCGGCCCAAGTCTGTTTGTGCACTCCAATTGCTCTTCATCCCTGAGCGCACTGGCACTGGCCTGTTCGGCACTCAAAGCCGGTGACATTGACTATGCCATTGTTGGCGCAGCCTGTTTATTCCCGCAGCGCAGCACAGGATACAAAATAGAAAAAGGCCTCAACTTTGCCCCCGATGCGCGCTGCAAAGTCTTTGATGCCCAAGCCGATGGCATGATAGGCGGCAATGGCGTCTCTGTGGTGGTGCTCAAACGGGCCGATGAGGCAACCCAGGATAGCGATCACATTTACAGCCTGATTAAGGCGGTGAAGGTGAACAACGATGGCAACAACAAGGCCGGTTTCTTTGCCCCGGGCACGGAAGGCCAGATGCAGGTGATCACCCAGGCACTAGAAAGCGCCGACGTCTCACCGGCGAGTATCAGTTATGTCGAAGCCCATGGCACCGGCACCGCGCTGGGCGACCCCATTGAATTTGCTGCGCTGCAACAGGTTTATCAGCCGCATAGCGAAGCAAAACAATATTGTGGGCTGGGTGCCGTGAAATCGAACCTGGGTCATACAGACACCCTGGCAGGGCTCACCGGGTTGGTGAAAACCAGCTTGTCGCTGCACCACAAACTGCTGCCCGGTACCTTGCACTATAATGAGCCGAATCCACACCTGGACCTGGCTAACTCGCCGTTTTATGTCGTCGACAGCACACGCTTGTGGGAAACCCCTTTGTTACCAAGACGAGCCGCGGTCAGCTCATTTGGGATTGGCGGCACCAATGCCCATGCCATTTTGGAAGAAGCCCCGGTGGCGCAAACACAGAATGCATTGAGCAGTCAGCCTTCAATCGTGGTGCTATCGGCAGCCACACCAGAAGTACTGCAACGTCAGATCAGTGAGCTGCTGAACTGGCTTGAGCGCACCCTGTGCGATGATGCGCTGAGAGTCAGCCTGGCCTACACCCTGCAAACCGGTCGCCAGGTGATGGCGCATCGCGCAGGCTTTGTGGTGTCTTCTTTGAACGAGCTTAAAACCCAGTTGACGCATTACCAGGCAAGGAGTGAGCAAGCACCTTTGAACCCAGTTCCCACTGGCACACCGGCCAGCTGGCTGGCACAGGGCAATTATCAGGCTATTCTAAGCCACTGGCTGGACAGCGGCTTTGAGGACTGGGACTTCTTGTATCAGGGAGAGCAGGTCGGCAAACTGAGCCTGCCGACTTATCCTTTTGATCTAAAACCATACACGCTCGGCCTGAGCCAGACTCAATCAGAAGAGCTGGTCCCATGCACGCTGAGTGTACCAAAATGGCGCACCCAGCCTGTGGTTACAGACAGTGAGACAGCTGCGCCCGACAGCACGGCGTCGCACTGTGTGGTGCTGTGCGACCTGCCGGAGTTGGAAGTCGCCGGTGCCATCACCCAAGTGCTTAGCTCAAGCCATTACGCACCTGAGCAGCAGGTCAGTGACTACGGGACTCAGCTGCTCGACATTATACAGTCGCTCGCGAAAACCAGACAGCCGACCCTGTTACAGCTGGTGATAGGCAACACTCAGGCCGAGCCGCTGGCTAATCTCAACAGTTGCCTGCACGGCCTGTTGAAAACCGCCAGCATTGAACACCCTATGCTGCGCACACAGCTGTTGCTGGTAGACCCGACGCTGAGCTCAGATACGCTGCACACTCTGCTCACCGATAACCGCAATGCGCCCGACTCCGTCATTGCTTATCAGGGCACGAGCCGCACAGTACTGGGCTATCAGCCGGTGAGCGATGTGAAACCGGTCAGTGCGTGGCAGCCCGATGGCGTTTATCTCATCACCGGCGGGCTCGGTGGCATTGGTCGTCACTTTATTGCCGAACTGGCCACTTTGCCGTTTGCCACCACAGTGGTCGTGACAGGTCGCCGAGCCGCTGATGACACTCAGGTAGAGTCGCAGCTGCGCAACCTTAAACAAGGTCAGGTACAACTGGTTTATCGTCAGCTGGACGTGGCTCAGAAGATGAATACCTTGTTGCTGGTGCGCGACATAGTGCGCGAATTCGGTGCGCTCCATGGCGTGATCCATGCCGCTGGCATAGTGCAGGATACTTTGCTGTGCAACAAAACCCCGACCTCCTTTGCCCAAGTGCTGGCGCCCAAGGTCACGGGCGTGGTGGCGCTGGATGAGGCCACAGCAGATCTGCCGCTGCGCTTCTTCGCCTGTTTTGCCGGGCTCAGTGGCGTACAGGGCGCTGCCTCTCAGGGCGACTATGCCATGGCCAATGCGTTTCTCGACAGCTATATGCAGCAGCGTCATGCCCTGGTTGCCAGCGGTAAGCGCCATGGCCTGAGCGCCAGTATCGACTGGCCTTTCTGGCAAGACGGCGGTATGCAGCGCAATGCCCAGTTTGCCCATACGAATGCGGCCATGCCCACCAACAGTGGCATAGAGGCATTTTACCGGGCACTGCAACAACCTCAGACGCTGGTGCAATATACCCCGACCCACCCAAACCATGAGCAAGTCAGTGACACCGCTAAACCAGTAGCCCAGTTTAGCAGTGAAGCCACGCTGGACGCTGCGCTGACAGAGCAGCTGAGCACTATGGTCGCGGCTTTACTTGGCGTGCAACCGGATACACTGGACGGAGATACCGATCTGGGCGAGTTTGGCGCGGATTCCATCGCTTTCATTACCTTTATCAATCAGCTCAACAGCCGCTATCAGCTTGAGCTCTCGCCCAGCGTGCTGTTTATGCACTCGACCCTGAACAGCCTCAGAGCCCATATTATCGCCGAGTATGGCGATGTGCTGATCGCCACGACTAACGAGACGCAAACAAGCTCAACGGATACAGCAGCAGAGCAAGCCCCGGTGAATGCCTCAAATGATGAAGCAATTGCCATTATTGGGATCAGTGCTGCCTTCCCCGAGGCAAGTAACCTTGACGAATTCTGGCACAACCTGAGCACAGGCAAAGACTGTGTGACCCGCCACAGCTGGCCACAGCCGCAAGACAGCGAGCTCAGCTGGCCCGGTGAAATTAACTGGTTGGGCCGCCTGCGACGCGACACCGAGTTCGACCCTTTATTCTTCAATATTGCGCCGGCAGAGTGTGAGCGCATTCAGTTGCAGGAAAGCCTGCTGATGATGCATGTCTGGCAGTGTATTGAGAATGCCGGATACGACCCAAAATCGCTGGCAGGCACCAGCACCGGGTTATTTATTGGCTGTCAGTCTGGATATCACGAAGGGCTGATCACCTCCCCGGCATTTGCGCCAAACCGCATGAGCTACTTCCTCGACCTGCACGGCCCGAGCGAAGGGGTAGATACCACCTGCTCATCATCACTGGTGGCCGTACACAAGGCCATAGCAGCCATTCGTATGGGTGAGTGTGAGCAGGCCATTGTTGGCGGCGTCAATATCATAGACACTCCCACCGCCTCTGTGGCCATGCAGGAGATAGGTGCACTGTCGCCGGATGGGCGATGCAAAACCTTTGCTGCCGATGCCGATGGCATAGTGCGGGGCGAAGGCGTTGGCATGATCATGCTGAAAAAGCGCTCGGCAGCCGAGCGCTCCCAGGACGCCATTTACGCCACCTTGTTGGGGTCGGCGGTTAACCATGGCGGTAAGTCACAGGGCTTTACCGTGCCCAATGCCAGGGCACAAACTCAGCTACTGGATAAAGCCTGGCGTAACGCCAACATCGACCCGGCCACACTCAGCTACATCGAATGCCATGGTACCGGCACCACACTCGGCGATCCGGTTGAACTGGATGCGCTCAAGGCAGCCTTTAATACACATCAGTGGCCAGCCCACTGTGCACTGGGTTCAGTGAAAAGCAACATAGGTCATACCGAAATTGCCGCGGGTATCGCCGGGCTTATCAAGGTTGTGTTGCAACTTAAGCATCAGACTCTGGTGCCATCGCTCCATGTGCAGGCACTTAACCCCTATCTGGCGCTCGAGGATACGCCGCTTGCGGTACAAACCCAGGCGCAGCCCTGGGAGCACGGCGATACGCCGCGCAGAGCTGCCGTCAGCGCCTTTGGGATCAGTGGCGTGAATGCTCATGTGGTGCTCGAAGAGTATCAGCCGAACATCACTGAGCAACACACAGCTTTGCCAGACGCCCCGGCGATGGTGGTGCTCTCGGCCACCAGCAAAGCAGCACTGGCACAAAAAGTCACTGAGCTTGCCAATCATGTTGCGACTTTACCTGACACGCCGCAAATACTGGCGCAACTGGCCGCGACCTTAGCGCTGGGCCGCACGGCGCAGGCATACAGACTCGGCTGGGTAGTGTCCTCACTGAACGAGTTGCGCACAGCCCTGAGGGAGGCCGCGCCTGATCAGGCTTCCAAGGTCAGCAATAACACCCGCGAGCAGCTAACAGCAGAGCAGTTGCTGACCCTGCACCAAACCCAGGAATATGCCGCCATAGTACGCCTGTGGCAATCCGGCAAAGTCGCGAACTGGCAGCCGCTTTACCCAACTCCTCTGCCAAAACTGCACCTGCCTGGTACATCTTTTATCAGCAAAAAGGCGGTTGAGGCTGAACAAACAAGCCCCTGGCTGCTGCTCGACAACCAATTGCAACCGGCTGCACTGACTCTGCCTGAGGACTGGCTGGCATCACTGACTGCACAGCTGGCACACAGGCATATTTTGTTGGTATCAGACACCCAGGCGCAGCTTGAAACCCTCAGTAAGCCGCTACAAGCAAGCGGCTGTAAGGTGACTGCGCTGTGCTTTGAACAACTGGACAACGCAGCGCTGGATCCAGAAGTTCTGCCGGATACCATTTTTGTGCTGGGCAGTGGTTCATTGCTTGAGCCGCAGCAGCAGATCAAACCCCTGTTCGAGCTGATGCAACTCACCGCCCGTCACGACAATCACGCGATGCAGCTGTTTTATGCCACTCAGACCGACTCGCAAATTGACACCCGGGACGACCTGAGTGCTCTGCTGCGTTGCTACAACCTGCGCAATCCGCAGCACAGCTGGACGTTAGTCGAGCAACTCGATGAGGCTGCTTGTCTGGGCGAATTATTGTTACAGGAGTTCGCCTGTACCTTACTGAACGCAACCGAGCATCAGCCAAATCAGGTGCAATACCGCGATGGTGCGCGCTTTGCACTGCAACTGACGCAACTGCCGGACGCAAACGACACAACTCAGCCTGAGTATGAAATACGTCACGGTGGTACTTATCTGGTAGCAGGGGCACTGGGCGAACTGGGTATGGCACTGAGCCAGCGCTTGCTGGAAGATTTTGATGCCACTCTCATTTTGCTGGGCAGGCGCGATGAGCAAACCGTACAGCCACAACTGACCCAGCTCAGCGAAACCGGCAAAGGGTCCGTTCATTACTTAGCGTGTGATATTGCCGACGCCCAACAGCTGAAACAGCTCAGTGCCTTACTGAGCGACAAGTCACTAGAGCTCAACGGCGTGTTCCACCTGGGCACCACCTACACGGAAGAAGAAAACAGCTGGGCCGACTTTGTCCGCTCAATGCAGGTCAAAGTGCAGGGCACGCAGCAGCTGGACTCCATGTTGAGAGGCTGTGAGCTGGACTTTTTTGTGCTGTTCTCTTCCATGGCTGTGTTTGGCAGCCTGAATCATCTGTCGTATTCATACGCCAACGGCTTTCAGAACGCCTTTGCCCGAGCCCGAAATCAGCAAGTGGATAAGCGGCAGCGTTATGGTCAGACCCTGGCCATTAACTGGGGTTACTGGCACTCAGATGATCCGCTGAAAAGTATTGAAAACAGCTTTGCCGAGAAAAAGGGCTATCAGCTGATCCAGATGTCGGATGCCTTTGCACAACTACCCAAACTACTCAGCACCAAGCGCAGTACCCTGGCGGCCATCTGCACCACAGAGCCCGAACGCATCATGCACAACACAGCGGCACTATTGCAGCGCAAGCGCCTGACGCATACACGTCTGGAGCAAGTATCGGAAGATTTATCTGACGCGTCTCAGGATATTGCTGGCACTGTGGTAAGCATTGTTGGCCAGGTGCTGGGAATAGCTCCCGATGAGCTGGATCTGAATTGCGATCTGTATGATTACGGCTTTGACTCCATCTCATTGCTGAAAACCTTCCAGCAACTCAAAGCCCGGCTCAATATTGATATTCAGGCCGATGCCTTTAAGAACATGAATACCATTCAGGCACTGATCGACGAAATCGACAAGGCCCATGGCCAGGTTCAGCATGAGGACGATGCATCGTTACCTGAGTTTATTGTCGATGCGGGCATTGACTTGCCGACGCTGCCCGATGAGATAGTGCATGCCTATGAGGGCGACGTCCGCCATGTGCTGCTCACCGGAGCAACGGGCTTTTTAGGCAGTCACCTGCTGGCAGAGCTGCTGGCCACCACCAAGGCAAAAATATACTGCCTGGTGCGCGCCGACAGTGCAGAGCAGGCACTGACTCGCATTGCCGATAATGCCAAACAGTATGCGCTGACTCTGGACCTGGAACGCATCGTGCCTGTCCCGGGAGATATGGAGCAATCCCGCCTAGGCGTGTCCGACGAGCACTGGACACTGCTATGCCGGGACATCCAGCATGTGATGCATACCGCGTCGTATGTGAATCATATCCAGCCCTACTTTGCCTTTAAAAAGTCGGTGGCTGGTACCAATGCCCTGCTAACACTGTGCTGCACAGACACACTGAAGATGATCCACTTTGTCTCCAGCACCACCGCCAGCACCCAGATAAAAGACTCCCACTTCTCGGTTAACCCGCGTGAATCCTTTATTCCAACAGACGAAGCGGCCTTGCTGTGCAGCGGGTATGGTCAGTCGAAATGGGTGCAGGAAGAAAACATTCGCCAGGCATCACACACAGGTGTGCCCTACACGGTTTATCGTTTTTCGGAAATCTCGGGGTCATCTAAAACCGGGATTGGCAACACGGATGATGTCTTCCACCGTATTCTGAAAATGATGCTCAGCATAGAGGTGCGTCCGACTGAAAGCCCCTACATGCTGGATATTATTCCGGTTGACCGCGCAGCTACCTGTATCGTAGCAGGCATGAGTGACCCGCAAAAACGCAATCAGGTCTATCATGTGGCAAACCCAGCGCCACTGAGCATTGCGGCCTTTTATGACTTTGCCGCTGAGCGGGGTTTGCGCTTTACGCAAACCGATAAAGCAGGGTTTATTGGTGCCTGTGAAGCCTACGCGGCCCAGCGTGAAGGCAAAGACAGGGTGATTATGCAGGGCTTGTTGTCATCACGCCCTGGCTATGACGAATACCTGTTTGAAGCCTATTTTATGCCGATGGACCCATACGATAAGGACAACTTTATCGTACTGACAGAGCGCTATGACATCACGTTGGGTGACTGGGAGCGTTTGTTTGACACTTACTTTACCCAGTGGCTGGAAGACAGACACTATCGGGAGATCTGGCAGGAGAGTTAAGTAGACAATAAAGCGGGCGTAATAGCCCGCTTTGCTTTTATTAGCTCACAACTAGACCGGGACACTCAGCAAATAAAGCAGCTGAGTCAAAGACCCTTGGGTAATGGCGGCATCCGCCTGCTCGACTACCTTAGGTTTGCCATGCACAGCCACGCCTAAGCCCGCAGCGGCCATCATAATTAAATCGTTGGCACCATCACCCATAGCCACGGTTTGATTGGCCGAAATATCAAACTGCTCAGCCAAAGTGTTGAGCACTTCGGCTTTTTTATTGCCATCAACCACTTCTCCCAACACTTTACCGGTGAGCTTGTTATCGGCAATTTCCAGTGTATTGGCAAACACAGCATCCAGCTGCAACGGCGCTTTGAGCGCCTCGGCAAACCAGGTAAACCCCCCAGAGGCAATCGCCAGACGCCAGTGATGGGCCTTCAGTACCGCACACAGCTGGGCAACACCTTCCATCAGCGGCAGGTTATCTTTGAGTTGCTGAATAAGCGGCAACTCGACACCGGACAGCTTAGCAACACGCTGATACAGACTGTCGTTAAACGCCAGCTGCCCGGCCATCGCCTGTGCGGTGACGGCAGCCACCTCATCATACACCCCGGCCAGTCTGGCAATTTCATCAATGCACTCAATTTTGATTGCCGTGGAGTCCATATCCATCACCAGTAAACCGGGCTTTTGCAAGCTTGGCGGCTGGCTGATAGCGGCGCCTTGCAGACCCCACTGCGCCGCCAACGCGCGAACCGATGCACGCACATCGCGTGTCGATTGGGTAGACAAAACCAGTCCGGGTGTCATGTCAGCCGTGGGCTGATACAGTGCCAGTTGGGTAACTTCGATATCTGCCTGGCGGCACAACTTCAGGAGCTCCAGAACCGTGGCACCGCTGAGCTCAGCACCGAAGAAACACAGATACTGGGCCGCTTGCGATACAGAACTGGCGCACGGCGTTAGTTGATCATCGTTTTCAATCTGGTACCAGTTTGCTAAGGTAAGAAACTGCCCGGCGGGCTCAGCACAGGCACGCAACTGGATTGACGCGAGTGACTTTGACATGGATACTCCTGATTAGGGTCATACCCGGCTCATTGAGCCTAAGTGTGAATGCTTGATTGGTAACGGTATGGGCCCTTTGTAACATCTTAATCATGGCATGTCAGCAGGCAAACAAGATCTATGAAAAATACACAAGCCCTTGAAACCCTTTCTTCTTCACGCAGCCGACGGTTACTGCGTCTGCTGATCGCGGCCATGTGCTTTTTAACCATTACCTGGCTGGCCTTTAACACCAGCTTTCGCTCTCATCAGCTGTTGCACACCAATGCCGACCACACAGGTCGCAGCCTGACTAAACAGCTGGCACTCAACGCTGCTCTGCCACTGAGTCGTATGGATACCCCGCAGCTCAGAGCCTTGAGCAATCACCTTGCCAGTGACGAATTTGTGCTGTCGGTCAGGCTTTATAATCATCAGGGCCAGTTTATTATCGGCAACGATGGCCAGGATACCCCACCCGAGATCACTGACTTGCCCCGCCATTTGGCCGGGCTAACGCAGTCCAAGCAACCCATTGTCGAGCCCATTTATGATTCAGAGCAACAGCCCATTGGCTTTGTCAGTGTCGAGTACTTAACCGAAGCGGCCATGGCGCAAAGCCACCGCCATTTTCATGAGCTGGGTCGGGTGGTACTGCTAATGCTGGGCATTGCCTGTATTTTTACCTGGCAGATTGGGCGCGCACTAAAGCGCTGGGAAGTAAAACGTCAGATCCGAAATAGCGTTGCCGATGAGGAATAGCATTGCCAGTTACCCCAAAAACCTGCATGAGTTATAAACTATTCAAAAGAAACAAAAAGTTAAAACCATTGACGATAGGTAAAAATTAAAATAACATTTTATCTGTAAGTTACCATAATGGGTAATTAGCATACCGCGCTGAGCAATCAATTCAGCGTTGGCTCAATTTCAAGTTTAAGGAAAATAAAATGAAATTACAGATCAAAAAGAAAAATATGAAGGTGCTGTCTAATCTACGTAATTTAGATGCTCAGGCAACGCCAAATGTAGCTGGCGGTCGAATTGAAACTCGCCCTGTTTCTTGCCGATACTGGTGTGGTGATAGACTTACTAACTTTAACTGTAACACTGTTGACGGTATGCACTGTGTTACAGACTGAACCATGCTATAAAGTTTCTTAAGAGGGCCACCCCCTCTTTGCAATTCCAAGCCTATCAGCATTTTGTTCTGCCATATTACCAATGTTAGTACGGTAATTTGTCTATCCATGCTGTTACCTACTAAATAGTGACAGCGACGTAACATATACTACCTCAGCAATTTGTTGCTGCGACTCTTCTCGAATAGCGCACAAATGTTCAAATACCTCGACCACCCGTTTAGGTAGATTTGGCTGGCCCTGATAGCCTGCCAACGGCATAGAAGGCGCATCGGTTTCCAGCACCAGTGCATCCAGTGGCACTTGTGCCAGTGTGGTGCGGGTTTTCGCCGCCCGCGGATAGCTGATGGTCCCCCCTACACCGAGTTTAAACCCCAGTTTCAGATACGTGTTGGCATCTTGCAATGAGCCGGAAAAGGCATGAATAACGCCGCCGTTTTGAGGGGGCAGCTGTTTAAACGCCGCCGCCAGCAGATGGTGGCTTTTGCGGTGATGGACAATCAGCGGCAACTTAAGTGCATTGGCCAGCGCAATATGTTCAATAAACAATTTCTGCTGCGCGGGGATATCCTCCACCATGGCATCAATCCCACATTCACCTATGGCCACCAGCTCTGAGCTATGCTGGTGTGCAAGTTCGGCCAGTTGCGCCATATCATCCGCTTGATGCTGCGTCATAAAGTACGGATGCAGGCCAAAGGCGATTTTGACGCCTGGGTACTGCTGCGCAAAAGCAGGTAAAGTAAGACTCTGCGCCAAGGTCACACCCGGCACCACACAGCGCTCAACGCCCAGCGCCTGCGCATCAGCCAGATGCTGTGGCAACTGGTCTCTGAGCTCATCAAAGTCCAGGTGGCAGTGGGTATCAATAAAGCGCATAAGGCACTAAGGATTCAGACGCTCAACCTGCCACTGTCCGCTTGGGTCTTTACGGTACATAAAACGGTCGTGCAGACGGTGCTCTCCCCCTTGCCAGAACTCAATCTGGTGCGGCTTAACACAGTAACCACCCCAGAAATCCGGCAGCGGAATATCGCCTTTGGCAAACTTGGCTTTCATGCTGTTAAAGGTTTGCATCAGGGCCTGACGCGAAGACACCGGACGCGACTGTTGTGATGCCCAGGCGGCCAGCTGGCTTTCCTTGGGACGAGACAGAAAGTACTTCGCCACTGCGGTGGTTGGCAACGGCTCGGCCTCACCGTACACAATGACCTGACGCTCCAGATTGTGCCAGGGAAAGTGCAATGAAATTTTGTTATTACCTTTGAGCTCCTGTGCCTTACGCGATCCGGTGTTAGTAAAAAACACAAAGCCGTTATCGTCCACCTGCTTGAGCAACACAATACGCTGCGACGGCTGGCCGTGTTCATCTACCGTGGCCACGACCATGGCGGTCGGATCGCTGAGGTTGGCATCCACCGCCTGTTGCAGCCAGTGTTCAAACTGCACAATTGGGTTGTCATCCAGCTTCTCGCGGGAGAGGCCGTCTTTGGTATATTCGCGACGAATATCATCAAGTTTCATGGTGGTCATTCCTTATATAACACAAAAGGCCGCAATATTGCGGCCTTAGTCTAGCATGTAATGGACTGGGTGAGTTGCATGATCTCACCCGGAGCTTACATCTGCTCCATCACCTCAATGCCCAGCAGCTCCAGACCTGTGTGCAGTGTTCTGGCAACCAGATTACACAGCAACAGTCGGCTTTCGCGCACCTCAGCAGCCACATCGTCTTTGAGGATTGGACAGGCTTCGTAGAAGGTCATGTACAGACTTGCCAGCTCGTACAGATAACCACACAATACGTGCGGTGTTGCTTCGCCGATCATCAAATCTAACACTTCTTCCAGTTGCAGAAGCTTGAGCGCCAGCGCCTTTTCCTGTGGCTCAACAATGCTGATGCTGCCACTGAGTGCGGCACTGTCTACTCCGGCTTTACGGAAGATACTGCGCACACGGGTATAAGCATACTGCAAATAAGGGGCCGTAGCGCCTTCAAAGCTCAGCATGGTATCCCAGTTGAAGATGTAATCACTGGTACGGTGCTTCGACAAGTCCGCGTATTTTACCGCACCAATGCCCACTTTACGGGCGATTTCAGCACGGGCTTCTTCGCTTAGCTCAGACGCGCGGTCGGCCAGTTTTTCGCTGGCGCGGCTCACCGCTTCATCAAGTAGCTCCGCCAGCTTCACTGTACCGCCGGTACGGGTCTTGAATGGCTTACCATCGCTGCCCATCATAGTACCGAACGGGCAGAACTCATAGCTGGTTTCGTCGCGCAGCAGACCCGCTTTGCGGGCAGTCAATTCAACCTGATTAAAGTGCAGACTCTGACGCGCATCGACGAAGATCAGGATACGCTCGGCCCCCAGCTCATTGGAACGATAGTCACAGGCTGCCAGATCGGTTGTGGCATACAGGAAACCACCGCCCGATTTTTGCACGATAAACACCGACGGCTCGCCGTCTTTGTTCGCCAGCTCATCCAGGAACACCACCTGTGCGCCCTGATCTTCAACCGCAATGTTTTTCTCTTTTAGCAGCTCGATAATACCGGCCAGGCGATCGTTGTAGGCACTTTCGGCCATAATGTCGTCGCGAGTCAGCGTCACATTGAGCTTTTTGTACACTTCTTCAGAGTGCTTAACAGAAGTGTCGATAAACAGCTGCCACAACTTCTGACAGTGCGCATCGCCGCCTTGCAGCTTAACCACGTAATCACGTGCTTTGTCTGAGAAGCCTTCTTCGTCGTCAAAACGCTTCTTGGCATCACGATAGAAGGTTTCTAAATCAGCCAGGGCCACATTTTCCAGGTCAATGCCTTGTGCCAGCATGTCTTCCAGATGGGCGATCAGCATACCAAACTGAGTACCCCAGTCGCCCACATGGTTCTGACGCGTGACTTTGTCACCACGGAACTCAAGGGCGCGTACCACCGCATCACCAATGATGGTTGAGCGCAGGTGACCTACGTGCATTTCTTTGGCCAGGTTTGGCGATGAAAAGTCCACTACCACGTTTTGCGCCTGAGCGTGTTCAGCTACGCCCAGCTTGGCATCCTGATTAGCCGCTTCCAGGCTGGTTGCCAGGAACTCAGGCTTCAGGTGGATATTGATAAAACCCGGGCCGGCGATTTCGGTTTTTGCAGCCAGGTCGCTGACATCCAGATTGTCGATGATCTTCTGTGCCAGCTCACGCGGGTTAGTTTTCAGTGCTTTCGCGGCGCCCATTGCGCCGTTGATCTGATAGTCACCAAACTGTGCGCGGGTGCTTTGCGTCACCGCCGGGTTGGTGCCTTCAGGGATCCCTGCCGCGGCCATCGCAGACAGAGCTTTTTCAATCAGAATACTTTTAATGTTCATTGTGTTTCCTTTGGGTCAGTGCCTGCGTGTGCACTGAGCAAACATCATCGGCGCCCTCTGGCGCCGGCATAAAACGCGGCTCGTTCAGTTAAGCGAACGGGCGGGCCGGATTCACCAGCTTAAAGTAAGCTTGTGACTCGAATCAACCCACCCCCTCACTTTTACGGGCATTTAACAGCCCACAGTGTTTAGTGTTCGCGCGTCTGGTGGAACTGCACGTCCGGATAGCGCTCCATCGACAGGTTCAGGTTAACGCGACTTGGCGCGATATAGGTCAGGTTATCGCCTCCATCCAGCGCCAGATTCTGCTCACACTTACGGCGGAACTCCGCCAGCTTCTTCTCATCATCACAATTAACCCAGCGCGCTGTCTGTACGCTAATGCTTTCATAAATGGCATCGACGTTGTACTCAGATTTCAGACGAGCCACAACCACATCAAACTGCAGCACACCAACGGCGCCGACAATCAGGTCGTTGTTGATCAGCGGACGGAACACCTGCACCGCGCCTTCTTCCGACAACTGTACCAGGCCTTTCAGTAACTGCTTTTGCTTGAGTGGATCTTTAAGACGAATACGACGGAACAGCTCAGGGGCAAAGTTCGGAATACCGCTGAACTTGAGTTTTTCACCCTGGGTGAAGGTATCACCAATCTGGATCGTACCATGGTTGTGCAAACCAATAATGTCACCGGCAAAAGCTTCCTGTGCGCGCTCACGATCACCGGCCATAAAGGTCACAGCATCGGAAATGCTCACCTGCTTGCCAAGGCGCACATGGTTCATTTTCATGCCCTGCGTGTATTTACCCGACACGATACGCATAAAGGCGATACGGTCGCGGTGTTTTGGGTCCATGTTGGCCTGAATTTTAAATACGAAGCCGGTGAACTTCTCATCGTCGGCGCTCACTTCACGCTCATCCGTCTGACGCGGCAGCGGCGACGGCGCCCATTCTGTCAGACCATCCAGCATATGGTCTACACCAAAGTTACCCAATGCAGTACCAAAATATACCGGTGTGAGTTCGCCGCTCAGGAATAGTTCTTTATCGAATTCATGTGAGGCACCAATCACCAGCTCCAGTTCTTCACGCAGCTGCTCGGCCAGGCTTTCACCGATGGCGGCATCTAAGTCGGCGTTGTCGAGTCCCTTAATGGTGCGGACGTCCTGAATGGTATGACCCTGACCTGTTTGGTACAAAATGGTCTCGTCGCGATGGATGTGGTAAACCCCTTTAAACTCTTTACCACAGCCAATTGGCCAGGTAATGGGCGCGCACATGATGTTCAGTTCAGTCTCAACCTCATCCAGCAACTCCATCGGGTCACGGATATCGCGGTCCAATTTGTTCATAAAGGTCACGATAGGCGTATCACGCAAACGGGTGACTTCCATCAGCTTACGAGTACGATCCTCAACACCCTTAGCGGCGTCGATAACCATCAAACAAGAGTCCACAGCAGTCAGGGTACGATAGGTATCTTCCGAGAAGTCTTCGTGTCCCGGCGTATCCAGCAGATTTACCAGGCTATCGTTGTAAGGAAACTGCATCACAGACGTGGTTACCGAGATACCCCGTTCTTTTTCCATGTCCATCCAGTCTGATTTCGCATGCTGGTTAGAGCCACGACCTTTAACTGTACCGGCTTGTTGCAGGGCCTTACCGAACAACAATACTTTTTCGGTGATGGTGGTTTTACCCGCATCCGGGTGCGAGATGATAGCGAAAGTACGTCGCTTATTTATTTCATTGAGGAAAGTCTGATCTGCCATTAGTCAATTCTTTTGGTTATACGCGGATCCACACACGCTACGCAAAGTGTGCGCATGACACTTTGCAGGGTCATCCGGCGGGTTCATTTTTAATCATCCTCTATTTTCGCCGATCTTGGCACTTTTAACAATCAATGAAACCCAGTTCAGTCAGGATTTCACGCCACAACAGGCCAATTCTGCCCTGCGCCTCTCAAAACCTGGGGGTTATGTGAATATTTATTGAATAAAATGACTTGCTTGCAGCGGGTCTGATAGGATAGTTCCAATTCCAGAAAAAGGCATAACGATATGAACAACAAGCTTTTTGTAATACCTAAACCCAATCCCAATGCCAAACTCAGATTATTCTGTTTTCCTTATGCTGGCGGCTCTCCGGCCATTTATATGCCCTGGAGTAGCGAGCTTCACCCCGAGGTAGAGCTGGTGCTGCTACAGTTCCCGGGTCGCGGTGCGCGCATGGGTGAACCTGCGTATGTTGAGATGCAACACAAAGTAAATGAATTATTAGCTCACCAGGCTTTCTTGACTGAGAAACCCTATGTGCTGATGGGCCACAGCCTGGGTAGCCGGGTCATTTTTGAAGTGACTAAACACCTGGTGGAGAACAATGCGCCGCTACCGCGTCACCTTATCGCATCGGGAAGCCGTGCGCCCCACACCGCCTCGGCGAAAGAACGTATTTACGACCTGCCCCATGATGCCTTTGTTGAGGAACTATACAAACTGAATGGCACGCCAAAAGAGCTGCTCGAGCACAAAGAGTTAATGGAATTACTGCTGCCCTTGCTGAGAGCCGATTTTCAGATTGCCGAATGCTATCGCGCTCAGGCAACCGCACTGCCATGCCCAATCACAGTGTTCCATGGTCATGATGATATCGAGATCAGCGCCGAGCAGCTGCACGGCTGGCAGGATTTAAGTGCACATAAGATTGATATTCATTACTTCAATGGCGGGCATTTCTTTATCAACCAATGTCGCGATGAAGTGTTAAAGACGGTCAACCAGGTGCTCAGCAAAATAGTATAATACTGATTGCCAAAACGCCTAAGTTGACCAATGATAAACACACAGGTTTATGTCTAGGTAATTAAAATGGAAGGCTTACTTCATGCGCTCGTGCTCGACGGTCAGGGTGGTGCAACCCAGGTCACAGACTTAACACAGGCACTCAAAGATGAGGCGCCTGTGTGGCTGCACTTTGACTACACCAGCGAAGCAGTTCAACACTTTCTGAGTCAGCTGGAGTTTCTGCAAGAATGGGAGTGGCAGGCCCTGCTTGCAGAAGAAACCCGTCCTCGCGTGACTCGCGCCAATCACGGGTTGTTGCTGTTTTTACGTGGTGTTAACCTCAATCCCAGACAAAACCCCGAAGACATGGTCTCGGTGCGCTGTTTTGTCAGTAAAAACGTGCTGATCACCTGTCGTAAGCGCGTGCTGATCTCTATTGAAGATCTGCGCAACGCGCTGTTGGATGGCAGCTCAGTCACGACCATCAGTGATCTGATCTGTGCTTTGATTGATCGCCTCACCCATCGTATGCAAGACACCCTGTGGCAGGTCGAAGAACAACTGGATGATTTTGAAGAGCAGCTGGACAAAGAAGAGAGCCAGCCCGATTATCATCAGATAACCTTGCTGAGGCGTCAGGTGATCTCCTTAAAGCGCTACATAAAGCCTCAGCGTCAGGCCATCTATGACTTGATTGATACTAAGGTAAGCTGGCTGAACCTTGAACAGCGCCGCTTGCTCGGTGAAGCAAATAACACCCTGAGCCGCTATATCGAGGAGCTTGAGGCCAGCATAGAGCGCGCCCAGGTACTTCAGCAAAGTATTGCTAATCAGCTGAATGAGCAGCTTAACCAGCGCATGTATATTATGTCGGTAGTCGCAGCCCTGTTCTTGCCGCTGGGGTTTTTAACCGGTCTGCTGGGCGTCAACATTGGTGGCATTCCGGGTACAGAAAGCCCTTGGTCATTCAGTATCTTTGTGATTGCCCTGGTGGTATTAACGGTTGCCGTGGCTGTGTTGTTTAAACGAAGAAAATGGATATAACGGGAAACTTTGCCGATGTGGCGCATGACGTAAAATGGCGCTCTCGCTAGGGATCGAACCTAGAACTTGGCCTCCGGAGGGCCACGTGATATCCATTTCACCACGAGAGCAACATCTTAGTGGTGCCAATAATAATCATATCCAGTGGCAAATACCAGTCATTGTTGTCTATATGCTTAATTTATGGTCTAAAACTCGAAAAAAGACTTCACACAGAGCGAAATTCGCGATATTTAACTATGCTTAGAACAATAACAATAATGACGACCTGCAGATACGCGGAAAATTGGTCTTCCCGTATCGGCATGACATCATCTGAGAGGACCGTATTATGACTCTAATGACCACTGAACAAGTTGCTGAATTTTTAGATGTTAAAGTGGAGCGTGTCAGACGACTGGCACGAGAGAACCTGCTGGTTGCCAAACAGCAGGATGACCAGGGTGAACCCATTTTTGATAAAGACGACGTTGAAAAATACAAAGAGCTGGCACAACGTTTGGGAGGTATTTAATAAGGTACTGGCCACTCCCCCCTGTTTCTTCACCTGATTAGCTTAATGCCCGAATAACACTCGGGCCTTAACGCTACATCAAGCAACTAACTCTGCCACAGGGCAAGCATGGCCTGTAAAGGGCCTAAGTACGTGTGCAATTTTCGCTGCTGATACCAGGCAATACACAACCACAGATAAACCTGTACATAACAGCTGAGCTTATTCAGAGCAAACGCCGGGCAAGGCAGCTTTGCCTGACGATAATAACGCTTCAGCATGTGCTCTGCCTCACTGGCTGACAGCGAAAAAGACACGCACAAAGCCGCCAGATCAAAATACCGGTCGTTGTATTGAGCATACTCGAAGTCGATAAACACCGGCCCCTGTAGCGTTACCAGCATATTGTCCTTAACCAGATCGTTGTGACAAAAACAGATATCGGCCTCAAACTGAGCCAGCTGCTGAGCTAACAGTGTGAGCTGTGGTGCGCAGTCCAGTACTCGGCCTGCTTCAAGAAGCGCGCCAGATAAATCGAGTTGACCAATTTGGGGCTGATCAAAGCCATGTAATGTGTGCAGCTGCGCCAGCAGTTGATCGCCCAGAGCGATGGCCTCATCGCTCTCGGTTACAAACTCAAATAACGCCAGCCGGGTCTTTGTATCAAAGCCAACCACAGGCTGCGCGACGCCAAGCTTAGCCAGCTGTGACTGCGCTTGCAGTGCCTGGACCGGTAGCGTGCTACTGTAATGCTTGAGTAAATACCCCTGCTGCGCCTGCTCAAGGTAGTAATTTTTGTTACTTAACCCTTTGTTGAGCGGACACAGCGTGCTAATCGTCAGGTAGGGAAAAGCGTGTTTGATCAACTCCCTCAGCGGCGCATCACAAAGCGGCAAGGGGTTTACCCTCTTTTTGTTGATACACTTCGTACCAGCGCACATAACCCCAGCAGACCATGACGGTATAAAAGCCGAATAAAACCAGCGTCGGGTAATAACCTTTGAGATAGTAGAGGTACATAGAAGCGGCGTCGATCACTATCCAGTACAACCAGTTTTCGAGCACTTTACGGGCTACCAGGTAGGTGGTCACCACGGCAAAGCATGTTGTCAGGCTATCCAGATAGGCCAGTTCAGCATGGGTGTAGTTGTCCATCACGTAACCGATGACCAGCGCCACCACTAAAGTGCTCAGAATGATGATGCTATGTCGAGATAGCGACCAGGAGACAATCGCCAGCGACGTATCTTGAGCGCCGCTGCGCCACATCCACCATCCCACTACCGCCATAAACATGTAGTAAAAGTTCAGTAAGGACTCCATTAGCAATGCACCATTCCAGTACATCACGGTATAGATAAAGGTGCTGGCAAAAGCCGCGGGCCAGCACCAGGAGTTTTCCCGGATCGCCAGCAACAAATACGCTGCGGATAAAATCACGGCCAGGTATTCCCACACCGACATCGCGGTAAACCCGGCCAGGGTTTCAATAAGCCACTGCATCATGACTGGGGCGACAGGTCGCCACTGATGAACTTGCAGACAAACACGATTTTACCGAACTGCTCAAACGAGCGCTTCATTTCTGCCGATAAGGTGCTCATCAACAGATCATACTCACCAAACACTTGAGTAGACATGGTATTGGTCAGTACTTTGAGCTGCGGATGCTGATTGAGGCGCTCAATAAAGTCTTTAATAAAAGGAATATAGTCAGAATGTAATGGATATTTGCTGATCTCAACAGAGAGTTGCATCTCAGTGTCCTCGCCAGAGTAATAAAGGATTAGTTTGCAGTATGATTTAAATTGCGACCACCGTCGGTCAAAGAGCGGGGCCAATAATTGATCCAGTCCTGCTGATAGGTGATCTTGTTATCAGCGTTAAAGTGTAACACGGTTGTGAAGCGCCAGGGCCCCATTTCTCGCCCTTCATACTCAAAGCGAACGTAGGTGCCACGGATCACTGCACGACGTTGTTGCTCATCAAGGATCACTTCATTGAGTGTAAAGGTTTGATCACCGTCCAGGATTTTCACGTTCCCCGCTGACCAGTTAAAAAACTCAGCCAGTGCCTGCTTGTTTTCTACCGCAAAACCATAGTGCATGTCTTCCAGCTGCATGTCGTCGGCGTAAAAAGATAAAAATTGCTCGAAATCCTGCCGTGCCTGATAAGTGCTAATGTAGTCACTGAGCGTTTGCTTGAGCGCACCGGGCGCTTGCGGTGACTGATGGGCCTGTTGTGTTACACCACAGCCTGAAATCGCTGTCGTGATCAGTAACACAAGACACACAGTAAGTTGTGTGATGATTGTTGCGCGCAAATCTACCTCCGGATATGAGTGTCAATCTGAAACAGGCCCTGTATAAGGGCCTGTCGATTGTATCATACCTAACCGGGATGATCTGTGCCGACGATCGCTAGGCGCCGACTATGCCCAGGGGTTTTGCACTTTCCCAGGCTCCGCGGGTAAAGTCCGGGATCGTGACCGGCTCGCTGCGGTTAGCGACCGATAATGCGGATAAGGGCGAGATCACCGACCAGGCCGCGCCATCATACACATCCTGATCTAAAGGCTCGCCGTTGCGTAGACAATAGATCATTCTCCAGAACATTAAGAAGTCCATGCCACCATGCCCGCCGTTACGTTCGGCTTCAGCCCCCATTTTCAACCACAAGGGATGATCATATTTGGCATACCAGGCATTCATGTCCTCATCCCACTCATGAAACGATTTGGTGCCCCCCTGCTCCAACGCAATGCGATTCGGGAACCCGGCAAACACGCCATTGGTGCCCTGGATGAGGTTATGTCGGGAATAAGGACGCGGCGTCGTCGTATCGTGCTGGATCATGATAGAACGCCCTTTGAGCGTTTTTACCAAAGTCGTGTTCATATCCCCGGCCACATATTGCCACTGGTTGCGCTGATGGCCCGGCGCAAACTCACGCGCCGCATAGGCAGCACGGCCCAGAGCCGGCGAACTCATGGAGGTCAGATAATCAAACCTGTCGCCACGATTGATGTTCATATACTGAGAAACCGGGCCTAAACCATGAGTGGGATAGAGATTGCCATTGCGTTTAGTGTGCCATTCAGTGCGCCAGGAGCCGGTTTTATGTTCCAGCTCTTTCATCTGCCAGCGTAGCTCGTGGATATAGGCGGCTTCGCCGTGTAACAGCTCACCAAACAGGCCCTGACGCACCATATTCAGCACCATCAACTCATCACGACCATAGTTGACGTTTTCCATCATCATACAGTTTTTCTGGGTCCGCTCAGCGGTGTCAACCAGCTTCCACATTTCTTCAACCGTCAGGGCCAGTGGCACCTCAACAAAGGCATGTTTACCACTTTCCATGGTATCCACGGCCATGGGCGCATGCCAGCGCCACGGGGTTGAGATGATAACGATGTCAATATCATCCCGGGCAAGCATGTCCCGGTACGCAAATTCAGAACCCTGATACAGCGCAGGCGCTTTCATTCCCCGCTCGGCAAGATAATTGGCTGAGCGCTGTAACACTTCATCATGTGTGTCACACAAAGCAACAATTTCAGCCCCGTCAATGTGGCTCATGCGTTTAACGTGACCATAGCCCCGCTGGCCTACGCCAATAAAACCAACACGCACCACGTCCATTTTAGGTGCTATCAGTCCAATGACTGATTTACCCTGGCGCTCAGGTACCGTTTGCAGCGGATCTGCTTTGCTCTGTGCACATCCAGAGACCACACCTGCGGCGGCAGCAACCCCCGCCGCCTTGAGAAAGTCCCGGCGATTTAAATTTGTCATTATTATTATCCTCGAAGATACTTCCCCTGAACGCTAACGGATTGTACACAGGGTTGCAAAAGCATTGCGACAGGTAGAGATTTAATCGGTACAGGGTGAAATGGGTATACAGCTAAAAACTAAGCTGTACACACTGTGTATTATGTCTATTTCAGGCGAAAAAAAAGCGCCTGGCGGCGCTTTTATACCACTCAGGCGGCATCGATAATATGGCTCAGTTGCGCTTGTTTCGCGACGATATCCTGATACAAAGCAAACTGGTTTTGCGCACGTTGTAAATTGTGCTCTGGATGTTTTGTGGCGAAGTAGTTATCACCATCAAGGTAATCCGTCAAAAAGCGCAGGCCAATCATAAACGGCATCACTTTCGCACCCAGAATAAAGCTCTGTTTTTCGCTGTCCGTCAGACTGGCTGACAGGGGGTGTTTGTACCCTCTCACCAGGGCTGCAAAAATCTCCTCACGTACCCGAACATTTGTCAGGTTGGTTGAATCCTCCGCTTCAGGCGAGCAAAATGTTCTGACCATATCGCCAAAGTCATACAACCAGTAACCCGGCATACAGGTGTCTAAATCGATTACCGCACGCGCTTTATTTGACTCTGAGCAGAACAACATATTATTGATCTTGGTGTCGTTATGACACGCTCGTAGCGGCAACTGTGCCTCTACATCAACAACTTCCTGGGCAAGCGAAAACTGTGCCCGACAAAATGCAATTTCAGCCTGACATAAGGCGGCCCGTCCGAGCGGATCCTGGCCGAGTGTTTCTTCAAACTTTTCAATACGCATCGCCAGATTATGAAAATCGGGGATCACATGGTGTAACTGAGTCGCATCAAAGTCATTTAATGCCGCTGCAAACTGACCAAATGCATTGGCCGCGATTTTAGCTTTGACCTCACTGTCGACAACATCTTCACTATAACTGCCGCCAATGAATTCCAGCGCACGCCAGACTTCATCCTCATGGTGTACCAAATACTCCCCTTTAATAGTGGGAACATGGCGAATGATCGCCAATTCATACTCACCATCACGGGCTTTGCGTGCCAAATGTTGTTCAATTTTTCTGGCATTGGTCACCAGTTGCTCGGGCTCTGGAAAAACACAGGTATTGAGTTTTTGCACAACCAAAGCGCGCTGCTTATTCTTTAGCAACATTGTTGTATTAATATGTCCGTTACCGATTGGACGTAAAGAAACAGATGCGCCTTGCAGACCAAAGTGCTGCGATAAGACCTCTGCTATTGCACGATTTTTCATTGTTACCTCATCGCCACTCTCAATACGGTGGCAGGTGATAGGCTCATCCGTGACGTAGTTCATATAATAATCCTGAGACACTCTTTAATTCTTCTTTATAGGTGATACCAAACCAGCGTTCTGATGCACTATGTACCCTGACCCGAATCAGGCCTTGCTGAATACAACTTTGAATACAATCAGGCAAATAATACTCGCTTTTGACATCGCTGTCATAATTTTCTAGAAACTCAGAGAAGCCGTACTCTAACTGTGTCAGCAAGGTTTGCGTAATGCCCCAGCAGGTCATCGAAGCCAGGGCCGTCTCAGGCAGTGCAACCCGCTTGCCATCAGGCGCGAACCCCGACAGCGTGTCACCGTTTCGATGAATATCGAGATATTCAATAACCTCAAGCAGACTGTCTTTATGAGTTTGGCATATTCCGCGATTTACACCACCTTGCGATGACAAAGTTTGCGCCAGTGGGTAGCCCACAATAGCCATATCCCCCTGATCTGCTGCAGCGAAATGATTGACGAGCTGTTTATAAGCATCTGGCCCGTAATAGTCGTCGGCCGTGATCACAATGGCATCACCCGGTATAAAGGGTTTTGCACATAACAATGCATGACCAGTTCCCCAGGGCTTTTCTCGCGATAGCGCTTTACTGGCAAAGCGCGATGGCAGATTATCAACGGCCTGTTCAACCAACTCGACCTGCAAATCGGCGGGTAAGCGCGGCAGTATCTGTTGCTCTATCAGCGGACGAACCTGACGGTTAATTACCAACACAAGGTGACGTACGCCCACAGCATAGGCATCCTGAATACTCAGTTCCATAATGGTGCAGTTAAAGTCTGGCAATACCGCAATTTGCTTGTTACCGCCAAACCGCTTCCCCAGGCCTGCCGCCAGGATCACCAGAGTGGGTTCTTTCCCTGTGTACATAAACAATGTCCAGCCAGTCAAAAATTAAACGGCTAGTGTACATAGCTTCGTCATAAATTAAAAGCCGTTGTAAAAAGTGAGATAACAGGTACATGTTGATAGCGCACAGCAGCACTGAAAAAATTAAATATAAGATATTGATAAGGTGGTATAAAATGAATTTTAAATGCGGATAAAACCGTGCTCCTATCCGCGTCAGATTCTCAAAAATGAACAGAAAGTTCCATATTACGGAACAATCATTCTAAGAACTTCTGGCACAGGTATTTCGTTTCCAGGAATTCCTGTAGCCCTTCTTTGGCCCCCTCGCGCCCCAGCCCGGATTGTTTTACCCCGCCAAAAGGCGCTACCGGATTTGATATGGCACCTTCGTTGATCCCCACCATGCCATATTCGAGTGCCATTGCAACTCGATGAATTTGCGATACATCCTGAGAATAGAAATAGGCGGCAAGTCCTTCATGGACCGCATTGGCCTGACGTATCACGCCCTGCTCATCATCAAATACAATTATGCTGACAACCGGCGCAAAAATCTCCTGGTGATAAATGTCCATCTTTTCGGTCACATCAAGCAAAATGGTCGGTGCCATAAAGAGACCTGCACCTGCTGCGCCCTGATATACCCGCTGAGCGCCCTGAGCTAGCGCATCTTCAATCAGATGCAGCGCCTTATCTTTGGCTTTGGCGTTGATCAGTGGCCCGATATCGGTATCCGCCTCTAGCCCGTCGCCGACCACCAGTTTGTCAACCGCCTCTATGAGTGCATCGGTGAAGACTTCTTGTATATCCTGATGGACAAAAACCCGATTGGCGGCCACACAGGTTTGCCCGCCATTTCTAAACTTGGCCACCATCAAACCTGCCACGGCCTCTTCGACATCCGCACTGGAAAACACAATAAAGGGCGCATTGCCCCCCAACTCCATTGAGGTCCGTTTTACCGTGTCGGCACCCTGTGCCAGCAGCTTTTTACCTACCAATGTGGAACCGGTGAAAGTCAGCTTACGCACCACCGGGCTTGCCAATAAGGGAGCGACCAGCGCCTCGGCATCATCGGTTACCAGAACCTGAAAAGCACCGTCTTCAAACCCAGCTTCTAACGCTAATTTGGCCAAGGCTATGGCGCTCAAAGGCGTTTCTTCTGATGGCTTAAGAATAAACGGACAACCCGCAGCATAAGCAGGTGCCACTTTGCGCGTGATCATAGCCAGAGGAAAATTCCAGGGCGTGATCCCCAGCACCACGCCGACGGGCTGCTTTATCGTTGTCAGCTGGTGCGAGGGACTGTGCGATGGGATCACTTCGCCATAAGCACGCCTAGCCTCTTCAGCAAACCACTGCACAAACCCCGCCGCATATTTGACTTCGGCCTTCGCTTCACGCAGCGGTTTGCCCTGCTCTTTGGTCATCAACTCTGCCAGTACCGCTTCATTGTCCAGTATGAGCTGATACCAGCGCATCAGCACCTCTGCTCGCTGCAGGGCCGGGCGCTGCTTAAGGGTATCAAAACATGTCTGCGCTGCGTTGAGTGCTTGTGCTGCCGCCTCATTATCGGCAATGGAAACCGTCGCGATGGGCTCCTCGTTGGCCGGGTTATGCACTGTTAATTGCCGCTGAGATTGCCAGGGGCTGCCATTCACCCAGGAGTGGTTTTGTTCGGTGATAAGTGTCATAGCAAACGCTCCTTCCATAACTGAACAGGGCCGCTAAATGCGGCCCTGTAGAGACAAAGATTAATGTTCTTCGTTGACGATATTGAGGTTGTATTTGGGGATTTCCACAACCAGGTCTTCATCGGCAATCACCGCCTGGCAACCCAACCGGGACTCTGCTTCGAGCCCCCAGGCCTTATCCAGCATGTCGTCTTCCAGCTCATCGCTTTCTTCAAGCGAGTCAAACCCTTCACGGATCACCACGTGACAAGTGGTGCAGGCACAGGACTTTTCACAGGCATGGGGAATGCTGATGCCATTTTTCAGCGCCACATCCAGTACGGTTTTGCCTGATTCCGCTTCAATGGCTGCACCTTCCGGGCAAAGTTCTTCATGGGGTAAAAAGATAATCTGTGGCATATTACACCTCGTCTACCGACTGACCTTGCAGTGCGTGTTTAATTGATACATCCATACGGCGTGATGCAAACTCACTGCTTGCCTCATCCACCTGTTCGATTGCCGCTTTGATCGCTTGTGGATCCGTGGCCGTTAATCGTGCGTTATCAAGCGCGACCATCGCATCGCGCAATGCCGTCAACTCTTGCTCATTAAGCAGCTCGCTGTCGGTCGCCAGTGAGGCCTCCAGCGCTTCCAGTACACGCAGCGCTTCAACCTGCTGCTCTTTGAGCATACGTGCCTGCATATCTTCTTTGGCATTACTCATAGAGTCTTTGAGCATCTGTGCAACCTGGTCGTCGCTCAGGCCAAACGACGGCTTAACCTGGATCTCAGCCTGTACTTCAGTGGATTTCTCCATTGCAGACACACTCAGCAAACCGTCCGCGTCCACCTTAAAGGTTACGCGAATATGTGCCGCCCCTGCCGCCATTGGCGGAATGCCTTTAAGACTGAACTTAGCCAAAGAGCGACAGTCATCAACCAGCTCACGCTCGCCCTGCAATACATGCAGTGACATGGCTGTCTGACCATCTTTAAAGGTGGTAAATTCCTGCGCACGGGCAACCGGAATGGTGGTATTACGTGGGATGATCTTCTCAACCAGCCCGCCCATGGTTTCCAGGCCCAAAGACAATGGCAAAACGTCCAGCAGCAGCATATCCGAATCCGGTTTGTTGCCGACCAAAATGTCTGCCTGAATAGCAGCGCCCAGTGCAACGACCCGATCCGGGTCAATCGACGTCAAAGGGGGCTTAGCAAAGAAGGTTTCTACGGCGCTGCGGATCACAGGCATGCGGGTTGAACCACCCACCATCACCACTTCCAGCACTTCTTCCTTTTCAACGCCCGCATCTTTGAGCGCGCGGCGGCACGAACGCAATGTTTTCTTAACCAATTCCTCTGCCAGCTCAGCAAACTGTGCTTGGGTAATGGTCACGGTGAATTCCTGCTCGCGCACAGGCAACTTCACGTTCACCGTTTCATAGCTGGTCAGCGCTTCTTTACACGCCTTAGCTTTGTTGATGAACAGGCGCAGCTCTTTGGCAGTCAGGTCGGTTAATCCGGTTTGCTGCTTAAAAGTATTCACCAATAGCGCATCAAAGTCGTCACCGCCCAGGCTTGAGTCGCCGCCGGTGGCCAGTACTTCAAATACGCCTTGATTCAGGCGCAGGATAGAAATATCAAAGGTACCACCGCCCAGGTCATAAACGGCAATCACGCCTTCCTGACCTGAATCCAGGCCATAAGCCACCGCTGCTGCGGTTGGCTCATTCAGCAAACGCAGTACTTTAAGACCGGCAATTTCAGCGGCATCTTTGGTGCTCTGACGCTGTGCATCATCAAAATAGGCAGGTACAGTGATCACTGCACCCATCACATCCTCACCACCGAAGCTTTCAACTGCGCGCTGATGGAGTGATTTGAGTATTTCAGCCGATGCCTGAACCGGACTGACAGGGCCGGCACAGGTCTGAACCGCCAGGCTGCCCTGATGCTCAACAAAGGTATAAGGCAGCTGACCATAGCTGCTGGCAATTTCTTCGGCCGTTTTACCCAAAAAGCGCTTTACTGAGATCAGAGTATTTTCCGGATCTAATGCGGCTTCTTGCTGCGCCGACTTACCAACGCTTACCTGTTCGCCATGATATCGGACCACAGAAGGCAGCATCGCCTCGCCATTGATGTCGGTCAGGGTTTTGGTTTCGCCACTTTGGACCGTAGCAACCAACGAATTGGTGGTGCCCAGATCGATCCCGATGGCCAGTTTATGTTCATGAGGTGCCGCGCTCTGCCCCGGCTCAGCAATTTGCAATAATGCCATAATGCTCTTTCACTTTGGTGAAGCTGGTTGTCGCTGCACTTTGCAGCCACACCGCATCAATCAGTCGAACAGGCTGTCTTCAATTCGAGACAACTCGTCTTTCAATTTATAAACAAACTTGAGTTTACGAATATGATCCGCCGCGCGATGCAGGTCACTTTCGTCGCTGCTCGCTAAAAGCTCACCCAGGCCGGCGCTATATTGCTGTTCCAGCTGTTTGGCTTGCGCTTCAAATGACTCGATTTCTGCTTCAGGATCGCCACTATGCTGAATGTCTTCCAGCGCTTCACGCAGCTCCATTTGCTGCATTAAAAAAGCCGGATCCTGCAAGGTCTGTTGCTCAGCGCGAATATCCACGCCACGCTCGCTCAGCATGTACTCAGCACGCTTTACCGGGTGCTTCAGCACCGCCAGTGCATCATTGATCTCTGCGGTCTTTTGTACCGCTAACAGTTTTTCGCGTTCGCCAAGGTGGGCAAACTTGTCCGGGTGGACCGCGCGTTGCAGGTCAAGATAACGCTGATTTAAAACACTCAGGTCAACCTGGTAGCTGACAGGTAAATCGAATAATTCAAAATATCGCATACGCATCCAATACAGCAAAGCCCTACCAAGGCAGGGCTTTAGAATTATTAATCACAAGAGAGATTAAACGGTGAAACTTTCGCCGCAACCACACTCGTCCTTCTGATTCGGGTTGTTGAACTTAAACCCTTCATTCAGACCTTCTTTGGTGTAGTCTAGCTCAGTGCCGTCGATATACACTAGGCTCTTGGCATCGACGATGAGTTTGACGCCCTTTTCTTCAAATACCTCATCGCCTTCATCCAGCTCGTCGACAAACTCAAGTACATAGGCAAGACCTGAACAGCCGGTCGTTTTAATGCCGACTCTCAGCCCAATGCCTTTACCGCGGTTGGCCAAAAAAGTCTGTACTCGGCCTGCTGCCGACTCTGTCAGTGTCACTGCCATAGTTATCTCTTACTTCGCCTGTTTACTCTTGTAGTCTGCAATTGCAGCCTGAATTGCGTCTTCTGCCAAAATTGAACAGTGGATCTTTACTGGTGGCAATTCTAGCTCAGCACTGATGTCGGTGTTCTTGATTTCGCCGGCTTCGTCCAGTGTCTTGCCTTTTACCCACTCAGTTACCAGCGATGATGACGCGATAGCGCTACCACAGCCGTACGTTTTGAACTTGGCGTCTTCGATGATGCCTTCGCCAGATACTTTGATCTGTAGCTTCATCACGTCACCACAGGCCGGTGCGCCAACCATACCGGTTGCGACACTCGGATCGTTCTTGTCTAATGAACCAACGTTACGTGGGTTTTCCACGTGGTCTATTACTTTGTTACTGTACGCCATAATTCTTTCCTCACTACCTGCCTATAGTTTTAACTTGCTATACACGGATTTGCTTAATGGTGTGCCCATTCAACTGCATCTAAGTCCACGCCATCTTTGAACATTTCCCAAAGCGGTGACATCTCGCGCAGACGGCCAATCGAGTCTTTGATGAGCTTAACGGTATAATCGATTTCTTCTTCAGTGGTAAAACGACCGATGCTGAAGCGGATAGAGCTGTGTGCCAACTCATCGTTACGGCCCAGTGCGCGCAGTACGTAAGACGGCTCAAGGCTCGCAGAAGTACATGCAGACCCTGATGATACGGCAATGTCTTTCACTGCCATCAGCAGCGACTCACCTTCAACAAAGTTGAAGCTCAGGTTAACAATGCCCGGTACTGACTGCTCAATCGCACCGTTGAAATACACTTCTTCCATATCCATCACGCCGTCCAGCAAACGCTTACGCAGCGCGCTGATATGTGCATGATCTTTTTCGAAATCTTCTTTGGCAACACGAAAAGCTGCACCCATGCCCACGATTTGGTGGGTTGCCAATGTACCTGAACGCATACCACGCTCATGGCCACCACCGTGCATTTGCGCTTCAAGGCGTGCACGCGGCTTACGGCGGACATACAGTGCGCCGATGCCTTTAGGACCATATACTTTGTGGCCAGAGAAAGACATAAAGTCTACTTTCAGCTGTTGCAGGTCGATCTGTACTTTACCGGCGCTTTGCGCGGCATCGACGTGGAACATGATTTTGCGCTCACGACACATCTCACCGATGGTCGCGATATCCTGAATCACACCCAGCTCATTATTAACATGCATAACGCTGATTAGAATGGTGTCTTCGCGGATAGCGGCTTCTAGTTTTTTCAGATCCAGCAGGCCGTTTTCTTCCACTTCCATATAGGTAACGTCGAAGCCCTGACGCTCCAGTTCACGACAGGTGTCCAGCACAGCTTTGTGCTCGGTCTTAACGGTGATCACGTGCTTACCCTTCTTTTGATAGAAGTTAGCCGCACCTTTAATCGCCAGGTTGTTTGATTCCGTCGCCCCTGAGGTGAAGACAATTTCACGCGGATCGGCGTTGATTAAATCAGCGATATCGTTACGCGCCTGGTCAATCAGCTCTTCTGCCTGCCACCCAAAACGGTGTGAACGTGAGGCTGGATTACCAAAATTACCATCCATTGTCAGGCACTGCATCATTTCGTTTGCAACACGCTGATCAACCGGAGTGGTCGCTGCATAATCTAAATATATCGGTAATTTCATTTCTTTCTCCGCTAGACGCCAGTTTACAGCTGGCAACTCACTTGAATATTCTCTAATTGCTTCATTGCACTGTTAACCCCATTATCCTGACGCGTTGCAACAGACTGCACATCGGAATTAGCGACTAACTCGGCGAGGGAAATACTGTTTAAAAATTCTTCAATACGCATACTTAAGTCTGACCACAATGTATGAGTAAGGCAGCGCATACCGCTTTGGCAGCCGCCTCCTTCACCATGACATCGAGTCGCATCTACGGATTCATCGACCGCAGCGATCACATCGCCAACGGAAATAGTATGCGCGTCGCGGCCCAGCAAATAGCCGCCACCCGGTCCACGAACAGAGCTCACTAAGCCGTGTTTACGCAAACGGGCAAATAATTGTTCCAGGTATGACAGAGATATTTCCTGACGTTCGGAAATATCCGCCAGAGGCACGGGTCCAATATTTGCGTGTAGTGCGACGTCCAGCATCGCTGTCACTGCATATCTGCCTTTTGAAGTCAGTTTCATGCGTGCCCCCAGAAAAGTTATCAAGGCGCAAATTGTAATTACCTGACTAAGATAGTCAAGTATTAACCAACAACCAATCGCCCTGTGCTATGCGGATAACACGTAGGTAGGTACTTACCTAGCGTGTTCAATCTGCGCTTATCGAAATACCCGACTAATTTCCTCAAGTATTATGGACATTGTAATTACCTGAGTATTTTAGTCAAGTATTTACGCATGAGATTATTGCAGCGCTTTGGTATATCTCATGCCAAAACGCTAACCCCATCATTTTATTGATTTATTTATTGAGCTTAAAATACCGCGCAGGATATTGAGCTCTTGATCTTCCGGACGAGCTCGGTTAAACAGGCGCTTTAGCTTGGTCATGACCATGCCCGGGTGCTGCTTAATGATAAAACCGGTGTCATTCAGAGTAGACTCAAGGTGCTCATAGAACAGTTCCATTTGCTGAGAAGTAGGATACTGCGCGTCGTCCAGCTCAACAGGTTGTTCCTGACGATCCAGGTAGGTCATACGGGTTTCATAGGCCAGCGTTTGCACCGCCATAGCCAGGTTCAGTGAGCTGTACTCCGGGTTTGCCGGAATACACACGTGGTAATTGCACAATTGCAGCTCTTCGTTGGTAAGACCGCTATTTTCACGACCAAACACCAATGCAACCGGGGTTTGCTCTGCACCATCTACCAGCTTTTGAGCACACTCACGCGGGCCAACCATAGGCCAGGATAAAGTACGAGAACGCGCACTGGTACCTATGGTTAAGGCACAATCTGCAATGGCGTCTTCGAGTTTCTCTACCTGAACCGCATTGCCCAGCACGTCAGTTGCACCGGCCGCCAAAGCGCTGGCATGGCTGTCTACCTCACACGCTGGATCCACCAAGTAGAGTTTCGATAACCCCATGGTTTTCATTGCGCGTGCAACCGAGCCGATATTGCCTGAATGGGAGGTATTTACCAATACAATGCGAATGTCTTCTAATGCCATGTCTTATGCCTCAGGAAAAAATAATGGCGGAGTTTAGCACAAACGCGAATTCGCCAGATAGTAAAATCAGGACCAACCGCAAGTAGATGGCACAACGGCTGCAAAAGCGTAAAAGTGTTCGACATGAGCGGTTCAACAGAACTGCCTGAATTTGAGTCACTTACTCATATTGATTAAAAAAAGCACATTCTTTTTGCTGCTGGGTTATTTACTTTGCAGGAAAAATCGCTAGAATACGCCGGCTCAAAAATTTTAGTTCTTTTACAATTCAAAGGTAATGCTATGCATCCAATGTTAAACATTGCGGTACGCGCTGCGCGTAACGCGGGTAAGGTGATTCTACGTGCTTGTGAAAACATGTCTCAGGTTGAGACCTCACAAAAAGGCTCGAACGATTTCGTTACAAACGTAGACAAAGAAGCGGAACTGGTTATCCGTGACACAATTTTAAAAGCCTACCCGGAGCATGCAATTGTCGGTGAAGAACTTGGCCATACCGATGGCAAGCAAGCCGATTACCTTTGGGTTATCGACCCACTTGATGGCACCACCAACTTCATCAAGGGCATTCCTCACTTTGCTATTTCTATCGCGCTGAAAGTTAAAGGCCGCGTAGAACAGGCCGTTGTATACGATCCAATCCGCGATGAACTATTTACCGCCTCTCGCGGCCAGGGCGCACAATTGAACAGCAAACGTATTCGCGTTACTAAGAGTAACGAGCTGGCGGGCTCTGTATTGGCCACTGGCTTCCCGTTCAAACAAAAGCATCACCTGGACGCTTACACTGAAGCCTTTAAAGCGCTGTTTATCCAGACGACAGATATCCGTCGTGCCGGCTCTGCGGCATTGGATATGGCTTATGTTGCAGCGGGTCGTATCGATGGTTTCTATGAAATTGGTCTTAAGCCGTGGGACACTGCGGCAGGTGAATTGCTGATCAAAGAAGCCGGCGGTATGCTGATGGATTTCGCAGGCGGCGCCAACTACAACAACAGCGGTAACATCGTCTGTGGCGCACCTAAGCTGTGTCAGGCGATTGTAAAAGAAATTCGTCCTGTGCTGACTGAGTCACTGCTTAAGTAAGCCGGATGCAGAATTAAAAAAACCCAAACAACTGTTTGGGTTTTTTTATGTCTGACACAAAACATAATACCAATTTCACTTAATGCCTGTTCAATTTGACGGAGCAAATATGACGCTAACGGCGTTAAAAATTTCTCATTTAGAATAACTAAATAGCAAAATTTTTGCCTAGTTATCGAGCATATTTTCTCGCCTCAAAATAGAACACTTAATTAAGCAAATTGGTATAAGTTACTTGATTTCGACTCGGGCTGAGCGCATAACCACTTCATCATTTAGTTCAATGCCGATGCCTGGTGCTTCAGAGACCTTGAACATGCCTTTTTCCGGCTGTGGATCCTGAAGACACAACTCCCGGTTCCACTTTTTAATCGCATAAGTGTGATGCTCGTGGATCAGGAAGTTAGGAATGGCTGTTTCCAGATGCAAAGAAGCGGCCGTCGCAACCGGGCCACCACACACATGGGCCTGAATGCGGATATCAAAAATATCGGCGTAATCACAGACCTTTTTAGTCTCGGTAAAGCCACCACACAGGCCAATATCCGGCTGCAAAACGTCAATACTCTGATCTTCAAAATAAGGACGCACATCCCAGCGGTTATACAAACGCTCACCACCTGCAATCGGCACTGCTGTTTTGTTGGCCACTTTGGCATGTAAAGAGTGGTTCAGGTAATTGACCGGCTCTTCGTAATACATACAGTCAAACTCTTGTGCAATCTCAGCAATCTGAATCGCAGAAGTGGCACCAGGCAAACTGTGACATTCAAAAATAATGTCCACCTCGTCGCCCACCGCTTCGCGGATCGCCTGCATACGTGCCCGGTATAATTTCATCTCGGCGCGCGAGATCAGCTTGGTGCGGTCGTAATAGGTGTTACCGTCTTTGTCGTACATGATAGGGTCAACTTTAACCGCATCATAGCCTTCTGCCAGCGCTTTGTGAGCTGCCTCAGCATATTCGTGTGGCTGCACCAGTGCCTTAAATTCACTGTCCCAGTCGAACTGAAGCTGTGATGCATAGGTACGCAGCTCGTCATTCACTTTACCACCAAGCAGCTGATACACAGGCAGGTTCAGCGCTTTGCCCTTAATGTCCCACAGTGCTGTATCAATGGCACTCATGGCCGCATACACCACAGGCCCGCCACCTAAGCCCCAGAAACTTTCACGCAGCATGCGGGCCCACAGCATTTCAGTCTGGAACGGGTCGTGGCCGATTAGAAAGGCTTCCGCCATTTCTTTGATCATGGCAGCAGCGGCACTGTGCCCCAGGTCGTAGGCCAGACCGGCTTCGCCTACCCCCGAAATCCCCTCATCGGTATGAATACGAACAAATACCGGGGTCCAGGCGGGCCTGTCCGGACAGTGAATATCAAACACTTCGACGCGATTAACTTTCATTTTGACTCCTATTCGGCAAAGCCAGGATCCAGGCGGTATGCCTTTCTCAACATGGCAGGCCAGGCTAATTGGCCACCGGTGCTACCACTGTGCACCACCTTTGCCTGATTATAAATATTGTCCTGAATGGGCTGCGGCACCTCTTTTGCTGCGCGGCCGGTCGCCTGAATGGCTACCTGGATCTCGCAGGCACGTTGCAGATCATAAAAACGCATAAAGGCATCACCGACTGTGGGTCCAACAGTTAAACCACCGTGATTGACCAGCAACATATGATTGGTGGTGCCAAGGTCATTTTGCAGGCGGGCTTTTTCCGCTTCGTTCACCGCCAGACCTTCATATTCATGGTAAGACAGTGAGGGCAATGAAAACATGCTGTGCTGGCTCAGCGGTAGTAACCCGCCTTCCAGGCTCGCAACGGCAATGGTTTCTTTGGTATGCAGATGGATCACACAATGCGCATCTTCACGTACTTCATGGATAGCACTGTGGATAGTGAAGCCGGCCGGATTTATTTCAAAAGGAGTGTCGTCCAGAATATTGCCTTGCAGGTCCACCTTCACCAGATTTGAGGCGGTGACCTCATCAAAACTCAGTCCAAAGGCATTCACCAGATAATGATCGGTGCCAGGCAGGCGTGCAGACATATGCGTATAGATCAGGTCACCCCAGCGAAAGTGCTCTACCAGGCGGTAACACGCCGCCAGATCAACACGCAGTCGCCACTCTTGCTCACTGACTTTGTCTTTTACGTTGAGTTTCGGCAATTCAAACATGGCCCTTCCTTTTATTATAAAGCCCAATTTATTTTGGATGTATAGAAGTCTAAAACACTCACCACCGGGATGCAATAACTCTATCCGGGAGAAAGCACAATAGTAGATGTGGATCAAAAAACCACCGACAAGCGGTGGCTTTTTTATTTACTGTCAGTGTTACTGAACTTTTGACAGGTAATCAGCAATAGCTTCCAGCTCTGCGTCAGACACATTTGCCGTCATTGCTTTCATCGCAGCCGACATACCATTGCTGCGTGCACCTGATTTAATGTCTTTCATCTGCGCGAACAAGTACTCTTTATTTTGCCCAGCCAATTTAGGATACACAGGCATAATAGGGGCTTTACCTTCTGCGCCATGACAGGTCTGGCACATTTTTGCGGTATAAAGCGCTTTACCATCGGCTGCACTGGCAGTACCAGCAGATAGGGCTGCAACGGCCAACGTACTGGCCAACATCAGTTGTTTCATCTTGCTCATATCTTTTCTCTTCTTATATAACGGATCAATTCAAGTGTAGTCTATGCCGCACTGTTATCCATACTCTCATGACGGGGAGCTTACAGGTACAGCTACTGTGCCTACCAGATCAGATCATCCGGGACTTCGAAGTCCGCATACGGATCATCTTCGTCTTTGTCTTTCTGATCATCTTCAACATGAAAGACAATGTACTTTTCATCGACTTCAGCGATCTTACGTGCCGGCTCGTCTTGTAAGACATAAAACTGACCTTCGAGTACACAAATCGCCAGTCTGCCTTTGGCTAATGCCTGCTGGGTTTGTGCATTCACATCCAGCTCTTTAATTTTACTTTCATAAGTAAAGTTAAAGGTCACATTACCACGGATCTCATCCTGGTTGTGGTGCTCCAGAATTTGCTTCACTCTGGCAACCTGCTCACGCTCTTTGAGCTCGGCCTGCTTTGCCTTGTTCAGCTCTTCCGCTTTTTGCTGCTGAGCCTGCTTAGTTTGCTCAATGTGTTTTTGCAGATCGCTGACGTCGCTGGTCGCGCCTTTTTTCTTCTTTTTCTTTTGCGCTTTGCGCTTTTCGCTCTTTGCTACTTTGGCTTTGTGCTCGGTGGTCAGGCCCGCTTTCAAAAGTTGATCTTGTAGAGATCCCATAATGCCACTCCATAAATCTAGACTGACGCTATTTTAACGCAGTGGACGAATTTGACCACAGCTGGTGAACATTCCGGGTGAAAAATTTTGCACCTCAAAAATCTAGCAGAGTCGGCACTAAAAAATATGATTTAACGCAAGTTTTCTGTGATTTGCTTCGCAATTGTGTGATTCGACAGGCATAATTTGGACGCGATTTGGTCATTATGGATAGATTATGTCTCTGCCGCACTTGCTGTTGTGCTCTGTTGCCATTTTTTGTGTGTTGTACGCTCCTCAACCCTTGTTGTCGTTATTTGCAGAGTCTTATCAGGTCGCCCCGGCAAAAGCTGGCATGCTGATGTCTTTGACCATGCTGCCACTGGCTATTGCGCCTATTTGCTACGGGTTGTTATTTACGAAACGTAACCCTTTGCGGATCATCAAAGCCAGCATGCTGATGCTGGCACTGTGCTGTATCGGTTTCGCATTCAGCGGGGATTTCCAATGGATGATGGCGATACGCTTTGTGCAAGGCTTGTTACTCCCGGCCGCCCTCACCGCCATGACCGGCTATCTTGGCCGAACCTATAAACACAGTCAGCTGAAGCGTTCAATGAGCTGGTACATTGGCAGTACCATTGCCGGTGGCTACCTCGGCCGCACATTAGCAGCCAACTTTGCGGTGTGGTTTGACTGGCAGAGCTTTTACCTGCTCAATGCCATCACCCTGATAATACTGGCTTTGTGGATAAAGCCCCAGCGAGCTCAGGTCGTCAGCAGTGCGGCCAATCACCCTTTGGCATATCTCAAACCACTCAGGCAGGCCGATTTATTGGGTCTCTATGGGGCTGTTTTTTGTATGTTTTTTTGCTTTGCCGCACTTCTAAATTACCTGCCCTTTATCCTCAGTAACGACTACAAGATTAGCGATCCTCGCCTGATCGGCTGGGTCTACACAGGTTATCTGGTTGGTGCCTGTCTGTCTTTGTCTACACCCTTGCTGAGTAAGCTGCGAGCCAGCATGTGGCAGATCCTCAGTGGCTTATTTGCGCTGTATTGCCTGACGATTACGGGCATGTTGTGGCATAGCTTCTGGCTGTTTCTGGTGTTATTCACCCTGTTTTGTGCCTGCATGTTTATGATCCATGCCAGTGCCGCGCCGCTGGCAAACCAGCTAAGCAAGGCCGAAGCCACCGTGACCAATGGCGCGTATGTGTCATTTTATTACTGCGGCGGCGCGCTGGGTTCCTATCTGCCCGGTCTCATCTATCAGCGCTGGGGACTGAGTTATTTTTTGCTCTCGCTGCTGCTCGTTTGCAGTGCCGGTTTACTGCTGGTGTGGCGAAATCATTCCCGGGCACGACCCGACAAAACGGCGCTGTCACCTAAGTTTTAGTCACCGACTTTAGCTTGTCACTGTACGCTCTGGTAGTGTCAGCCACACCGGCTGATGACCCGTGTGCTGCCAAAAACGTTGCAAGTCAGATAAAGATAACACCCAGGTTTTGTCATTTTCAAAGGGGTGGCACTGCCACAAAGTGGCCTCGCACAACGCCTCATCAAGCCATAGCTGCACCTGCTGCTGCGGGTCGTTAACCGTTGCCAGTGCCGACACACAGCCGGGTTTTATCCCCAGATAGTGTTGCAAGCGGTTATCAGACGCAAATCCCAACCGGGATAGCCTTTGTTGTTTAGACAATGCCTTGAGGTCCAGCTGTTTATCTGCGGTTGTGATCAGTAAAAAATGTTGCCTTCCGTAATTGTCTCGCAAAAACAGGTTTTTCAGCCGCGTGCCCTCACGCGCCAGCGCCAGCCTGTCGGCATCCTGGCAGGTTGCCAGCGGCGGGTGCTGATAACTCTGGTAGGTAATACCGAGTGAACTGAGCAGCTCTGCCAGTTGCGCTACGGAGACTGTATTCATTGGCAGATCCCCCGCAGCTGCACACTGCGGTCGCGCCAGAATACCCGCTCTATCTTGTAGCCAGACTCGCAATAACGCGCCTCTTTGAGTGCCTTTTTGAGCCTGACAACGGCTTCATCTTCCAGCTTGAGTTTTAGCTCGGGCGAGTCCTCCACTCTTTGCTGATCTGCAAAACGCTTCAGCTCGCGTCGCGATACTGGTTTACTGGTATCCAAATTCATTTGTGGGGTGGCTTTAACGGTAACAACAAACGCAAACTCATCCTGCCCTTTGCCATTCACGCGTTGATGTAGTTGCTGACTTTCGACTGCCAGAACTGGGACCTCGGGCTTGCTACTACAAGCACTGAGCAACAGGGCGCCACCAATCAGTAGACTCGCACGTATCATAAAATTCTCTGTATTTTTTGCCCAGTGTAACAAAGCAAAGCGGCTGTTTGGCAAGTTTTTTATGACCAGGACTTGACGCTCGGTAGAAAAATGTTTTAAATTCTCAGCGTCAAATCGACGCCGGAAGTGGGGCTATAGCTCAGCTGGGAGAGCGCCTGCCTTGCACGCAGGAGGTCAGCAGTTCGATCCTGCTTAGCTCCACCACTTTCCGCCTTTCCTTGCTCATTAATCCCAAACTCAAAAATCACACAAACAGGCAGTCTGTCAGGCGATATTTCAGGGCACATCCTTGTACCCAATAATACCAATTTGCTTAATTAAGTGTTCCATTTTGAGGCGAGAAAATATCGTCGATAACACCGCTCACGCGTCCTGCTATCGCTGAGGTACCTACGTCCATGTAGGCAAGGCAAAAATTTTGCTATTTAGTTGTTCTAAATAAGAAATTTTTAACACAGTTAGCGTCATATTTGCTCCTTCAAATTGAACAGGTATTAAGTGAAATTGGTATTAGATATTAATCTCTTATCTGACCTTCTCCATTGACCAGATATTTCTCTGTTGTCAGCGACTCCAGTCCCATCGGACCATAAGCATGCAGCTTGGTCGTTGCAATGCCAATCTCAGCGCCTAAGCCCAGCTGACCACCATCACTGAAACGTGACGAGGCATTCACCATAACAACAGAGGCATCAACACTGCGCTGGAACAGTTCAGCGGTTTGCATATCCTGCGTGCAGATCACTTCGGTATGATGACTGCCAAAGCGATCTATGTGTGCCACTGCCGCACTGAAGTCCGCCACCTGTTTCACTGCAATCTCCAGGCTCAGGTACTCTTCGCCAAACGCATCGTCAGCCAGCACTGTGGCATCATCGAAGTATCCGGCACTCGCCTGATCAGCATTGATCTTAACGCCACGCTGCTGCAGGGCTTGTGCGGCTTGTGGTAAAAACTGCTCAGCGATGTCCTGATGGACAATCAAACCTTCGAGTGCATTACAGACGCCGGTGCGCTGGGTTTTACCATTGAGCAGCAGTTGCAGCGCCTTGTCGAGATCGGCGTCTTTATCGACATACAGGTGACACACCCCTTTAAAGTGCTGGATCACCGGCACTGTACTATTTTGGGTCACAAATTGGATCAGCCCTTCACCACCACGTGGAATGATCAGATCTATGTAATCTTTTTGCTGCATCAGCTCCATCATCAGGCTGCGATCCGGGTCTGGGATCACGCTGATCAGTGCCGTCGGCAGGCTGTGGGTTTCCAGCACGCCGTGCAGTACTTTGGCGATGGCCAGCGAGCTTTGCAGTGCTTCTTTACCACCTCGCAGGATCACGCCATTACCCGATTTAAAACACAAAGCACCGGCATCTGCTGTCACATTCGGGCGGGCTTCGTAAATCATACACACCACGCCCAGTGGCACACGCATTTTTCTGATTTCAATGCCGTTAGGTCGCGTGCTCAAATCCCTGGTTGTGCCAACCGGATCGGGTAATTCGATAATAGTTTCAATGCCCTGCGCCATGTCTTCAATGCGCTCCGGCGTGAGCGTCAGACGGTCGACCATCGCAGCAGGCAACTGGTTCTCGCGTGCAGCCTCCAAATCTTGCTGATTGGCATGGATAATTTCATCCATACTGGCTCTGAGTGCACCCGCCATGCCGCGCAATACCGCATCTTTTTGTGGTGTTGATAACAACGCCAGAGTTTTTGCCGCCTGCGCTGCATTATGTGCAATTTCTGTAATTAAGCTCATGATTTTCTTTCCTCAAATACTGCAATATCATTTTGTGAGATGACCGGGCCTATGCTGTCCTGAACTTTGTCAGTGACTATATCTTTGTCCTGTTGGGCAATGAAGTTAAGCAAACAGCTGCTGTAATTACTGTTTGCCTTGGCCAGCTTCTGACCGTCTTCGTTTCTCACCAGCACGGTTTCGCCCGCCGAAAAGTCGCCATTGACTGCGACTATGTCATCACAGCTCAGTTCATCAAACTCGTTTGCTTCAACAATCAGCTCACCTTGTTCCGATGCGGTGTGCGTCATCCAGTGCACAGCCTCTTGCATCGGCGTGTCGTAAGGCAGAAAACGCGTTCCCGGGTTCGCCCCATTGAGCAGCTCAGAGAAAGTATCTTCATTAAAGCCATTCACTATGTACGTCACAATGCCATGGGATGTGGCCTTTTCCGCTGCCTGTAGCTTGGTTCTCATACCACCCGTACCGACACTACTGGTTGGCCCGCCAGTCATGGCATAAATTTCCGGGGTTAGTTCACCCACAGTGTCCAGCAATCTGGCATCCGGATTTTTATTGGGATCTTTATCGTACAGGCCGTTCACGTCAGAGCAGATGATCAGGCAATCTGCATCCGCCGCTGCTGCCACCATGGCAGATAAGTTGTCGTTATCACCGACCTTCAAATCGTCCGTCGTCACCGCATCATTCTCGTTGATAATAGGCAGGATCCCTTGCTCCAGTAAAGTGAACAATGTTTCACGAATACTGTTATAGCGATCGCGGTCACGTAAATCGCCGTGCGTCAGCAACAACTGGGCCGACGGAAAGTCAAAAAAGCGCTCCCAGAGTGATATCATTTCTGTCTGCCCAGCCGCCGCCATGGCCTTTTTCACTGCCACTGAGCTTTTGTCTTTATTTTTGAACAGGTGTGACCCGGCAGCCACAGCGCCGGATGACACCAGCAGCACCTCTTTGCCTTTGGCGCGACACTGCACAATAAACTGTGCAATGTTAAGCAGGTAACGTGAGCGGCAACCGTCCTGCTCTGGTGCGATTAACGCACTGCCGATTTTGATTACGATGCGTTGAGATGTTTCAATTGACATGTTTTTTCCGTTTTACCTTATACCCTCATGCGCGCAGTATCCAGGTTGATACTACAACGCTTCTTTGTCAGCATACGCGACCACAAAAGATAAGATAACAACGGCTTCGAAATACCCACTCACACGAATACAGCATACATTTCGAAACGGCAAACAGACAGACCCCTGACATGCACGCACTGAACTATTCAGTACTAACAAGCAACTGTGGCTGCGAAAACTAAGAAAGATTGATTGTGACCTGAGAGACATGCTCTGCTGGTCGAGCCGTTTTTTGCAGGTTCACCATGGTTTGGTGCGGCAAAAAAGGCCTGATCGCAATGAATAATTGCGCACATGAGTAGATTGATGATGGGCGCAAAGCCCGCTCGAATAAACGCTATATACCTTAGCGCGGATCCGGTTTAAATTGCAACCCATTCGGATGTAAATGCTTTATGGCCGCCATAAATCTGAGTGATAGTACTTGTGTATCAGAGCTCTACCACAAGATCGTTCGGCTGTTTACCGTACAATTTGTTGGCCGAGAAATAATCCCCAGAATAACACTCATGGCCACGCTAACACTTTATTTGTGGTTTGACTGTGCTATAACCAAGCAAACACTATAATTAAATTTACCCCAACCTGCGGGAGCAGCTATGTCAGCTATTTATATTGCCGGGATTGCGTTATTTTCTGTTTTAGCCCAATGGCTTGCCTGGGTCTGCCGGGTTCCAGCCATTTTGTTTTTACTGCTAACCGGCTTGTTACTGGGCCCCGTTTCTGGTCAGTTACAGCCAGATCAACTGCTCGGCGATTTACTTTTTCCTGTGGTTTCGCTGTCCGTTGCCATTATCTTGTTCGAGGGGGCGTTAACACTGCACTTTCATGAGCTGAAAGGCATAGGAAAAGTCGTGCGCAACTTGTGCTCAATCGGCATGCTGACCACCTTTGCAATCCTCACTGCCAGCGCTATCTGGCTGCTGGAGCTGGACTGGCGGGTAGCTGCGGTGCTGGGGGCAGTATTGGTGGTCACAGGGCCAACTGTGATAGCCCCGATGCTCAATGCCATGCGACCGGAAAAAGACATTGATCGGATCCTGCGCTGGGAAGGCATAGTTATCGACCCCATAGGCGCCTTGTTCGCGGTTTTGGTGTTCGAGGCAGTCAACCAGGTAGGAGAAGCCGCCGTGTTCAGCCATACGATGCTGGCGCTGTTTTCAACGCTGGGTGTAGGGACCTCTGTGGGGATTGTGGCAGGCTGGCTGACCACCACCATCATCCGCCGGGAGTGGCTACCGTACGAGCTGCACAAGTTTGGTATTCTTGCGCTGGTGCTGTTCAGCTTTACCCTGGCGAACCACCTGAGCCACGAATCCGGGCTGCTGGCCGTCACCATTTTTGGGATCTGGCTGGCCAATCAGGACGATTTAGAAATTGACTCAGTACTGGAGTTTAAAGAAGATTTATCGATGATCCTGATCTCCAGTTTATTTATTCTGCTCGCTGCACGCCTGCAACTGGAAGATCTGATGCTGCTTGACGGTGACGTGTTCATTTTCCTGGCCATTGTGTTATTTGTCGCCCGGCCCCTGAGTATCGCGGTCTCTACCTTTGGCAGCGATCTGCCACTGCGCTCGCGGCTACTGCTTGCCTGGATTGCACCGCGGGGTATCGTTGCGGCGGCCGTCGGCTCTGTATTCGCGCTGAGTATGATGCAGTCGGGTTACCCCGATGCCAACAAAATGGTGCCGCTGATCTTTACCGTGATCATAGTGACTGTGATCTTACAAAGCCTCACTGCAACCCCGCTGGCCCGTTTACTAAAAGTGCGTCAGCCTGCTCCCAATACGTTATTATTGATTGGTGCCAACCACGTCTCCCGCGCGGTAGCTCGGGGTTTGAAAGAGCAAAACGTCGATGTTTACCTGTCTGATCCGGCATGGGAAAACTGTAAGATGGCACGCATGGATGGTCTACCCTGCTACTATGGCAACCCGCAGTCTGAACATGCCGAGCGTTACCTGCCACTGACCAGTCTTAAATCAGTGATGGCACTGTCGCCCAACCGTCACCACAACGCACTGGGTGTGCAGTATTTTTCGCACCTGCTGGGGGAGCAGAACGTCTTCTCACTGAAGTCTTCAACAAACCATGCCAAAGCCAATAAAGACAGCGCCACATTCCTGTCTCGCCAGTTGCTGTTTGGTGATGAAGGCAATTATGCCAAGCTAAGTAGCATGATGGCCAAAGGGGGCAAAGTCAGTGCGACCCGGCTATCAGAAGAGTTTACCTGGGCGCAATATCAGCAAGTGAATAAAGAAGCGATACCGCTATTTATCATAGGAGAAGCAGGCAAAAACGACGATGGCCTGCCAGTACGCCCCTTTACCACGCAGATGAAACATGCCCCCGGCAGCGGAGAGCGGGTATTGGCATTACAACCGCCTAAATTGTCGGTGCTCAAAGACCCAGCGCAAAAAGAAGCGCCTATCGGAGAAAAACTGGGCGACTAAGGCGCTTTAGCTTTACATCGGTAGCCGGGCACGTTTTACCACGCTGTCCGGCATTTTCTGCGCCAACAACGCCAGCGCCGTTTCAATGCGCTTATGCAGCTTTTTGTCTGCCACCGCAGCGTGGAACAGCCAGCGATAGGCGTCTTCGTAGTCTCTTGGGCTGCCATATCCCTTATTGAACAAATCGACCAGCCGCAGCTGAGCTTTTAAATTTCCCAGCACCGAGGCCTCTCGCAAGTAGGTGATGGCCATCCGCTTGTCCATTTGCACCAGCTTGCCGAGATCATAATAGCGGCCAAGCTGTTCCAGCGCCGCTGCCAGGCCCTGCTCAGCCGCCTTGCGCATATAATACAGGCCTAGTTCAACATTACGGTCAACGCAGACCGCGTAGGCCAGCATATCGCCATACAGGAACTGGTACGACGGCAGCGCCATTATTTCGGCGCGAGCTTCGATATCCTGAACCAACTGACACTCGTCGTCTTTCACGCGTTTCAGGTGTGCGTTGCGACTGATCAGCTCCAGCAGCTCCGCCTGGCTATAAAGAGGAACGGCTTCAATCGGCTCATCGCCTTTAGAATGAGGGCTGATAAATAAGCAAGCGCTTACAATCAGCGCAGATATCATACTTAGATGCTTGTTCATATTCGATACGTACCAATGACACACTGACATTAAGTATACAATAAATGTGCCACTGAGAAGGATTGTATTGGAGAAACTAGGCTGAGCCTAAGCAAGTGAAGGCAAGCATAATGCACGCATAATGCACGCATAATGCAGACATAAAAAAAGCTGCCGTAGCAGCTTTTTTTACACTTAATTATTCGCCGAATGGGTTGCGAACAATCATAGTCTCAACACGGTCAGGACCCGTTGAGATGATGTCGATTGGTACACCTGTCAGCTCTTCAAGACGCTTGATGTAGTTGATAGCCGCTTCTGGCAGGGCTTCAACAGTCGTTGCACCAAAGGTGTTTTCAGACCAGCCTGGCATTTCTTCGTAAACTGGCGTCACTTTCTCGTAGCCTTCCGCTGCCAGTGGCGTCACGTTCGTAACTGTGCCATCTTCCAGCTGGTAACCAGTACAGATCTTGATGGTTTCAAGACCATCCAGTACATCCAGCTTAGTCAGGCAGAAACCTGAGATACTGTTGATCTGGATTGCACGGCGCATTGCTACCGCATCAAACCAACCTGTACGACGCAGACGACCCGTCGTTGCACCGAACTCGTGACCTTTCTCACCTAAGTGCTTACCAACCGGATCTTGCTTGTCCAGACCATCGTAAAGCTCTGTCGGGAACGGACCTGAACCCACACGCGTGGTGTACGCTTTAACAATACCCAGTACATAGTCCAGGTGTAATGGACCAAAGCCCGCACCTGTTGCCACACCACCGGCAGTGGTGTTAGAAGAAGTTACATATGGGTATGTACCGTGGTCGATATCAAGCAAAGTACCCTGAGCGCCTTCAAATAGGATATTGTCGCCATTCAGACGCGTTTGATCCAGCAGCTCAGTAACGTCAACGACCATAGACTTCAGGATTTGTGCAATTTCCATCGCTTCATCGTAGGTCTTCTGGAAATCAACCGCGTCTACTTTGTAGTAGTTAACCAGGGTGAAGTTATGGTACTCAAGCACCTCTTTCAGCTTAGCTGCAAACTGCTCTGGGTTGAACAGGTCGCCAACACGCAGACCACGACGTGCTACTTTGTCTTCGTAAGCAGGGCCGATACCACGACCGGTTGTACCGATTGCTTTATTACCACGAGCCAGTTCACGTGCCTGATCCAAAGCAACATGGTAAGGCAGGATCAACGGACATGCTTCACTGATAAGCAAGCGCTCACGAACTGGTACGCCACGCTCTTCCAGCATACGCACTTCTTTCATTAGTGCGTCTGGCGCCAATACCACACCGTTACCGATAATGCATTTTACGTTGTCACGTAGAATGCCCGACGGGATCAGGTGCAGAACGGTTTTTTCACCGTTGATCACCAGTGTGTGGCCCGCGTTATGTCCGCCCTGATAGCGAACAACCAAAGAAGCTTTATCTGTCAGCAGGTCTACAACCTTGCCTTTACCTTCGTCACCCCACTGGGTGCCCAATACAACGACGTTTTTACCCATTGCAAAATCACTTAGAAAAAATTAGGCGCAGATTTTATCAGAAAAGCACGTTCAAAACACCCCATTACGGCTATTTTTTCCGCACTCGCTGGGATCCTAATGAAATTAAGAGAGTTTCTTTAACTCGTCTGATCAGGTGATATTGCCCGCCGGCGTTTCTGAACAGGGTTAAAAAGCAAAAAACCCCGCTGCTGCGGGGTTTTCAATTCGGACATTGGTCGCGCCGTTACAATAAAAACAGCGCCAACTTATTCGCCTTTTTTGTTCTTCATATAATCGAAGAACTCGCTATCCGGTGATAATACCATCACGTCGCCTTTGCTGGTGAAAGTATTTTTGTATGCTTCCAGCGAGCGAACAAAGCCGAAGAACTCCGGATCCTTGTTGTACGCATCAGCATAAATTTTTGCTGCCAGTGCATCGCCCTGACCGCGCACAGCACGGGCATTACGCTCCGCATCTGCCAGCATAACGGTAACCCTACGGTCAACTTCAGCGCGAATGATCTCCGCCTTTTCCTGACCTTCTGAGCGGTGCTCTTTGGCCACTGCGGTACGCTCAGCACGCATCCGCTGGAAAATTGAGTTACTGACTTCGTTTGGCAGGTTGATTTGCTTAACCCGCACATCCAGCACCTCAATACCTAGCTCCTGAGCACTCTCAGAGGCTTGTACCAGCGCTTCTTCCATCAGCTCGCTACGTTCACCCGAAACAATCTCTTTAATGGTACGCGAACCAAAGTTGGTTCTCAGACCATTGTTCACTTTCTGCTTAAGCAGGGTTTCAGCGTATTGCTTATCACCTCTGGCACGCAGATAGTAAGCCGAGAAATCGTTAACACGCCACTTCACGAATGAATCGACGATCAAGTCTTTTTTCTCACTGGTAACGAAACGATCAGGTGCGCCATCCAGCGTCTGAATACGTGCATCAATGCGACGTACCTGACTGAAAAATGGTACTTTCAGATGCAGACCTGGTTCGTATACCACGGCATTGTCCTGGCTGTCTTTTTGTACTTTACTGAACAGTAAAACAATGGCGCGTTGACCTTCTGTGACAACAAACACCGACGAAAAAGCCAAAAATGCGGCAATGATCAATCCTACGACAGTCATGTTTTTCATGTCAGTTACCTCCCACCATTGTTAAAACGGTCACGTGAAAAACGATCATCACTGCTGTTCACTGTGCTGTTGCGTGACTGACCCAGTGACTGACGCAGCTGATTGATGTCGTTCTGGCTTGGCAGGGTAACCTGCGTGCCCGACTTACTTTGCTGCATAATCTTATCCAATGGCAGATACATCATGTTGTTGCCACCTTTTACGTCAACCAGCACTTTAGAGCTGTTACCCAACACTTGCTCCATGGTTTCGATGTACAAACGTTCACGGGTAACCTGCTTGGCAGCCTGATACTCTGGCAATAGCTTTTCAAAACGCTCAACCTCACCCTGCGCTTCCAGAGTGATACGCTCTCGGTACGCTTCTGCTTCTTGCGTCATACGCGTTACCTGACCACGGGCACGCGGCTCGATTTCTCTTGCGTACGCCTCCGCTTCACGAATGAAACGCTCTTCATCCTCTTGTGCTGCAATGGCGTCGTCAAATGCATCTTTTACTTCTGCAGGCGGACGTGAGTCTTTAAAGTTCACATCGGTGACGATAATACCCAGGTTGTATGGCTCGATGATCTTGGTCAGTTCATCCCAGGTACGCTGACGTACCAATTCACGGCCCGTGGTTAATACCTGGTCCATGCGAGAGTGACCCACAACATAGCGCAGTGCACTGTCCAGTGCCTGCTGTAAGCTGTGATCGGCATCGGTTACGCTGAAGCGATACAAGGTCGGGTCAACCACCCGATACTGAACCTCGAACTCAACGCTCACCACATTCTCGTCTTCAGTCAGCATAAAACCTGATGCCGACAGAGAACGAACCGCTTCAATATCAATGGGGATAACGCGTTCAATAAAAGTCATTTTCCAGCGCAGACCCGGCTCGGCGATACGGTTAAATTCACCGAATTGCAGCACAATGCCACGCTCGGCTTCTTTCACTGTGTAAATACCGCTTAACGCCCAAACAACAAAAGCAATTAACAGCACAAACACCATACCGGCACCGCCGATACCGCCGCCTTTGCCTGGCTTACCGCCAAACATGCCGCCAAACTTGTTGTTGAATTTGCGGAATACTTCGTCTAAGTCAGGTGGCCCCTGATCACGACCGCCACGGTTCTTCCACGGGTCGTTATCATTGCCATTATTACCCGGTTCGTTCCAGGCCATAGCTATACTCCATTGTTATAAAATGAATTAATCTAAATCTAACAAAAAACACAGAGATCTAATAGAGAAATACGTGCAATAAGCGGCTTTTTCAATCTTCCACCACAAATTGCGCTATTTCCTGACCCTGCTCTTTCTTTAATCTTTCCCAATCTGCCTGCGGTAATCTGACGTCCAACAGCCAATTTCCAGCCTCGTCATAGGACTCGCCATTTACCGCATTAAGATTAAACAACGCGCCACGCAGCTTACCAAATGCAGGCGGTACCAACAGCTTGCTGGCGAAAATCTTCTTCGCCAAAAGCTCTGAAATTGCCTGTTCAAGCAACTCAATGCCTTCACCCGTATGTGCCGATAACCAGACGCGCACAGGCACGCCCTGATCGTCTCTGTCTATTTTAGGGTTGATCTCGTCAACCAGATCAATTTTGTTGTAAACCAACAGCTGAGGGATCTGATCCGCCTCAATTTCTTTGAGGACCGATTGTACCTCTTCTATGTTCTCTTTTCTTCTCTGATCTGCCACATCGACCACATGCAGCTGTAAGTCTGCTTCCCGGGTTTCGGTCAAAGTCGCTTTAAAAGCGGCTACCAAATCATGGGGTAAATGGCGGATAAAGCCAACCGTATCGGCAAAGATGACCGGGCCAACATCGGTAATTTCCAGCTTACGCAGCGTAGGATCCAAAGTCGCAAAAAGCTGATCCGCCGCATACACATCAGCATTGGTGACGTGATTAAACAAGGTTGATTTGCCCGCATTGGTATAACCAACCAAAGACACTGTCGGAATTTCATTACGGCTACGGGCACGACGCCCTTGCTCTCGCACTGTTGCCACTTTTTCGAGTCGCTTACGGATGCTTTTTATCCGCTCCCGGAGCAGCCGTCGGTCAGTTTCCAGCTGGGTTTCACCCGGTCCACGCAAGCCTATCCCGCCTTTTTGTCTTTCAAGGTGGGTCCAGCCGCGGATCAGGCGAGTTGAAATATGCCGTAACTGCGCCAGCTCAACCTGCAACTTACCTTCGTGGGTGCGGGCACGCTGAGCAAAAATATCTAAAATTAAGGTCGTTCTATCTAATACCCGACAACGGCAGACACGCTCTAAGTTGCGCTCTTGAGAGGGACTGAGTTGATGATTAAAGATGATGACATCTGCATTGTGAGTTCTGACAATCTCAGCGATTTCTTCTGCTTTCCCCGTCCCGACAAATAATTTCGGGTGAGGGGCCTGACGGCTGCCTTGCACAACCGTCAAACAACTAACACCAGCAGAAGACACTAGCATTTCCAGCTCACGAAGATCTTCTCGATCTCCTTCATTTGGAAACTCTATATGTACTAAGACTGCCTGTTCGCCGGCTTCATAACGGTCAAACAAGCATTACGCTCCTACTATCGATTAAAAACGATTAAAAGTTACCATCTTCGCCATTTTCTGCGCTGTCATTGCCCTGAGTATTTTGGAAGTTTACAGCACGAGCAGGCACAACAGTCGAGATGGCGTGTTTATAAACCATTTGATTTACAGTGTTTTCAAGCAAGATCACGAACTGGTCGAAAGACTGGATCTTACCTTGTAATTTGATACCGTTAACTAAAAAGATGGAAACGGGAATGCGCTCACGACGTAAGACATTCAAAAATGGGTCTTGTAACGATTGGCCTTTTGCCATGTTCTTATCCTTCGTTCTAGGTGTTATTATGTTGAGATAGTTGAGGTAATCAAAATAAAAAAATTCCCCAACCTCTATTAGCTTAGCGAACTTAATACACGTTGCAAGTTTTCTTGCTCGTCGGTTTCAAGCCAGGTGACATCTGGCCAACTACGTAACCAGGTTAATTGGCGCTTCGCTAACTGCCTGGTTGCTGCGATCCCCTTGAAGAGCATTTCTTCATAATCGCACTCACCAGCCAAATGCTCCCACATCTGCCGATATCCCACACAACGAATGGAAGGCAAATCCGGATGCAAATCATTTCGCTGATATAAGGCCAAAACTTCGTTTTTAAAGCCCTGATCCAGCATTATTTTAAATCTTTTTTCTATCCTCTCATGCAGTATCTTACGATCCTGCGGGGCAATTGCAAACTGATGAAACTGATAAGGCAACGGCGCTTGTTGGGCTTTTTGCAATTCAGTCATGGTTTTACCCGTCAGACGATAGACTTCCAGTGCTCTGTTGATGCGCTGTGAATCGTTTTCACTGATTTTACTCGCCGCTTGCGGGTCAATCGCCATCAGCTGGGCATGCAGTGCTGGCCAGCCCAGCGCTTTCGCTTCTTGTTCCAGCGTTTCACGTACCTTTGGGCACGCCTCTGGCAAAGGCGATAAGCCCTCTATCAGGCCTTTAAAGTACATCATAGTGCCGCCAACCAGCACTGGGACTTTGCCCTGGCGGTGTAAACGGTCAATACAGTCAATGGCATCTCGGCGAAAGTCTGCAACAGAATAGCTTTCGGCCGGATCCAGTATGTCTATCAGGTGATGTGGGGCCAATGCCTGCTCAGCAGCATCAGGCTTGGCCGTTCCTATATCCATACCTTTATAAACCAGTGCGGAGTCCACACTGATGATCTCACTGTTTAACTGTTGACAGAGCTCAATGGCCAACGCGGTTTTACCGGCGGCGGTTGGCCCCATCAAGGTAATAACGGGTTTTGCTTGCACACTGTTTCTCTACTGCTGTTGGTGCTGTAACGCATCTAGGGTTACAGCAGGACAAGAACTCATGATTCTTGCTGGGACAAGCTTAATAACTTGCTTTGATCTATTGTAACCGCTTTTGCTTCGATTTGAGCACAGCTTCTGGCATTTTTTATGATTTTTTCTACCACCGCAGCAAAGTGTTGCGAATTAAAATATCCCTCAGGCGTAGTGACTTGTAACCAGTTTAACCAGGCTGCCAGGCTTGCTTCCTGTGCCAAGCAAGCGCTGAGCACTTTATCCAGGCACTGCGGTACATCCAGGCTATACAAACTCAGTGGTAGCTTTTTCACCATCACATATCGCTCATGGGCCACGATGGTAAAGCCCAGTAATGTCAGCCAGGATTCCTGCTGCACGACTGAGGCTATTTCATCAGCGCTCAAGTTAACCCGCACCGGCAACAACAGTGCTTTGCCCTGCAAAGTACCATCCTGCTCAATCTGTGCCAGCCAGGTTTCAACCAGGCCATCCCGGCAATGTCCTAACCTGAGCTCTCCTGCCTGAGTAAACAGCACAGCCCCGTGTGCAAGCAGCAAAAACTGCGTGACTTCTGCCTGCTGCGGCTGCGCCTGATGCTCAAGCGCTGTACTTACCTGCGGTATATCCGCCGGCTGCGCCATGCCCTGATATAGCTCGTTGACATTAACCTGCCGCGACTTAGCAGAGCCTGAACTGTTGCTGCTTTTGCCACCACTGCGATAACTGGAACTTGACCCATTCGCGCCAAACGCAGGCGCACAAACTGGGGTATAGGCGCTGTCCTGCACCGTATCATACTCACTTTGCAGTGGTGAACGATATGCCTGATGCTGACGCGCATCCTGTAGTGTGAACTGCTCAGCTACAGGCTCTGTCATTGGCGCTGCAATTGGCCCTGCCTGAGCGCTGCTGTGCGCGACGTCACTGGTGCCTGAGTCGGATAAAGGCAACTCAGGTCGCTCACTGAGAACCACTTGTTTAACTGCCTGCACTATGAAGTCATGGATCAGCCGCGCCTGATGAAAACGCACCTCATGCTTGGCAGGATGCACATTGACATCAACCTGTGTCGGGTCGAGCTCGAGGTAGATGACAAACCCCGGCGTATCAACCGCACCAGCGGTTTCTTCAAATGCCTGGCGAATCGCATGCAGGATTAATTTGTCTCGCATCATTCGCCCGTTCACATAAGTGTACTGAGTCTGATTGCTGCACCCTACCGGCAACACCCAGCCATACAACTTCAGGCCATCATGGCCTGATTCAACAAAACTGGCTTGTTGTGAGAACACTTTACCGGCCACCTGTGCCACCCGCTCCACACTGTATGGATCGGGTCGGGCGCGAAACTGTCTGATCACTTTTTGGTTATGAGTGAGCGTCAGGGCCAGGTCAAAACGGCTCAGCGCAATACGTTTGATCAACTCATCAATATGACTGAACTCGGTTTTCTCGGTGCGTAAAAACTTGCGCCTCGCCGGGGTGTTAAAGAAGAGGTCTTTAACTTCTATGGTGGTGCCATCGGGGTGTGCGGTTGGTTGGATCTGAACCGTCATATCACGCCCTTCGGCAAACGCCTGCCAGGCGGTTTCCTGCTCGGCAGGCTTAGAGCTTAATGTCAGTCTGGATACAGAACTGATCGACGCCAGCGCCTCACCGCGAAAACCCAGCGATGAAATACATTCCAGGTCGTCCAGAGTTTTCAGCTTACTGGTTGCATGGCGGGACAGCGCCAGGGTCAGCTCATCTTTAACGATGCCCGCACCATTGTCCCTGATCCGGATCAGCTTATGACCACCCCGCTCTATGTCTATCTGAATGCGTGTTGCCCCGGCATCAATGCTGTTTTCAACCAGCTCTTTCACCACGGAAGCGGGCCGCTCGACCACTTCTCCCGCAGCTATTTGGTTGGCCAGTCTGGCTGGTAAAATTTCAATGCTCACAGTCTAGGCCTTAGGAATAGTCAGCACCTGACCAATATACAAAGTGTTTTTGGTCAAGCGGTTGGCCTTTTTCAGCGCCGACACTGTGGTGCCATAGCGCGCGGCCAGGACACTCAAAGACTCGCCACGCTGCACTTTATGACGCACCGGTTTGTTGTTTTTCAGGCTCGCAAACAAGGTATTATCTGGCGGATTTTGCTGATAGTAACGCTTGATTGACTTAAAAATGGCGTTCGCCAGACGCTGCTGGTGATAACTGGTTTTAAGCTGCTTTTCTTCCTGTGGGTTAGAAATAAACCCGGTTTCGACCAAAATAGACGGGATATCCGGTGACTTCAGCACCCCAAAGTTGGCCGCCTGAGGGCGCTTTTTATGCAACTTAGTGACTTTTTTCAGCTCACTCACCACTTCTTCGGCCACTGTAAAGCCGGTTTTCATTGAGTGGTCCATCGACATATCCAGCAAGGCTTTGGCCAGATATTTTTCGTTCGCCGTGTCTTTGATTACGTCCGCCGCACCACCCAGTAACTGAGAGTGCTTTTCTTTGTCTTCCAGCCATTTACCGACTTCGGAGTTGGCCCGGCGTAATGACAAGATCCAAACCGAGGCACCGCGGGGTTCCGGGCGCGAAAAAGCATCGGCGTGAATAGACACAAAGAAATCAGCCTGACGCTCTCTGGCTCGCGCGGTACGGGTGTTAAGCTTGATGTAGTAATCACCGGTGCGGGTCAGGCGTGCCTGCATGCCCGGCTCTTTATCTATTAAGCGCGCCAGTCGTTTAGCAATAGGCAGTGTGATGTTCTTTTCATAGGTCCCGGAGGGCCCGATTGAACCAGGGTCTTCCCCACCGTGGCCGGCATCGATGGCAATGATAATGTCTCTGTCTTTTACCAGCTCACGCTTTTTGCTTTGTTTGGACTTACTGGCATAGAGGCTTTTTTGCTGCCCGTACAGGTCGACCACCAGGCGGTCTTTGTATGGTCCGGTTGGTGCGAGCGCGAAAATCACCGGTTTAGCGGTGCGGCTCAGCTCCATCACCACCCGGGTGCTGTTACGGCTTTTGGCCTGACTGTAACGCAGTTTTTCGACGATTTTATGTTCTTTAGGCAAGCTCGGGAGCTGCTTGAGCTTGCTGGTATTTTCCAGGTCGATCACCAGTCGCAGCGGGTTTTTCAGCATAAAGTAGCTGTATTCAGGTTTTTCTGACAGGTCAAACACCACGCGTGTGCTTTCTGGTGAAGGCCAGACACGCACACCGTTGATTTTGTTTTTTGCCTGCGCTGCGCTGGCGAGCAATAACGCGCTCAGCGCAAACAGGGTAAAGCTAATTTTTATTATCGCACTACGCATATCGACTTATAGCTTGAGCAAGCTGCCTTCCTCGTTCTGTGTGTGGCCTTAATACGGCGCGGCGCCCTTCGCCATGATAAGCCAGGTCAATGTCCATATCTGCCGTTGGGATCACGCCTGCGCCCTTTTCTGGCCATTCGACAATACAAACGGCATGCGGCGCAAAATAATCCCGGATCCCCATAAACTCTAGCTCTTCCGGGTCACCCAGGCGATACAAATCAAAATGATAAATACAGACCTCACCCAGCTCATAAGGTTCAACTAAGGTATAGGTCGGACTTTTAACATTCCCCTGATGACCCAGCCCCTGAACGATTCCGCGTGTCAGCGTCGTTTTTCCGGCGCCCAAATCACCATGCAAATAAAATACCGCACCTGAATCAATTAACTTAGCCAGTTGGCTACCCAGGGCAATCGTTGCGGCTTCGTCAGCCAGATCAATTTCTAATGTCGTATCGACACTCATCCGATAGTACCTCTAATATGGACAAATAAATCACTTGCCAGCAACCCATGTGCGCCGTCATGTGCCGCTTTTTCGGCCGCAAGACCATGAATATACACCGCTAACATAGCCGCATCAAATTTACTCAAGCCCTGCGCAAGCAAAGCGGCAATTATACCAGATAATACATCGCCCATCCCAGCGCTGGCCATGGCTGCACACCCCGAGCGATTGATATTTAAGCGCTGCGCTTGCTGAATCAAAGTACCGGGCCCTTTGAGCACCACACATGCCTGATAGTATTGCGCAAGCGCATTGCTCATACCGAAGCGGTTGCTGGTTTCAGGGTTTGAGTCAATACCCACGCACAGGCGCTTTGCTTCTCCCCAATGCGGGGTCAAAACGGCATTTTGCCACTGCCCGGGTTGTCCTGCCAGTAAATTTAGTCCATCAGCGTCGACAACAACTTGATGCTCGCACGCACGCACTGCGTCGAATAATGCATGCGCCCATTCTGACTGGCCCAACCCCGGACCAATCACCAGGGTGTCGGCCTTATCCAGCAGCGGTTGCAGCGCATCGGCGTTGGCAACACCGTGCACCATCAGCTCATAGCGCCCCTGCAATACCATAGCCTGATTATCCGGGTGCGTTGCCACACTGACCAGCCCTGCGCCGGCCCGTAAACAGGCTTCGCCAGCCAGGCGTATTGCCCCAGCCATCCCCGGCCCGCCGCCAATTAACAGCACATGGCCACAGCGGTTTTTATAGGCATCCGCAGCACGCACGGGGCGCTTTGCCAGTAAAGACTTTCCTGAAAAATAGTGACAGGAAGCAGATACCAGCTGCGCAAACTCCTGCCCAACGCCCAGTTCGGCCAGATATACGGCCCCGGCATGCTGTTTGGCAGAGCCGCTGAGTAGTCCCTGCTTTAACGCAATAAAGGTCATAGTGACATCAGCAACAAAGGCATCCCGCACCACTTCACTGGTCGAGCCATTCACACCACTGGGGATATCCACGGCAAGCCGGTGTGCCGAACACGATGCAAGCTGGCGAAACACCTCAGCAACCTTATCTGGCAACTGACCACGAAAGCCGCTGCCAAATACCGCATCGACAATTAAAGCCGGTGTGCTTTGCATCTGCACAGCGTCTGACATGACTCTCCCACCGTCGCGATAGGCCTGATAAGCCTGCTGGGCATCCCCTTGCAACTGACTCGGGTCGAACAAAGCGAGCACTTCGACGACCATGCCTGCCTGATGGCACAAGCGCGCCAGCACATAACCATCGCCGCCGTTATTCCCCTTTCCGGTCAGGATCAAAATAGGGCCGCTGAGCGACAAACGACTGACATAATCAAACAAAGCTGCGCCAGCGCGCTGCATCAGCGTACTTAAGGTCGACCCGGCGAGGCGCGCGGCCTCGGCTTCATTCGCTTGTACCGCTTGGGCCGTATAGGCAACTTGTGGTAAATTAGTCAGGTATTTTGCTTGTGATATAGACATGCCGTGACAACCACTACTCATTCTTCTGTTGATATTAACTATACTGAACTTGCGCAAAAAATTAAGCTTTGGGGCAAAGAACTTGGCTTTGCCGAGGTTGGCATTACCGACATAGACCTGAGCGAACACGAAGCGCAATTGCAGCGCTGGCTCGATAATGGCTATCACGGCGAGATGGAATACATGGCGGCACATGGTATGAAGCGTGCCCGTCCAGCAGAGCTGGTGCCCGGTACACAACGGGTGATCTCAGTCAAAATGAACTATCTGCCACCCGATGCCAGTTTCGCCCGGGCGCTCAAAAGCAAGCAAACCGCCTATATCAGCCGCTATGCACTGGGGCGCGACTATCACAAAGTGATCCGCAACCGTTTAAAGAAGCTCGGTCAGCGCATCGAGCAGGAAGTTGGCCAGTTTGGTTTTCGCCCCTTCGTTGACTCGGCACCCGTGCTGGAGCGCCAGCTCGCCGAAAAAGCCGGGTTAGGCTGGCGCGGTAAAAACAGTCTGCTGATCCACAAACAAGCCGGCTCCTGGTTTTTTCTGGGTGAGCTGTTTGTCGATCTGCCCCTGCCGGTGGATAACCCCCCCCAGGAAGAAGGCTGTGGCAAGTGTAACGCCTGTATGACTTTGTGTCCGACGGGGGCGATTGTGGAACCCTATGTGGTTGATGCCCGAAAATGCATTTCTTATCTGACCATCGAATTACAGGGGCCGATCCCCGAACAGTATCGCCCGTTGCTTGGCAATCGAGTCTATGGTTGCGACGATTGCCAGCTGGTGTGCCCCTGGAATCGCTATGGTCAGCTTACCGACGAGCAGGATTTCCACCCCCGCAAGCAGCTCAAAGATCAAGAGCTGCTGAGCTTATTTCAGTGGGACGAAGAAACCTTTTTAAAACATACCGAAGGCAGCCCCATTAGGCGCATTGGCCACGAGCGCTGGCTGCGTAATCTGGCCGTTGGCTTGGGCAATGCGCAGCCCGATGCGCAGATCATCGAAGCGCTGGAGGCCCGCCTTGCATCTGCATCTGAGCTGGTCAGGGAGCACATTAATTGGGCACTGACGCAACAGCGTAGCAAACAGGCTCAGCAGCAACGCAAACAGGCCCGGCTGATCCGAATCATAGAAAAAGGCCTGCCACGGGATGCCTGAACGCGCTCAGGCATTCCCCTTGCCAGCACCTTGATGGTGCTAACATAGCATTATATCAGGATGGCTTTTCCGCGCTGCTCAGCAGCGACAGGTCACTTTCAATTTCACTAAAGGCCTCACGAACCTGCATGATGGCCTCTTCCCGGGCAATGGAACTTTGGATCGCTTCATCTATGTGCTGATAAATAAATACTTCCTGATCTTCATCCAACCCCATCGTGGGGATCCGCTGCTCAAACACCTCCTGAAGATTACGAAAAATCGACTCATTCTGGCTGCGGTTATTATTAAGCAAGGAGAGTAATCCGGTAAACTTACTGTGGATCATGGTAATAGCTTCATTCAGTTCTGCTTGCTGACAGACAAGTTGTTTGCGCGTCAAAATAGCCAATAATTGTTGCTCGGTCACGCTGGCAATAAAGCAGATATGATCTCTGAGCCGGCCATGCTTGTCGGCATCTTCTGAGGGCATATTCAAAATCAGCACACTCACCAGGTTGTAATTGACCAAAATGCGACTGGTAAACTCATGCAAGCGGCCTTTGGCGCGTAGAATTTCAAACAGTTCCAGTACAATGGGAGAGCATAATCCAGCGGTGGCAAAGTGGTGGCGTTGCTCGTCCACCCGAAACTCAATATTGCAGCTTAACCCTAAGTTACTGAGGCACTGGATCAAGGCCTTGGCCAGCGCCTGAATGTCATCAATCACACCTATTTGCTCGATGTAATTAACGATAAAGCCCATTTCACTGCTGGTCGCCATGGCATTAAACGCCGTGGAGGTTGCATCTTCTACCTGCTGCTCCAGGATATCGCGCTCCAGCAACATTTGCCCTAAATTGAGTAGTTTCGATTTCAGTTCATTATGACCGAAGGGCTTAACGATATAATCCTCGGCGCCCACCGCATAACCTTCCATGCGCTCTTCAACCGAGCCCCGCGCCGACACAAACATCACTATGATGTCCTGAGTTGCCAGGTTTGACTTGATTTTTTTACACACCTCATAGCCATTCATTTTTGGCATGCTGACATCCAGCAACACAACCTGAGGTGCAAACTCCTCAATAACATCCAGACATTGTTGCCCACTGGTCACCGTCAACAGGTCAAAGTCCAGGTCTTCGAGGATCTCTTCAATGATTTCGAGGTTGAAAGGTTCATCATCCACCGCCAGGATTCGCTGCAATGCCATAACACAGTTCCTTTTCCGTTGCCAAAGCGTCGTCATCTGCCTGCCTGCACTATCTCTGAGAGGCCAGCAATGACACCTTCTTCTAGTTATAGACAGTGATCTCCAATGGCGCTAGTGCTCGGCCTGAATTGGGAGTTCAATATGAATGCAGGCGCCCTGATCAGAGTTATTATCAGCATAAATACAGCCTTTGTGCAGCAGCACAAATTCCTTGCATATAGCCAGGCCCAGTCCGGTGCCACCGGCACCACTGTTGGTTTTGCTGCTCTGGGCAAACTTATCAAATATGTGCTCCAGTTCATCCTCTGGTATGCCAACCCCTTTGTCGCACACCAGGATATGCACATACCCGGCTTTGGGTGTCACTGTTATGGTCACTTCACTGTGTTCGGGACTGAATTTCAGGGCATTGCCCAGTAAGTTCCTGATCACCTGAGTGAGCTGTTCGGCATCGCAAAACAACATAATGGTGTCGTCCTGCGCTTCCAGTTCAATGTGGATATGGCGCGCCATCGCCAGACCCGACACATCTTCTTTGGCGGTATGAATTAGGGTCAGCAAGTTATGCGACGAAGGATTAAACGGAAAGCGACCGGCATCCAGCTTAGATAAGTCGAGCAGATTGTTAAGCAGCAACAGCAATCGCTCGCCGCTGGTTTCAATGCGTGACAGGTACTTCTCCAGCTTGTTCACCGGGATCTCGCCGCATGCCAGCTTGTCTAAACCAAAACGGGCAAAGCTAAGTATGGAGTGCATCGGGGTTCTGAGTTCATGGGACATATTGGCCAGGAATTCGGATTTACTGATGTTGGCAGCCTCAGCGGCTTCTTTGGCTGACTGAAGCTGTGCCGTACGCGCCTGTACTTCGACTTCCAATACCTCTTTGGCTTCTTCCAGCAGCTGTTGTTTGCGCTTCAGCTGCGCCACATTCTTAAAAATAGCAGCCAGCGCAATTTCTCCATGATGATCGATTTCAATAAAAGTGCCCATCAGGGGAATGCTGGGCCCATCTTCCTGCGGCAGCACCAGTTCACAGTTAAAGTGGCGCAGGATCCCACCATTATTAATCGCTTCTTTGAGTGCCGCGACCGATGAGGGCTCAAACAAATCAAATATCGAATGCTGCTGTAATTGATCACTGGGCAGGCGCAGCAAGGTTGTACAGCCATCATTGGCTTCAATCACATAGCCATCCAGATTAAATAACATGATGGGATCCGGAGTATGCTTGTAAATCACGCGCAGCAAGCTGTCTCTTTCAATCAGTGCATCCACCGTCTCCTGCAATCTTTCAACCAGTTCCTGGTTATTGCGGCGCAGTAGCTCACTTTGCCACAACTTATGTAATGATTGCAGCAGCGCTCCTTCGTCTATGGGCTTAGTCAGCACATCTTCTACGCCCTGACGGATCGCTTCCATCATATCGACCTGATCTTGGCGAGATGTCATTAGTAGACAGCGCGCGTCACTATGGATCTGACGGACTTTTTTAAACACATCCAGCCCACTGCCCTGCTCCAGATTAAAATCGCAGATCAGCAAATCAACTTCGTGGCTACTCGCTTGCTGTATTGCCTCTGAAAGGCACCGAGCGGTCACCACGGTGAGTTGCGCGCCCCGTAAACTGGCCGTTAATCGGTCAAGTCGCTCTTCGCGGTGATCGACCAGGAGAATTTTTGGCAGCTTCAGGCGGCCATGATCGTCGGTTTCGAGCACCCGATCCAGTAATCCGGTAATTTCTTTATTGCCAAAGAAGGGGTAGATCACAATGGCATTGCACAACATTCTATTCAGGCGGCTGAACGCATCAACGTGCTCTGAATTTTCGGGTTTCGGGGCAAGTAAAATCAGGCGGTCGTGATCTTTAAGCGCAGACAAAGCATCAAAGGCGCTGTCGGGCAGGCCATGGGCAATGGCAACCACATGGTAACTAGAGAAGTCTCTAACCTTATGCAACATCTGAAAATGTAAATGTACCACCTCACAACCGAGCAGCTCAAACAAGACTTTCAGTCGCATGGCCAGCACACTGCTGCTATCTATTATCAGTACCTTGTTGTTTTCCATAACGAAACCCTATTGTGGTAAGGCGACTTACCATAGTTGTTTAGCTGACAGATAGCATTCAGTTTAGTCAATAATCGCCACTTGCATACTTCGCTTAGTTGAATCGGCCTGTGCAGCGGTTACACTGTGAACTGAGACAGTGCGTTTCTCGTATAGTCAGGCATTGCATTTAAAATTCGTATCAGGGAGCCCCTTATGATTAAACCACTTTTGATGTCCATGGCATTGCTTGCCGGTAGCGGCGTGCACGCCAGCGAGACGCCGGACTTCGCTAAAAGTACAGCGTGTGATGACTTCACAGGCTATGAGTTCAGAAAACTGAGATCCAAAGAGACTGTGGATCTGTGCGCCTTCAAGGGTAAGCCCTTACTGGTAGTCAACACAGCCAGTAACTGTGGTTTTACCGGTCAGTTTGACGGCCTGGAAAAACTCCATAAAGCATATGCCGACAAAGGGCTAGTTGTACTCGGATTTCCGTCAGACGATTTCTTTCAGGAAGAGAATGACGAGAAAGACACCGCCGAGGTCTGTTTTATTAACTATGGCGTGACCTTTACCATGATGGCAACCGGCGCAGTGCGTGGCAGCGATGCCAACCCGGTGTTTCAGCACCTGGGCGAACAAAGTGGGGCCCCAATGTGGAACTTCTATAAGTACCTGATCTCGGCCGACCGTAAAACAATCCAACAGTTCAACAGCCGCACTAAGCCGATGTCGGAACCTATGATTGCCGCCATCGAAAAAGAACTTGATCTTAAATAATGCGCTTTAAATCTAAGTATATTAGAATAATGTATGAGCATTAATTAACCACCCATGGAGAGATAATGACACTAGCCAGCGCAAGACACATATTAGTCGATAACGAAGCCCAATGCCTTGAACTTAAGCAACGTATTGCAGCCGGTGAAGACTTTGCCGACATCGCCAAACAATATTCCAGCTGCCCGTCGGGTCAGGACGGTGGCGATCTGGGCGAATTTGGCCCCGGAATGATGGTGCCTGAATTCGATAAGGTGGTTTTTTCGGCGCCGCTTAATGAAGTACAGGGGCCGGTGCAAACCCAGTTTGGTTATCACCTGCTTGAAGTGACCAGCCGGGTCGATTAAGCAACTCACGCCCATTTGCTACTGGCAGCTTGCTGCTGGTAGCGCTGTTCGATATTTCTGAAGTCTGTCCTGCCCTGTTTTTACCCGTCTTAAAGTAGTGCTATAGTCATTACGCATCTAACCACAACTAAGGATTGAGTGATGATCTTATACGGCTCGGACACTTCTCCGTACGTCAGGCGCATCCGCATTTACTGCCTTCGCCATGACATTACCCTGGACTATCGCAAACTGGATATCTTCAGTGAACAAGGCAGAGCGATTCTGAACCAGCATAACCCGGCACAAAAACTGCCGTTTCTGCTGGCCGACGATCAGGCAATACTGGACTCCAATGTCATTGCCCGCTATTTGCAACAAAAATTCTCTTTACCTCACCTCAACTGGGCACAGGAAAACCTCCTCACTATCATCAATGCCTGCAACGATTCACTGGTTGAGTTATTACTGTGCCAGCGTTCACAGTTTAATACGGATGACGATAAGCTGTTTTTTAATCTGCAACGAGGGCGGATAGCCGAAACCCTGGGTGTATTAGATCAAAGCTGTCATGAAAATGTATTTTTAAACTGCGAGTATACTCAGATCAGTTTATACTGCCTGCTGGATTGGATCCGCTTCAGAAGCCTGTTCGACCTAACACCGTACACCGCGCTGGAGCAGTTTTATGACCAATGGCAGCCTCTTGACGAGGCACGTCTTACAGATCCCAGAGCATAATACCAATTTGCTTAATTAAGTGTTCTATTTTGAGGCGAGAAAATGGGTCGATAACAAGGCAAAAATTTTGATGTTTAGTCGCTCTAAATGAGAAATTTTTAACGCTGTTAGCGTCGTATTTACTCCTTCAAATTGAACAGGTATTAAGTGAAGTTGGTATCAGCTCTGACAACTATGGAAATACACCATGAGTGACATCGAATTAGAATCGGAAGTAGTCAATTTTGTCGTAACCGCAAAAGAGCAGGAGCAGGTTTGGGCGCTGGGCTCAGACGATGGCGGCCTGGTTGTGGTTGACTCAAATCAGTTTGAAGAGTCAGACGTATTGCTACTTTGGGATAACGAAGACAACGCGAAGGCACAGTGCCGCGACGAGTGGGCAGATTTCAAGCCGATCGCCATCTCTTTGAATGAGCTGCTCGACGAGTGGATTGAAGACTTGCGCGACGACAACGCATTACTGGGCCTGAACTGGAATGATGAAAACGTCTGTACCGAGATTGAACCAGTCGGTCTGGCTCGTGCCCTGTCAGAATAATACCAATTTGCTTAATTAAGTGTTCTATTTTGAGGCGAGAAAATAGGGTCGATAACCAGGCAAAAATTTCGCTATTTAGTTGTTCTAAATGAGAAATTTTTAACACAGTTAGCGTCATATTTGCTCCGTCAAATTGAACAGGTATTAAGTGAAATTGGTATAAGTTTATTCCACGCTTATCAGCGCCACTAAGGTGCCTTCTATTGAGCGCACATATGCCTGTGTGTGCTCGCCTTTTTGTGCAGGAGGCGATAAAGGCTCGGCACCGGCTGCCACCGCTTTGTCGTAACTCTTTGCCACATTTTCACACCCTAATGTCAGTTCAAACCCCAGCGCCGGCTGCTTAGGCTGACTGCGGATATAGCTTTGCTTAAACTGCGCCTGCGCCACCGGGTGCGTGGCAAAAGCGAGTAACACCTGCCCGGTATCCAGCTCCCCATAGTCTCCGTCCTCGCTAAGACCACAGGCACTGAGCCCGAAGGCCTGATAATAAAAGTCCAGTACCTCTTCGACACTGTCGACATAGATCACGGTTTTCAGAAACTGCATGGCTAATTTTCAGGCTAAATAAATATAAATAAAGCATATTTTTCGTTCAGCGTAAACCGATTTAGGCTTAGGATGAAAATTAGCTGAGCAATAAAAAGAGCGCCACTGGCGCCCTTTATCTAGTCGTTATGACTTGTTTTTTTGCTCTTTGGTAAATGCCCGTAACTTTCGCTTCTGCGACAGGGTCATTTTATTGGTACGACCGGCGTATGGGTTATCCCCTTCACGGAATTCGATCTTAATCGGCGTCCCCATGATGTTAAGCGCTTTGCGATAATAGTTCATCAGGTAGCGCTTGTAGCTGTCAGGCAAGTCATGCACCTGGTTACCATGGATCACGATACGCGGTGGATTGTATCCGCCGGCATGCGCATATTTGAGTTTAACCCGGCGACCACGTACCAACGGTGGCTGGTGATCGGCCTGCGCCATGTCCATGATCCGTCTGAGCATAGCGGTGCTTACCCGCTTGGTTGCCGACTCATAGGCTTCTTCAACCGACTCAAACAAGTGGCCCACGCCCGTGCCATGCAATGCCGAAATAAAGTGCAGGCGCGCAAAGTCGATAAAGCCCAGGCGACGATCCAGTTCAGACTTGATGCGCTCTTTGACGTAGTCATCCAGACCATCCCACTTATTCACGGCGATCACTAAAGAGCGGCCCGCATTCAGGGCAAAGCCCAGCAGGCTGAGATCCTGATCTGAGATACCGTCACGGGCATCGATCACCAGCAGGATCACGTTGGCATCTTCAATCGCCTGAAGGGTTTTAATAACGGAGAATTTTTCGACCACATCGCTGACTTTCTTACGCTTACGCACACCTGCGGTATCGATCAACACGTAGTCACGCTCATTGCGGGTCATCGGAATATAGATAGAGTCACGCGTTGTGCCCGGCATATCGTACACAATCACCCGCTCTTCACCCAAAATACGGTTAGTCAGTGTTGACTTACCAACGTTAGGGCGACCTATGATGGCCAGCTTAATGGGCTTGTCTTCAAACCCGGTTTTACCGTCTTCCGGGGCTTCTTCCCCTTCCAGGTAAAGCTCGGTCAGCAGTTCATCGTCCTGCTCAATGTCGTCTTCTTCCCCTGCCAGCTCAGCGATCACCGGGCCCAGTGTGGCTTCAAGTAGCTGGGTGACACCGCGACCGTGGGCCGCTGCGATGTGATAGACCTCGCCCAATGCTAACTGATAAAACTCGGCACAGTTAGAGTCCGCGTCAATGCCATCGGTTTTGTTGGCAACGACAAAGCTCTTCTTTTGTTGCTTACGCAAATGCTGGGCAATAGCCTGATCGGCCGCCGTCATGCCTGCGCGGGCATCAACCAAAAATAAAACGACGTCGGCTTCTTCGATGGCCAGCAATGATTGCTCGGCCATTTCCGTTTCGATGCCTTCTTCACTGCCATCAATACCGCCGGTATCGACCACGATAAACTCATAGCCATCGTAATTCGCCTGGCCATATTTACGGTCACGTGTAAGGCCCGGAAAGTCCGCCACCAACGCATCACGCGTGCGGGTCAGACGGTTAAATAAAGTGGATTTACCCACATTGGGTCGCCCGACGAGAGCGATCACAGGAAGCATAGACTACCTCTTTTAAAAACAACAAAAGGCTTCGCACCGCGAAGCCTTACTTCAATTCATTCAGCGTATGGCGGTTACGGAATTTTTACCGCACTGACTTCACCATCTCGGGTGTACAGGATCAGCGTCTCGTCAACCACGATAGGCTCAACGAAAAAGCCTGAGCTATCAAACTCTTCACGCGAAACCAGCTGTCCGGTTTGCTTATCCAGCCAGTGCAGGTTACCTTCCTGATCGCCCACAACCAGATAGTTGCCAGCCACCGCAGGTGTGGTCAGATACCAACCACGCAACGCAGACTGGCTCCAGCGTTCAATGCCAGACTCTCTATCTAGAGCATAGAGCACGCCTTCGCTGTCTACCAAATAAATGGTATTCAGCTCGACACTGAGGTCGCGGTAACTGCTATATTCTCGGTCCCACAGTACATTACCATTGCGCACGTCCAGAGCAGCCAGTTTACCATTATAGGCAATGGTATACACGGTACTGCCGACAACAACTGGTTTGGTATCCACATCAACCAGGCGCTCAAATTCAGAAGCGCCTTTCGCCAGGGCAATATCTGCGCTCCAGGCCATAAAGCCATTCTCGGCTATCAAAACAGACAACTTGCCGCTTTCTTCACCAACCAGTACGCCACCATTTGCTGACGTAGGTGAACTCAGGCCACGTAATGTCAGTGCCGGTACTTCCTGCTCAAACTGCCAGCGTTCTTCACCGGTATCCGGGTGCAATGCTAGCAATTTGCCAGAGCCCAGGTTGATATACACTAAGCCATCTCCGGCAGCCGGTGTTGAAAGCGCTTCGCCAGGCACAGACTTACGCCAAACGATCTCCCCGGTGTCACGGTCCAGTGCAATCACTTCACCGTGCTCAGAGCCGATATACAGCTTGCCATAGGCCTGCAAAATGCCGCCCGACAGCTTTGCTGTGTCATCGTCTTCCCAAGGCCAGAACGCCGGGTTCTCGCGTGTGTCGACTTCCCACAACGTGTCACCACTGCTGACATCCAGCGCAGCAACCAAGCCATTGCGCTCAGCCACATAGACCGTACTCTGGTAAAAGGTGGGCGTCAGACGAGAGAAGTAGTGCTCAACACCATCACCGATAGATTCCTGCCAGACCACGTCTGTTTCAAACTGGTTTACAATTTCAGGTAGTACCAGCTCTTCTTCATCATCACTTGAAGAGCACCCCAGCAATGACGCCATACATAGCGCCAAAGAGGCCATAGTCAACTTCTTCATGGCTACTCCTTACAGTGCTGTTGTGCCGGCCAGGTCGTCCAGTTTAATCTGTAGCAGTGGGTTATTGTCGCTGCCACCGGCGGTCACTGCCTTTTGGTATGCATCACGCGCAGCGCCTTTTTTGCCTTGCGCCAGCAGAATATCACCTTTGACTTCAGCAACCTGAGCAACGAAGCTTTCTGGCATTGGGTTGCCCAAAGTGGCCAGTGCTGCCGAGTAATCTTCGCGCGCTGCCTGTACACGAGCCAGACGCAGATAGGCCGTCGCTTTTAGCTCAGGCGTTTTGACTGAATCGGCCGCAAAGGTGAGCTTTTCTTGAGCCACATCCAGCTTGCCTTGCTCAACCGCTTCTTTTGCCGCAACAAAGGCAGCCAGAACGGCGTAGCTAGACTCGCCATTGTTTGCTAAAAAGTCATCGCTTTTGGTCAGAACGTCACCACTATCAACCAGCTGGTTATAGGCTTCAGAACTTGCCTCTGCGGTATCGATTTGATTCTGGTTATACGCTTTCCAACCATACAGGCCACCCAGGCCCAGCACCGCGCCGATGATCAAGGATGTTCCATTTTCGCGGAAAAATCGTTTTATTGCTTCGGCTTGTTGTTCTTCTGTTGAATAAATTTCCATTCTGACCTCTTAATTAATAGCGTAAAGCCAGTCTTTTCAGATATCTGGCCTGACTTTACTGCGCCGCAGCGCTTAATCCACTAACGCCGACAGCAAGCTTTTTGCCTCTGCCAGTGTCAGGGTAACTTGTTCTTTATGTTCGCGGAGATACTTAACAGTCACCTTACCTTCGGCCAATTCATCTTCGCCAAAAATCAGGGCAACCACAGCATCGCTCTTATCCGCACGTTTCAGTTGTTTTTTGAAGTTGCCACCACCGGCATTGACCAGTACGCGCAAGCCAGGGATTTCACTGCGTAGTTGTTGCGCAATCACCGGCGCCTGAATGCCAGCCTGCTCACCCATAGCAGCAACAAATACATCCGCACTGCGGCGTAAAGCTCCCAAGCGCTCCATTTCTTTGAGCATCAGTACCAGACGCTCCATGCCCATAGCAAAGCCCACAGCCGGCGTTGCCTTACCGCCGAGCTGCTCGACCATGCCATCATAACGGCCACCGGCACACACAGTGCCCTGCGCGCCTAAACTATCTGTCACCCATTCGAATACAGTGCGGTTATAATAATCCAGGCCGCGTACCAGTTTTTCATTAACCTGGTATTCGACGCCCGCTGCCTCTAAACGTTCACATAAATTTGCAAAATGTTGACGCGACTCGTCGTCCAAGTACTCAGACAGTTTTGGTGCATCCACCAAAATAGCTTGTACGTCGGGGTTTTTGCTGTCCAATACGCGCAGCGGGTTGCTGTACATACGACGCTTTGAATCTTCGTCCAGGTGCGCTTCGTGTTGCTCCAAAAAGGCAATCAAGGCATCACGATAAGTAGCGCGCGCTTCGTTTGAGCCCAGAGAGTTAAGTTCCAGACGCACAAATTCGCTGATCCCAAACTGCTGCCACAGGCGCGCCGTCATCAGGATCACTTCGGCATCCATGTCGGCACTGGCTACGCCAAAGGTTTCCACACCAAACTGGTGGAACTGGCGATAACGGCCCTTTTGCGGACGCTCATGACGGAACATCGGACCCATGTACCACAAACGTTGTTCCTGATTGTACAGTAAGCCATGCTGGTTACCGGCTCGTGCACACACGGCGGTCCCTTCAGGACGCAAGGTCAGGAGATCGCCATTGCGATCTTCGAAGGTATACATTTCTTTTTCAACGACGTCGGTGACTTCACCAATCGAGCGCTTAAACAGCTCGGTGGACTCCACGATAGGAAAGCGGATCTCCTGATATCCAAAAGATGCCACTGTGTCACGTAAGATAGATTCTACCTTCTGCCAGATTTGCGTATCACCCGGCAGACAATCGTTCATACCTCGAATTGCCTGAATTTGTTTTGCCACTGAAATTCCTAGTAATCTAATTTTTTACACGAAATGGGTGGCTATGCCCGATGGCTTAGCCATTCCTGATAAACCCGCTATTATACCCAGCTCGGCTAAAACGTAAACGCTTAGTTTGCCGGGCCTGCGTTACTTACTCGACTATCTTGACGTCGATTTTGGGTTCGTTTTGTTGTTTTTCAACATAGCTGCGTACCTGCTCTTCGAGCTGCTCGACAATATGGTCGTTATCAATACGCAGTTTCTGGCGCTCGCCATTGATGTATAAGCCCGAGCGACGGTTTGCACCGGCCAGACCCAAATCGCTCACCAAGGCTTCACCTGGGCCATTGACCACACAGCCAATGACAGACACGGAAATCGGCGCTGTGATGTCTTCAAGGCGCTCTTCCAGCTGGTTCATGGTATTGACCACGTCAAACTCCTGGCGAGAACAGCTTGGGCAGGCGATAAAGTTAATACCGCGCGAGCGAATGCGCAGCGACTTTAAAATATCAAAGCCCACTTTGACTTCCTGAACCGGATCAGCCGCTAAAGATACACGCAGCGTATCACCAATCCCCTCGGCCAACAGCATGCCCAGGCCCACAGCCGATTTTACCGAACCGGCACGCATTCCACCGGCTTCGGTGATCCCTAAATGCAGTGGCTGATCGATCTCTTTGGCCAGCAGGCGATAGGCACCAACGGCTAGGAAAACGTCCGACGCTTTGACTGACACTTTAAACTGGTCGAAGTCGAGTCGCTGTAAGATCTCAACATGACGCATCGCTGACTCAAGCAAGGCTTCTGGCGTCGGTTCGCCATATTTTTCCTGCAGATCACGCTCCAACGAGCCACCATTAACCCCGATGCGGATTGGAATGTTCTTATCACGTGCTGCATCGACGACCGCACGAATACGCTCTTCATTGCCGATGTTGCCTGGGTTGATGCGCAAGCAATCCACACCATATTCCGCTACTTTCAGGGCGATACGATAATCAAAATGGATGTCGGCGACCAGTGGTATCTCGGACTGCTCTTTGATGCTCTTAAACGCTTCTGCGGCTTCCATGGTTGGCACAGAGACCCGCACTATGTCAGCACCCGCATCGGCAATCGCCCGGATCTGCGCGACGGTCGCATCTACGTCCAGGGTATTGGTGTTGGTCATCGACTGCACGGCGATCGGTGCTCCGTCCCCGATGGGCACATTCCCCACATTGATGCGCGTGGATTTTCTACGTTTGATCGGTGATTCTGAAAACATGACGATTACTCTGCTAACGGTAAATTAAATTTGGCTAAACGATTGCGCGGCAGGCTGGAAATGTCCACGGCTGCGCCATCCAGTGTGATGCTCACGGCCTGGTGTTTGCCCAGTACGACGGAAAACGGGGCCTGTCCACTGACGGTCATGGTGTACCCCGCTTTTTTAACGCCAAACGCCACCCGCTCCTGACTGGCATCGAAGATCTCAACCCAGCTGTCTTCTTTGAACACCATCACAATGGTGCTCTGGGCGAACTCGGACTGTGTATCATCAGATACAGCCTCTGCTGCCGGCGTGACCTGCACATCACTGGTGTTACCGCGCTGTGTAGTCGGGTTTTGCGCACGTTCTGGCAAGGCCTCGGGTTGTGCTTCTGGCGTCTGAACTACCGTGCTCGGCAGCGCTTCCACGCTTAGTTCAGCGGTCTCAGGCGCGCTTTGTGGCGCATTGTCTGGACCGGATGTATCTGCACCTGACGTATCAGACACCGCTACTGAATGCTCGGCATCTAAGGTGCTGGGTGCCGGGCGCTGCACATTATCGGTTGTTACGCTGGCCTGCGGAATATCCAGCGCGTCACCTGGGGTGATCTCACTTTGGCTACTGCTATTTTGCCAGAACCAAATCGCAGAACTGCCTATCACCACAATTAACACCGCATAACTAACCCACATCAGGCGATTATCGTGCGCTTCTTTTTCCGTGCGGCGTGAAAAGCTTTTCATTTTACCTTTTTGCTCTGGTACAACCGGCGACTGGTAGAGTTTCAGAGTTTGTTGTGCATCCAGCCCGAGCAAACCACAGTAGCTCTTTATATAGCCACGTACAAAAGTCTCAGGACCGAGCTTATGGTAATCGTCCTGCTCCAGTTTGTTGATCTGAGTTTCACTGAGCTTTAGCCGTGCGGAGATTTCCTCAAAGCTGACGCCCTGCTCATGTCTGGCCTTGGCCAGTGTTTGTCCGAGCGACAGTAAGTCGCTGCTGTTTTCTGTGTCTATTTCTGCTTCGTTCATAAAATATAGTTATCTGGATCCACGATTAAGAGATGCCGTCCTGGTTGTAAGACGATATCCGGGGTCAATTTGTTCCACCGCATCAGGTCGTCAATCTGAAGATCATATTCCATTGCAATGTCGAACAGCGACTGACCTTCACCTATGGTGTGCACTATCTTAGGATTATTTAAATACACCACCTGACCAATCGACAGCTGGTCTGACTCGCGTAAATTATTCCATGCCATCAGCTTGTCTAACTTGAGGTTATACTTCACTGAGACGCTAAACAGGTTTTCCCCCAGGCGAACGGTGTGCTGAGGGACACTGGGTAACACAATATCGCGGTTCAACAAGCCGCCAGAGGCTCGGCTTTGAGCTGGCTCTGAGGTGCTTTGTTCAGGCAGTTGCGCAAGCCAGCTGTCTGTTCGGGGTCCCTCGTCGCGGGCGCGCGAGGTGGGCGCCGAAAATGCGATATCAGTCGGATCGGGCTCATAAAAGACAACCTGGCCTTGGGTGTGCGGGGCAACCGGCTTAATCGTCTGTGCCGCCTTATCGGGTGCTGTTACCGGGGCCGCTACTGTATCCACGCTGGGTGAATGCCCGGTGAATTGCTGTGCCCGCAAAGAGCGAGTTTGTACAGGTTTGGCTGCGGGCTCTGGAGTCACAGGCACTGGGGTCACAGGCTCCGGCTTAGACGCCTGGTCACGAACAATGGCGGGTTCCACCTTACGGCGCACTTTGATCTTAGGCTCAGCCACCAAATGCGTGGGTGATTTATGAGTGATTTTAGTCAACTGGGCCTGACGATATTGCTCTTTCAGGCGTTCAAACTCGCTGTCTTTCAGGCGCTGCTGGATCACCAGGGCTGCCTGGGGCGAGTCCGGATAAGTTTGCAACAGCAAAGTGGCTGTTTCTTCAGCTTGTTGCAGATGGCCTTTGCGCAGCTCCAGTAAATGAGACAGTAATAAGCCACGCGCCGACACAAAACCACGATCGCCATAGACCTTGAGTATTTCCTCTGAGCGATGCAGCTCACTCTTTGCATAGTGCAACCCAGCCATAAGCAGTAGGGTCGACTGACGCTGGCCGTTATGCTTTTCAGCACTGCTCAAATAATCCAGCGCCAGCTCGAAGTTATCCTGGCGCAGTGCACACAGGGCTAAATTTTCATAGCTCTGTGCCACACGAATATAGCTGGGGATCTCAATGGCTTTAAACAGCTGCTCCGTCGCTTCATCATATTTGCCGATGCGACATAAAAAGGTGCCGTAGTTATTGAGCGTGTTTGGGTCTTTCGGCGCCAGTCCCAGTGCTTTTTGATATGCCTGCTCAGCACGGGCATTCTCGCCTACCTGCTCGTAGTAATAAGCCAGAGAATAGTGGGCTTCGGGGAGTTTCGGCGCTAATGTCAATGCGCGCTCTAGGTTATACTTGGCCTGGGTGTTGTTGCCGTTAGCCAGGTATTGCAAGGCCAGCGAGATACGGGTTTTAGCAGCGTCTTCGCGACTTGCCTTGCTTTGCACGACGGGCTTATCGCTGTTGGCATAGCGGGTTTCGGTCACACAACCACTAAGCATCACGCCCATTATCATCAGCAACCCGGATCGGGCAGCCACAGTGCGCTTTGATACCTCAAAGGAGAAACTTTTTACCAATGAAAACATAGCTAAACTAAACACTTTAGTTAAAAGCGCGCACTGACAGGTGACAGTCGGCGCAAGGCCGCAGGCATAGCTCACCAGAGCGCTGTTGATCTATGCCCATATATTACCCGAATGCGTTCGAGTTTCACCCTTTTTTTAGCCAACCTTAACCGCTATCGCGTTGTCTTCAAGCTGCTTTTTCTTCGCCAGACGCTTGGTTCTGTCGACCACGTCTCCTACCAGCTGACCACAGGCGGCATCAATATCATCACCACGGGTACGGCGCACGATACAGGTTAACCCGGCTGCCTGAAGTACTTTAGAGAAACGGTCGATACGACTGTTGCTCGAACGCCCATACTCATTGCCCGGGAACGGGTTGAACGGGATCAGGTTGATTTTAGACGGCGTGCCCTTTAATACCTGAACCAGCTCATGAGCATGATCGGTGCTGTCGTTCACGCCCTGCAACATCACATATTCAATGGTGACGTCTTTATTGGCCTTTGAGCCATCGATATAACGACGACAGGCCGCCAGGAACTCTTCAATCGGGTACTTTTTATTGATAGGCACCAGCTCATCACGCAGCGGATTGTTTGGCGCATGTAAGGAAATCGCCAGTGCTACGTCAATTTTTTCTTTCAGAATATCCAATGCTGGTACTACACCTGAAGTACTCAGGGTCACTCGACGCTTAGACAGACCGAATGCCCAGTCGTCCATCATCAGTTCCATTGCAGGCACCACGTTGTTGATGTTGAGCAGCGGCTCACCCATCCCCATCATCACCACATTGGTGATCGGACGCTTGGTGCTGTCGCCATCATGCAAGCCAATGTCTTTGGCTACGCGCCACACCTGGCCGATGATCTCACTGACTTTCAGGTTACGGTTAAAACCCTGTTGCGCCGTTGAACAGAAGGTACATTCCAGCGCACAACCCACCTGAGAAGACACACACAAAGTGGCGCGGTCTTTTTCGGGGATCCACACGGTTTCCACTTCCTGTCCGCCATCCAGTACCAGGGCGTACTTGATAGTGCCATCGCTGGCCTGCTGGCGTACTGAGATTTCCGGTGCACGGATCTCACACTCCGCCTGCAACTTAGCGCGCAGCTTTTTATTGATGTTGCTCATATCATCGAAGTTATCAATGCCGAAGTGGTAAATCCATTTCATGACCTGATCGGCGCGAAACGGTTTCTCACCGTATGATGCAAACAACTCGCGCATCCCCTCGCGATTTAAATCAAGTAAGTTAATTTTTTTCTCAGTCGTAGTCATGAAACAACCCCAGATCAGATGACGGCCAGTGCAAATTTAATAAAACGCTGAATTGTACAAAATTTAATCAACGCTTTCAAATCTGAATACTTTGCTAAGCCTGCTGTCTGTCGCATTCAGGCTTAGCAAAGTGCATCAGGGACGAAAAAAGGGCGCTAAGGCCCTTCTTTGATGTCACCGTGCTCGAATTAACGAGTACGTGCGCACAGCTCTTCTTCAGTGAAGAAGTAAGCGATTTCACGTGCAGCAGACTCTGGAGCGTCTGAACCGTGTACCGCGTTCTCGTCGATGCTGTCAGCGTAGTCAGCACGTAGCGTACCCGCTAGCGCTTCAGCTGGGTTAGTTGCACCCATGATTTCACGGTTTTTACGGATTGCATCTTCGCCTTCAAGAACCTGAACCATTACTGGACCAGAAGTCATGAACTCAACCAAAGCACCGAAGAAAGGACGCTCTTTGTGCTCTGCGTAGAAACCTTCCGCTTTCTCTTGAGAAAGGTGGATCATTTTAGCTGCAACGATCTTCAGACCAGCAGACTCGAAACGGTTGTAGATTGCACCGATGTGGTTTTTAGCGACCGCATCAGGCTTAACGATTGAAAAAGTACGCTCTAAAGCCATCTTTTTTGCTCCAAAATGAAATTAATGAATTTATACGGGCGCGAATTATACGCGTTTTAGATGTAAAAACCTACTATTTCTGTCCCGCGATGATTTTGTGTGAAACCAGGCCTTATGTGGCCGCAGGTTGGGCAATTTGTCAGGGACCCCGCAAAACCTGATCCAAGTCAAAAAACACCTCGGCGGCTTGCCCTATACTGCGCCGCTTTTTGATTTAACCCAATCGTCCGGTTCACTGCAATGCAGGGCACGCAGACGATTGATTTACCCCAACAGCTGACCCGTAATCAGTTCAATGTATGAGGTTTTTGAGATGTTTGTACCTGAGCTCCTTTCACCCGCCGGTAGTTTAAAGAATATGCGTTACGCTTTTGCGTACGGTGCCGATGCCGTGTACGCCGGCCAGCCGCGCTACAGCCTGCGCGTGCGCAACAATGAATTCGATCTGGCCAACCTCGAAATTGGCATTAACGAAGCCCACCAGCAAAATAAAAAGCTGTATGTGGTCTCTAACATCGCGCCGCACAACGGCAAGGTCAAAACTTACCTGCGCGATATTGAGCCAGTCATTGCCATGCAACCGGACGCGCTGATCATGTCCGACCCGGGCCTAATCATGCTGGTACGCGAAAAGTGGCCCGATATGCCCATTCACCTGTCCGTTCAGGCCAACGCCGTCAACTATGCGGCCGTGCAATTCTGGGCAAAGCAAGGTATAGAGCGGGTGATCCTGTCACGGGAGCTGTCACTGGAAGAAATTGCCGAGATCCGCACTTTGTGCCCGGATACTGAGCTGGAAGTATTTGTGCATGGTGCGCTGTGTATGGCCTACTCTGGGCGCTGTCTGCTCTCTGGCTACATCAATAAGCGCGACCCTAACCAGGGCACCTGCACCAATGCCTGCCGCTGGAGCTACGACGTTAAGCCGGGAGAAGAAAACGCCACAGGCGATGTGGTGCACAAAATTGACCCGCAACAGGTGATCCCGACGTTAGGTGACGGACAGCCGACCGATCAGGTGTTTATGCTTGAAGAGCAAGGTCGCCCAGGTGAGTATATGCCGGCCTTTGAAGATGAGCATGGCACTTATATTATGAACTCCAAAGACTTGCGTGCCGTGCAATACGTTGATCAGCTGACCAAGATGGGCGTGCACAGCCTGAAAATTGAAGGCCGGACTAAGTCTTTTTACTATGTTGCCAGAACCGCACAGGTCTATCGCCGTGCTATTGATGATGCCGTCGCCGGTAAGCCGTTCGACCCGTCACTGATGCGGACACTGGAAAACCTGGCACACCGGGGCTACACCGAGGGCTTCCTCAAGCGTCATGCCCATCAGGAGTACCAAAATTATGACTACGGTCATTCAGTGTCGGATCAACAGCAGTTTGTTGGGGAAATTTTGGGTCGCCACGACAATGGCCTGGTGGAAATTGACGTTAAAAACAAGTTCTGTACCGGCCACAGCCTGGAACTGATGACCCCACAGGGCAATATCAGCTTCAACCTTGAGCACATGGAAAACAAGAAAGGCGAGCAGATCAGCGATGCCAAGGGCTCGGGCCATATAGTGAAAATCCCACTGCCCGAAGACATTGACCTGAGCCATGCCATTTTGATGCGTAATCTGGGTGCACAAGAAAACACCCGCAATCCGTTTAAAAAAGCCTGAACTGGCCAAAGCGGAGCGTAAACCATGGCGTTACTGATCAACAGTAAATGTATTAACTGCGATATGTGCGACCCGGAATGCCCCAACCAGGCAATCTATATGGGTGAAAAAATCTATGAGATAGATCCGGATAAATGCACTGAGTGCGTCGGCCACTACGACCAGCCAACCTGCGTCAGTGTCTGCCCGATTGACTGTATTAAACCAGACCCCGCACACCGCGAGAGCCTGGATACGCTGGCTGAGAAGTTTCTCAAACTCACAGGCCAGAGCTAATCTCTGCTAAAAGCGCCCACGGGCGCTTTTTCTTTTTATTATTATTATTATCCGCATATCATCTAAGCAAAGTAAACTTCGACTCGATTCTCCAACGTATTATTCCCTTGTAAACCTGTCACAGTTCGATTGCAAAACCTTTGGGCTATGCCAGACTTGTTAAGGCGTCTAACTTTTAAACAGGGAGTCTCTATGCCTGGCTGCAAAACTTGTCGTTGTCACACCGATTACAAAATGGACATCACTATGGCCATGCAACCAATCGTGGACCTGCGCACCCGACAAGTCTATGCCTATGAAGCTTTGGTCCGAGGCACTCAGGGTCAGTCGGCCGGACAGGTACTCGCTCAGGTCACAGAAGACAGCAAGTATTATTTCGACCAGCTGTGTCGCACCACCGCCATTGAAATGATGGCCGGACTCAGCGATACCGCTAAGCTGTCGATTAACTTTTTACCCAACGCCATTTACGACCCGCAAACCTGCTTGCGCAAAACCCTCGAAGCCGCCGATAAATTCAACCTGGCAAAAGAGAGAATTATCTTTGAGGTCTCTGAGCAAGAGCACCTCACCGACCATGAAAAGCTCATCGATATTGCCAACACCTACAACAAAAACGGCTTTAAGGTTGCACTGGACGATTTTGGCGCCGGTTACGCTGGCATAGAAGTGCTGCATCGCTTCCAGCCCGACATCATTAAGCTCGATATTTCACTGATAAACGGCATTGCAGAGGATCCGGTCAAACAGGCCATTGTCGACGGTATTTGTCTGATGGCACGCCGACTGGACATAGACTTGGTCGTTGAAGGCGTTGAAACCCTGACGGATTACCGCTGCCTGCGTGATTTAGGCGTTTATTTAATGCAGGGCTATCTGTTTGCCAAACCTGTGATTGCAACTTTGCCCAACCCCAGCTTTCCCGCACAGCCAGCCGAGCACCCCGAGTAAGGACAACCACCATGAAAGCCAACAGTTTTGAGTCATTTTTTCATGATGCCTATATGCCCCACGGGCACTGTTATTTATGGCAACCCCATTTGCAGTGGGGCAATGTTATCTCGGATTTACTCATTGCCACCGCCTATTTTTCTATCCCCATTGCCATTATGATTTTTGCCAAAAAAAGACCAGACGTCGGTGGTCACTGGTTGTTTGTGCTATTTTCAAGTTTTATTCTGCTGTGCGGATTAACTCACCTGGTAGGCATTTACACCGTCTGGCAAGGCACCTATGGTATGCATGCCCTAGCCAAAATGGCTACAGCGCTGATCTCTATTACCACCGCAGTGTACATGTTCCGCCTGATCCCCAGCGCCATTGCCATTCCCACGCCAAATCAGTTTCAGGGGGTATCGCGTAAGCTCGACAAGGTCACGCAGGAAAAACATCAGCTGGATTCAAAACTGGCTGAGCACGAGTTAACCCACTTTATTCTCAACACCCTGCCTGCCAGTATCGTGGTCCTCGACGAAAGCTTTAAAATCACTCAGTGTAATCCGCACTTTCTTAAGACCTTAGATCTGTGTGACACACAGCCCAATGGTCAGCCCCTGAGCGAACTGATTGGAGTGGAATGTGGTGACCGGCGAGGTCAGTTACTCACCGCGCCTGATGGCGATGGGCCAACTGAGCTATTAAATTGTGCGGATAAAACTATGTATGAGGCCAAAACCCAGTCACAGCCCTTTTTACTGGCAACGGCCACCCCTCACTCAGCTTAACCTTACGGCCTGATAATCTTCTCTGTCAGGCCTGCCGTTAACCTCGCTGATTCTGTATTTAAGGCTCTGCGAGTATCCTTCATCTTGCCTACACTCCCCACTGTAGCTTACTGACAGCCCTGTTTTCACTTTGAATGAAACATAAATGTAAAAATTAACAGGCTCAGCAGAGCAGCGACTTACTTTCTTCCCTTGGCAGGGCCAAACACAGTCCAGCTGGTCATTACAGCACACTTTCTTCGTCTCGTCGGTAAAAATGGAATGTTCCAATAAGTCATACTGATCCGGTCAGTTCCAAAAATTGGAAATAAGTACTAAACATCTTGTAAAAAATATGTATATTTGAGTTAACGGAACAACAAAAGGACAGTCGATAAAATGATGTATTCAGACAACCAAACGCGTAGTGCTCTGTTTGTCCTGACAGACCAAAAGACCAATACGCTGAGTCAGGATTTCCTCATGTTTGTCAAAATGCTTGAGGCTTGCGGTAACAATATCAAGGTCGATACCCGCCTGCCCGCCACTGAGCAAAGGGCGCAGTACCAGCTGTTTCTGGTCGATGTGAGTCACCGTGAATGCCGAGACTTACTCAGCGCACAGCTCAGGGCGTTGGCACAACATCACAGTGTCTTGTTATTTAATGCTTGCCCGGATACCCTGGACGAACAAACCGCCCTGCTCGCCAATGTCAAAGGCGTGCTCTATCAGGGCGCTTCGCCAGAAAGCCAGTTCAAAGGCATTCAGCGTGTACTCGGCGGTGAACTCTGGTTTGGCAGAGGTGCCATTTCACTGGCATTCAGTGCCCTGATGCAGCGTCTGCCGCAGACTCTGCCGGGCCTGTCGGACGAACAGCGTGATATTACACTGGCCTCACTGACTAAACGCGAAAAGTCCGTGATCCGATTGCTGGCTGATGGTGCGAAAAACGACGATATTGCTGATTCTCTTAATATCAGCAGCCATACCGTCAAAACCCACATCTACAGCGCTTTTAAAAAGACCAACTCGCGCAACCGGATTGAGCTAGCCAACTGGGCCCAGCAGCATATCCCCTTTGGCGGGCTGGCCAATTAACCAGCCTGCTGTGGGGCGGATTTTGCCGCCCACACCCCTTTTTCGAGGCCCTGATGAACCAGTAACGTCAGGGCCTTTTCAATCGCCTGAGTCACACAAATATGCATGGGTTCATTTTCACTGTATCCGGCCTCCGCTTCGGCCAGACGTTTATAGCTGACATAGCGGAAAAACCCTGCCCGCATTTCTTTAGACAGCACTTTTTTACTGGTGGCGACCGATAACAACACCTGTCCGGTGCGCACATCAACTGCCCGCAGATAGATGCTGATGGTGTCTTCACGATACAACTCAGACGCACCAATGCCGAAATACTCCATTCCCATACCGCCTGTTTTAATGTTGGCATCATAGCTGATGATGCCACCTTCGAAGATCAGCTTAGCGTGCGTCAGCGGCGGCAGACTGCTTGATGCCTCCTTGTCCTGCATCGCAGCGCGGGTGATCTTGCGTTCGGTCAACAGGTTTTGCAGCCCCTCTCGCTCAATGGGAATAAACCAGTCGGTTTCATGCAGCGCCTGCATCAGAATGGAATTGGCCCCCTGGGTCACCGCCGTTGAAAACGAGCTGACATTTTCCTGAGGTTTATATTGTCCGGTTTGGTCGCGAAACGAATAGACAGAAACCGGAATTGGACCTCGTGGCGCGGGCAGTGCTTTTAACTCACTAAACACCTCAGTGGCGGCCAGCGGCTCGGCCTTCGCCATGGGAGGTGGCAAAACAGGGATACTGCTACAGGCACTCAGCAGTAGCATCATCAGGGTAAAACTCAAATACTTCATTAACCAAACCTCGGTACTTCCAGCGTCGTCATATCGCCCGTCAGTGTGTTGGTGATCTGCACCGTAATGGAATCGGGTGTGCTGGTGATCACCTGAATTTCGTAATCGCCGCTCATAAAGGTCGAGTCTTTATCAAAAATGCTGTCCTCGACTTCATCGCCAAACGCTGTGGACGTAATTTCCCGCACCATGCGATTCAGATAAGTTCGCTCCAGGGATTCCTGAAAGCGGTCGCCGTAGGATTTTTCAATCACCGGCGCACGATGTTTATTTTGTGCCTGGGCCTTATTTAAAAGCATATTGGCATTGAGGGGGTTGCCGCCAAAAGACGGATTAATGGGTTTGTAGACTAATTCCGTGGCATGCAGCGACAGACTGCATAGCACGCCAAAGCAGCATATTATTGTTGTTTTCATTGTTACCACCCGCTTGTTGCTAAATCTGGAGAGTGTTGCTGATGCTGTGCGCTGGCCATGGCATCCATAATGGCAAATAATGCCGCCTCAACGCGTGCCTTAAGGGGTCCACCGCGACGCCCCATGGCAGTGGCATACACCAGCTGGTTGTTCATAAATACCTGTAACCGGGTACCCGCACGTGGCAGGACGGTTTCTTTAATGGTGATATTCACTCCTGAGGTCGCCGGTACATCGCGCCACAGCTGTGAAAAGTCAAAATAAAACTGGTAGCCGAAGCGGCTAATGCTCTGGTCGATAACCAGCCCACCCAGCTCAACTTCTTCGTCGGCTCCGTGGCTGTGCGGTATCAAGCTAAAACACAGCATAATCAGAACAAAAATCGATAACTTCATAAGGGCTTATTTGGCCACAAAACCTGACGGTTTTGTGGCCGTGATCATTACTGCTGAGTCACAGTCGCGACGTTGTAGTCACCGACCTGAGTAATGTTGATGGTCTGGCCGCTACCATTTACGCCCCCTTCAACCAGGTTACCGAAGCCGTCCTGATTGATTTGGATGTTGTTATCGCTGCCACTGACAACGAATGCACCCGAGTCAACACCGGCCACAAAGTTTGCGCCGCCGGTTTGCTCAATGGCGATATCGTTACTATTGCCTTCCAGCATCAGGTCGATGGCATTGAGTTCACCATTTTGCACCAAATCCAGCTGGTTCAGTCCGCTGTCAACCACAGACGCCAGAGTGACCGACACCCCATTGCTGTCACCGGTTTGCGCCACATTCAGCATATTATTGTTGCTGGTCAGCGTGTTATCAGGATGCGATGACTGCAACACCACCTCGTTATTGTCGCCATTTTGGATCACACCCACTTCACTGCCATTGCTGTTAAACTTCGCAATGTGCAGCTGGTTGTTGTCACCCAATTGCAAGGTGCTGTATTCATTATCGTTGCCTGCAGCACCCAGATAAGCCTGATTGTCATTACCGCGCTGCTGTGCATCGAAGTCGTTGTCATTACCAACTACGTCGAACGTTGTCTGATTGTTGTCACCCAGCTGCGCCAGCGTGACATAGTTACTGTCGCCGCTGAACAGTGTGGAAGTCATGCGGTTATCATTGCCTTCCTGTTCCAGATCCACCCGGTTGCTCTCGCCCTGCAACTGAGCCAGCTCAATCTGGTTACCGTTACCCGCGCTTTGCTCTACCTGCAGCTCATTATCGTTACCAGCGAGCACATCAATGGTGAATTTGTTGTAGTTGCCTTCCTGAGACAGGCTCAGGTCATTATTATTGCCCTGCAAAAGCGCCAGGTTTAGCTCATTGTAAGTGCCGTTTTGATCGACCTCGATACTGTTCTGGTCGCCCTGTACACGGTCAATGTTCACTTCACCCCAGGTCCCTTGCTGAGTTGCCGTTACCTGGTTGTTGTTACCCTGCATGTCGGTGTTGTAGAACCAGTGGCCACCGCTGCTTTGCTCAACATGGATACGGTTACCATCACCATTAATGGTGTTTGTCACTTCGTTATTGATGCCAATGTAACCCGCACCGCGCTGAGTGATGTTTAGGCTGTTGTCGTTACCATTTAATTCAGTCAGTGCTCCATTAGCCTCACCATCCTGGCTGTATTCCTGCGTATTACCATCGCCCGCAGCCGTCACTTTGGCCAGGTTGCCCGTGCCCGCCTGAAATACGGTGGTCGTATTGCTATCGCCTTCAATCGACAGTTCGCTGACATTGGATTCACCTTGTTGCGAGCTGGTGAGCACATTGCCTGCGCCATTGTTAGAGCGCTGTGTTACCGTCAGCGTATTGCCTGTGTTGTCTATCTGGATCAGCTGTGCCAGTTCAGACGTTGAAGCCGATTTTGCTTCTGTGTCGGCAGCCTGTGCCACGCTGACACCAGATAATGCCAGTGCAATTGCACAGCAGGTCAGTGATTTCGAAAATTTCACCTGGTTCTCCTTAGAGTTATTTATCATTTTTACCATGTCCTTCAACTTGTACGCCTGTCTGCCTGATGGTTAAAACACACCGTCTTTATGGAGGTTGCCAGCTCCTGACCTGTGCGCTCGGGCAGACACAGTACAAATAAACCCGGGTTATCTTCACCGCTTCCCTCCAGATTGCCGTTATCCATTATTAGATACCCGCACCTAAAGAGCCGCATTCATACTCGCTTAGTCGTTACAGCCTGAGTCCATTGCCCAGCTCCTGGCTGCGCAGTGTTTGCACGTTTCATTGTATGGACTCACACCACCACTGTAGAGCGCCATGTCAGTCAGGGAAATGAGAAATAATTTGGAATCTATAAAACAAATAAAATTCAATCACTTAAATTGAAAACAGTTAATTTACCGATATTGATACAGTGCAAACTCACAAAATAGTATGAGTCACAGAACGGCCAACATCGGACCATCAAACTCACAAAAAAGAATGGAAATCACTTTCAAAATCCGAGTCAAATACCAAAAAAGTCGGGTTTTTACCCACAAAACGCGCTTTAAAATTGCGCCCTCAATTCAGGCTGTTTTAGCGTGAGCTCAGTTGCCAAACCGAGTTATCGACTGCCAGCCTCTGGCCTGGCGGTTTACACATCATGCCCACTAAGTCGAGCACATACCATGACGTCATGGTCAACAACTCAACTTACAATCTAGGACAAATGATGAAACTAAAATTTTCTGCCTTAACATTGGCATTACTGCCAGTTTTCAGCGGCGCAGCACAAGCTGCAGTACAAATCACAGCAACAGAAAAAACCAATGACAACAGCGTCATGGTAGTCTTCAAAAAGGATGCGTCCAGTGCCCTGCGCGCCCAGGCTCGTAACCTGGTTAAAGCACGTATTTCCGATAACAACGCCGATGAAGTCGATGATCGTTATAAGCACGTGTTGGCGGGCCGCCTTGCCAACTTCAAACTGGACGGGCTCAGCAGCAAAGAGGCCATTGCAAAACTGGCAAAACACCCTGCGGTAGAATATGTTGAGCCGGATTATCAGGTGAAGGCACTGGGTATTCCGGATGATGCGCGCTTCGGCGAACTGTGGGGTCTGCACAACACAGGACAAACCGGTGGTGTTGAGGATGCCGATATCGATGCGCCAGAAGCCTGGGATATCAGCATAGGTTCACGCGACGTAATTGTCGGTGTTATCGATACCGGGGTTGACTACTTACACCCGGATCTGGCGGCCAACATGTGGCAAAACCCAGGTGAGATCGCAGGAGATGGCATAGATAACGATAACAACGGCTACGTCGATGACGTATACGGTGTCAATGCCATCACAGGTTCCGGTGACCCAATGGATGACCAGGGCCATGGTACTCACGTATCTGGTACTATCGGCGCCACGGGTAACGACGCCACGGGTGTGGTGGGCGTAAACCACGAAGTCTCTATCGTCGGGTGTAAATTCCTGGATTCCTCAGGCAGCGGCTCCACTTCCGATGCGATTGAGTGTATCGATTACATGGTCTCACTCAAGCAGGCGGGCCATAATGTACGCGTTCTAAACAACAGCTGGGGCGGCGGTGGTTTCAGCCAAACGCTGGCAGATGCCATCACGGCCAGTGAAAATGCGGATATCCTGTTTGTGGCGGCAGCCGGTAACGGCGCAGTCGATAACGACAGCAACCCACACTACCCGTCTAGCTATGAGCATGACAGCGTATTCTCAATTGCCTCAACCACAGACAATGACACTATGTCCTCTTTCTCGCAATGGGGTCTGACTTCAGTTGATATGGGTGCGCCAGGTAGCGCCATTCTGTCAACAGTACCGGGCGGCGGTTACAGCAGCTTCTCAGGTACATCCATGGCGACACCACATGTTGCCGGTGTCGCAGCATTGGTGCTGTCTATCGATCCGACGCTCGATACGCTTTCACTGAAAAACCTGCTGATGCAAAGCGGTGACGCCAACGCGGCACTGGAAGGTAAAACCGTGGCAGGCACGCGTCTGAATGCACATCAGGCACTGCTTGATGCCGATCCGACACCGGGCTTCAGAATGGGCGTTACGCCAGGCACACAGGAAATCACAGCGGGTGAAACGGCCAGCTATGAATTCAACTTCACCTCTGTGGCTGACTGGCAAGGCGACATCGCGCTGACACTGGACAGCGCATTGCCAGGCGCAGTACTGTCACAAAACACCGCAACACCGGGTAGCACAGTCACCCTGACCGTCCCGACCACGGCAGATACTCAGTGGGGTAACTACAGCTTCACAGTCAACGGCACATCTGGCGACCTGGCTGAAAGCAAAGCTGTTAGCCTGTCTGTGCTACCTCAAGGTCTGAGCGACTTCAGCTATGACAACACAACGGCTGTGGACATTCCTGATAACGATGCCAATGGTATCAGCTCAGTGATCACGGTTGCTGATGACATCACCATTTTCGACAGCAACACGCTGGTGGACATCACCCACACGTATATTGGCGATCTGCTGGTCACGCTGACCTCTCCGGCGGGCACCTCAGTCACCCTGCACAACCGCAGCGGCGGCAGCACAGACAACCTGGTTGACACCTTCAATTCAGCGGCCTTCAATGGTGAAGCAGCACGTGGTGACTGGACACTGAGCGTGTCAGACAACGCGGGTGTGGATACAGGGACTCTGAATAACTGGACGCTGACACTAACAGGTCTGGGTGAAGTGTCTGCACAGCCTCCGGTTGCCGGTTTCAGCTTTGAAAAGAGTGGCCTGAGCGTAACCTTTACTGACAGCAGCACCGATGCCAACAACGACATCGTCAGCTGGCAGTGGGACTTCGGTGATGGCAACAGCAGCAGCGATGCGAACCCGACCCATGTCTACACCACATCGGGCACTTACTCTGCGACACTGACTGTCACTGACAGCGAAGGCAACAGCAACAGCACCACACAGGAAGTGACCGTCAGCTCTGATGACATCGCACTGGAAGTAGTACGTACTAACAAGTCACGTCTGGGCTTCTACCGGGTATCCCTGTCATGGTCTGGTAGCAGCGCTGAGCAAGTCGACATTTATCGCGATGGCGCCCTGCTGCGTACAGTCAATAACTCAGGTCAGTTCCGTGATTTCGGTCGCGACCCTGCTGTAACGGGCTTCACCTATAAGATCTGTCAGGCAAGTGATATCTGCTCAAACGAAGTGAGTGTGAGTTTCGAGTAACCTGGTTCGAGTAATCTCGTTCCAGTAACCTGGTTTGATTAAACAAATCAAGGTTTAGTCACAAAAAGGGCCGCATGTCACTGCGGCCCTTTTTATGTGTTATTGTCGGCAAGTTTGCTTGATGAGTTTGTTTTGTCTGGCCATCTCGGCCTCGTTGTTCTTGCTCTTGGCCACAGCCAAGTCCACCTGCGCATCATTGCATTTGTCTCTGAGCTCCTTGTCCATCAGGTAAACCTGATCCCGTTGTGCCTGAGCCAGACCTTCCACGCCACTGTATTCCTGACGCGCCTCCGGTGCCTTGTCTTGCTCATAAGGTTCAGATTGAGAGACTTTGCACCCAGCCAGCACCAATAAACTCAAACCAATGATTAAACCGTTCTTTTTCATATTATTACTTCCTGATATGACGAGGCCCCGATGGTATCATAAGGAATGGAAAAAGGAACAAATCAGCACTCCCATCACTTCCCTAAACTTCATAGAGCTCCAGCGGCAAATCATCCGGATCGGCAAAAAAGCAAAAACGCTTTTGGGTGTAAGGGTCGATGCGAATGGGCTCACAACTCACCCCTTTGGCTATCAGTGCATTGCGTGCCGCGTCAATATCAGTCACGGACAGTGCAAGGTGACGCAGGCCCTGAGCTTCCGGGTAACTGGGACGCGCAGGCGCTGCAGCAAAGTGAAACAGTTCAATCTGGGTGCCATCAGGCAGCATTAGATCCAGCTTATAGCTCTGGCGTCCGCTTTGATAATTCTCGGCAATGACAGTGCACCCGATCACGTCAATATAAAAGGCTTTGGCGCGTGCATAGTCAGAACAAATAATCGCAACATGGTGAACACGGGTAATATAGTTGGCAAGCATAGGGCGTTTCTGTGACAACAAAAGCCGTACTGTGCCGCATCCGACTGCACTTGTCCACCTGTCGCGTCGTGACGAACATCCTGACTAATCCTGCCTGAGCGCCTCAGCAGGCGCGTGTTTCAGCTGACGTGAAACGGGCAGTAACGTGGCCAGCAACACCAGTATCACAATCAGCCCAGGTATCCCCAGCAGTGCCAGGATATAGCTCTGAGAATCCACCACCACGGCATTCGCCAGCTGAGCGCTTAGCCACAACGCTACAAGCACGCCTGCGACTAACCCGACTGCCAACTGCACAAGCGCCTGTCTGATAAACAAACCCACGACGTGTTTATCCGGTACGCCAAGGGCCCGCCGGGTGGCAATCTCCTGGCTGCGCAATGCAATGCTGTTTGCAGACATGGCATAGATCCCACTGGCTGCTAAAAACAAGGCAACCAGTCCACCTGCAACAAACACCTGATTGAGTGATTCTATCAATAACAATGGCTGTTTGATTAAACTCTGATAGCTCTGGATTTGGTGCACGGTCGCATCCGCATCCAAGTCAATGATAGCCTGTTGCAACGCCGCCATCGCCTGTGCTTCGTCACCACTGTAGTGCACCACGATATTCATCCACCACGAACGCAGATCCATCAAACCATATCCGGTATACGGGGTGCTGGTCGAATCCAGAGTCGGTCCATGAATACTATCAGACACCACACCCACTATGGTGCGCCATTCACTGTGCCATCCTTCTCCATCGAGGGTACGAATACGCTGTCCCACAGCTCCCCCTTGTGGAAACAACTCACGTGCCATGGCCGCATTGATGATGACCGGCGAACCACTGCCACGCAGTTCACGACTGTCGATGGCTAAATCAGCCAGGTTAAAATCCCGCCCTTCAAGCAGCTGCATACCCACCGTGTGCCACGCCCCGCGACTGACGACTTCAAAATTCCACATCGGGTTGTCACTAAACACCACAGCCGCCTGACCCTGGATCTCAAAATGTGAAGTTCCTCCACCTGTACCGGGTAGGCTACTGAAATAAGCAACACTACGCACGTTAGGCAGCTGCTCCAGCTTGTCTTTTAATCCGTAGTAAAAATCGTTGCGTTTTTTTCGCGCCTGAGGCTCGCCGCCATTCCAGCGATAACTCCCCCACGCCAGACGCACGGATGCGGTCAAACGTTGCTCGGTTTGCACACCATAATCGGCCTGTTGCGCAGCCACACTGCTGCCCAGGAGCATAACGGCAATGACCAGTACGACGCAGGACAAAGCGATTTCAGACATCACCAATGCCTGATTCACTCGCCCAGCACGCTGGCTTAGGGCACCACGTGTACCATCACGGAGAATGCCATTAAAATCCCCCTGTAAAGCGCGCCACGCCGGTATAAAACCTGTGATGAGTATCATCAGTAATACCGCGCCCAGCAACATCCAGACTGAATCCAGCGACAAACTGAATGTCCACCAAAAAGGACGGGCCCCGCTCATTGCAAAGATCTCATTTAGCGCCTGATTGGTCAGCATCATCCCCCAGTGCGCCAGGCCCAGAGCCAGTATGCCACCGACACAACAAATCAAGGTGCTTTCCCACAGCATCTGCAAAATGAGCCGCCGCTGTGGCACACCCAGCGCAACCCGGATAGCCACATCGCGGATCTGCTCATTAACCCGGGCCAGCAACAGGTTGCCCACATTAATACAAGTCAGTAGCAAAATAAGTAATACCACCAGCATCATAGCTACTAGCACTGAGTAATGCTGATACAACACGTCGACGCTGAGTTTAAACGGCACCGCCTGCAGGTAGCCACCCGCGACATCAGCGCGCCAGGCAAATTCCTGCGGCAAGGCCTGAAGCTGACGCTGCAACAAAGTCGCCAGTTCATGTTGAAACTGTGTCAGAGTAACCCCAGGCTTGAGCCGGGCAACCGCCTGCAACCCTCCGCGGTTCGACGGATTGGCAGGCTCCAGCCGGGTCTGAGTCATAATTTGCCAAACCTGCGCCTGAGTTGGAAAAGCAAATTCGGGTGGCATGACGCCTATCACTTGCACTGGAATGGCCTCAACCTGAACCACCTGACCTATGATATCCTCGTTACCTGCAAAGATCCGCTGCCAGATATCGTAGCTCAATACTACCACTGACTGGGACTCATTTTGCTGATCAGACGGGCTAAAGCTGCGACCAAGCAGCGGCTGCACACCCGCGACTTCAAAGATGTCCCATTGCACATATGTCAGATGCACTTTATGTGAACTGGCTTCATTACCCTGCTGGCCCACCGTGCGCACTGCTGACTGATACAAACTCATACTCTGCAACAGCGTACTGTGCGACTGAATTCGATTCAGATGATAAGGGTCAACACGCTGACGAACACCATGGGCGGCTTTAAACTCACCGGCAATCGCAATGAGGGGCGTATCCTGGCCCAGAGTCAAAGGCTTAAACACCAGCTGCTGCATCAGGGTAAAAGTGTATAAAGTCAGTGCCAGTCCCACCGTCACAATGGCGGTGGTGGTCAGGGTAAACAGGGGCTTTTTTAGCAGCAAGCTGGCTGCGTATCGAATATCTATCCAGGCAGACATAAGGCATTCCTCTTAACAGATAGCAATCATACGGCGACAGCAGTGCGCAACGACGCCGGGCTGTCTGACACAATCACACCGTCTTTCATGGCAATGATGCGCTCAGTACGCTGTGCCGATGACATATCATGGGTCACCATACAAATGGTCGCACCTTGTTGATGGAGCGTATCGAGCAGCGACATCACTATCCGGGCATTGTTGGAATCCAGATTCCCCGTGGGCTCATCGGCCAGAATAATCGCCGGCTGACCGGCAATGGCGCGGGCAATGGCCACTCGTTGCTGCTGCCCGCCGGAAAGCTGAGCCGGAAAGTGACTGGCTCTGTGGGTCATCTCAACCTGCTCCAGTGCCGCCAATACCCGCTCGCGTTGTTGTGTCCGGCTCAGATCCGCACGATAGCTCAGCGGCAATGCCACGTTGTCGGCCACACTCAGCGCACTTATCAGGTTAAAAGACTGAAAAATAAAGCCGATTTCTTTATTGCGGATCCGGGAACGCTCATTTTTGTCAATCTGGCTGGTATCGTGTCCTGCCAGCCGGTAAGTGCCCCCGCTCGGGGTATCCAACAGGCCCAGCTGGGCCAGTAATGTCGATTTCCCGCAACCCGACGGGCCGGTAATGGCCAGGTATTCACCTTTTGCGATCTGTACATTGATGTTGTTCAGTGCCCAGGTTTCGACATCATCACTGACAAACACTTTGTTTAACTGCGCCAGTTCAACCAGGCGGCTGTTTTGCTGTTGTGCCGACATGATCTGTACTCCTTTATGGTTACTGTAATGAAGAAAAAGACTGCCTAAAACGTACTTCGCCGTGCTGCCAGTGTGAGGTATCGGAGAGGATCACCCGCTCGCCTTCAGCGGCACCGTGCTCAATCTCAATGTACTGACTGGACATATGACCAAATGTCAGCGGACGACGATGCGCCTGCTCGCCAGAACGAGCCAACAGGTAAAGGCTCGCCTGACTGAACCCGCTGGCCTTCACCGGGCGCTTTACATACAAGGCATCCTCAATCGTTGCGATTTCAATCACGCCATCGACACTCAGCGCCGGGCGCACCTCTTTCGGCAGCTCCCCACTGAGCACCACTTCCACCAGCACGGCACTGTCGCTGACCACAGGATCAATGCGCTGCACCGTGCCGCGGATCTGACTGGCGCGGGTATCCAGCGTCACCACCTGGCCGAGCTGGACGTCTTTGACCTGACTTTCAGGAATGCGTAACTCGGCAAAGAACTGATCATTTCTGGCCAGCATGGCCAGGTTGCTGCCAGCAGAAACTTGCTGCCCCGACTCCAAAGGCATGGCCTGTACTATGCTGTCCATTGTCGCAACCACGCTCAGGCCGTTAACCTGCTGTTCTAATCGCGCTACACGCTTGCGTAAGCTGTTCATCCTCGCGTTCCCCGCGCGCAATTGTGCGGCCAGATTTTCGCGGCGTTTTTGCAGCCTTTGCTGTTCAAGCGCAAAACGTTGCTGGTACTGAGCGACATTGATTTTGACCTCCTCAAAATCAATCTTGGAGACCGCCACAATCCCCTGCGCCAGCAACTTCTCCTGCGCCGCCAAAGTCAGCTGAGCACGCTCCAGACTGAGCTTTTCATCTACCACGGCAATTTCCTGGTCCAGCACAGTGGACTCCAGCGCGACCTGTTCGGCATGAATTTGTGCTTCTAATGCCTGTAGCTCCCAGCGTGCCTGGGCCAACGCTTCTTTCAGCTCCGGATTGCTCAGTTGCAGTAACACATCGCCCTGTTTTACCTCAGCGCCGGCTTTTTTAAACACTTGCTCTACCCGGCCGTCGACCGGCGTGGTGATCCAGCGGATCTGAGCCGGTACCAGTATGCCGCTGCCACGCACAGTGACTTTTAGCTCGCCCCGGCGCACCGTATCGATCAACAGGGGGGCTTTATCTACCAAATTGGACGCGCTAGTATGATGGTTAAAAAACACTGCCAGAGCGCCCACGACAACCAATCCCAGCGCACTCATAACTTTGGCTTTGCCGCTTAACAGGGGGCGTTTATTCGTTCTCACTATGTCCATGGTGGTTCCTCTAACAAGGCTATGTGCTCTACTTTAGAGTGCGGGAGGACGTGCAAACAGGCTGGCTATGTAAAAGAAAACAGCGCAGGTTTTACAAAAGTTTACGTGCACTTTGGCATCAAGCCCGCTAGCTTTAGGCGACACAGGCCAGCGCAAAACAGGGAATAATAACAACATGAAACCGACCCTATTGATCGTAGAAGATGAGCCGGCCATCTTACGTGGCCTCACCGATCTGTTTGTTTTTCATGGCTATGATGTGGACAGTGAAACGGATGGTGCGCAAGGCCTTAAACGCGCGCAACAGGGCGACTATGCCTGTATTTTATTAGACGTCATGTTGCCCTCACTGAACGGCTTTGCGGTCTGTGAAGCACTCAGACACACTTCACCGACTCAGCCCATTATGATGCTCACCGCCAAAAGTACCGAGCAGGACATTATCAATGGCCTGAGCCTGGGTGCCGATGATTATGTGGCCAAACCCTTTTCAACTTCAGAGCTGGTGTTGCGTGTTAACGCACTGGTACGGCGCTCGGGCTGGCACCAGCAAGAAAGTGAGCTGGTTTTAAGCAAAGACGTCTGTATAAACCCACAAACCCTGACTGGTACTTCTTACCAACAGGGCGTCAAATACACGCGTCGTGAGGTCAACTTACTGAGTTACCTGCTGCGTCAGAACAAGCCTGTCAGCCGTGATGAGCTATTACATCAGGTCTGGGGCTATAAAACGGTGGGAGACATAGATACGCGCACGGTCGACATTCATATTGCCAAGCTGCGCAAAAAAATAGAGCAAGACCCAAAGTCTCCGCGTCATCTGCTCACCCATCGTGGTGAAGGCTATCAACTGTATACCTGGTAACGGCGTCACAATGTGGGTTAAAGACAAACAACTTATGACCTATGCACAGCGCAAGCAGCAACTGCGCTGGCAGGCCTGTGCTTTCTTACTGTGTCTGTTACTGCCGCTCAGTGTGTTGTTCTACTTCGGCTTTGCGCAACTTAAACAGAATCAATTGAGCGCGTATCAGGAGCAGGCCCATAACCTGATATCACAAATCGACCGCCAGATGTTTAAACGCCGTTTGCTGACCAGTTCGCTGCCTGTCGAGGCATTTGATTATTATCAGGCAGTGTACAACCCGCTGACTGAAGAAACCCTGCAAATACCTTCTGTTTTGTCACATCGGGATCCGGTCAGACCCACAGCCACCCGACCTATTCAGGGACTGGTCGGCTATTTTCAGTTTGATGCGCAAGGCCAGTTTAACAGCCCTATCTGGCCAGAGCCCCTGTCTGCCAAAAACCTCACGACATCCACAACAGAGCAACAACAAAGCTCTGTGGAGCTGCAACAGCGTTACGAACGGGCAAAGTTCATTTATCAGACGCTGCTAAAGTCCCATGCGCTACAAACCAAACTGGCAACCGGGCTGAGCAAAGAAAACGGCCTCTATCAGCTGTGGTTTGATGTCCCCGGCTACTTTATTTTCTATCGCCTGCCCAAAGTCGGCGCGCAGCGTAAATTACAAGGGTATCTGGTCAGGCGAGCGCCCTATTTACTCAACCTGGTTAGCGAGTACCTGGGCCAAAGCCAGTTTGATCAGCCAATTGTGCTGACGCTGAAGGCAAACAGTTCAGCCAGCTCCAACAAAGTGCATAACACTATGACGGCACAACCAGAGCAAGTGCATTTTTTACTTTCCCGGTCGCAAGCATCGACACAGCAACTGGCAGAGGCCGACATTGCCCCTGAGCTACGCGCACAGCCCTTGTATAGCGCCCCCCTGCGCTGGCCATTTAACAACTATACCCTGCACTTTACCACCCATACGCTGCCCATGAGTCAAACTATGTTGTATAGCAGTGTGTTTGCCCTGTTGCTGATAGTGACGATTCTGGGGGCCTGCTACGGATTTTACCGCCTCAGTGTCAAACAACTTGCACTGGCAGAGCAAAGAATGAATTTTGTCTCTTCGGTCAGCCATGAGCTCAAAACACCGCTCACCGCCATTCGCATGTATGCCGAGATGCTGCGCACAGGTACTGTGGTTTGTGCCGATGCTCAGCAGGATTATTACAGTTTTATTCACAGCGAAAGTGAGCGCCTGAGCCGCCTGATTGACAATATCCTGTTGCTTACCCGGCTAAATCAGGACGATCACAATGACCTCTCTCAGGTCAAACCGGACTATGCCCCGCTGTCCATGCTGGCTGATATCATTCGCTCCAAAACGTCCACCTTATTGGAAAACCAGGGCTTTACCCTGAATATGGTGATTGAACCGCCGCTATCATCAGCGCATGAGGTGCTCGTTGACCAGGATGCCTTTGCCCAGGTGGTGATAAACATCGTTGAAAACACCATCAAGTTCTTTGCCGCAGAAGGCATTACCGACCCGGCTCGCAAACAGCTCGACATTACCTTTCGGCGCGCCGAGCAAAGCCACAACACACTAGAGCTGGAGATCCGTGATTACGGCCCGGGCGTGTCGCAGCAGCAATGCGACAAACTGTTTGAGCTGTTTTATCGCGGTGGCAGTGAGCTGACCCGAACGACGCAGGGCACGGGGATTGGCCTGGCCTTAGTTGCTCAGCTGATGAAAGCACAGCAGGGCCAGATATCAGCGCACCGAATGTCGCCGGGGCTGGCACTGAGATTACAGCTGCAAACCCAATGCACCTAGTGACCGCCAATCAACAGTAAAGCTTTCGACACATGCAATACGCCCCATTTCTCTCGATACAGAGCTGGCACCACGGACGAATCCATCAGACTGTACTACACTCAGTAAACAATAAATTAATCTATGATTTTCAATGACAATAACGACTGCGCGGGGTGCGGGCCAGGCACTGTTACTTTTGACGTGCGCCTTGGGTGCGACGACACAGGCGGCTGAAGATGCGGATTTATTCGAGCTGAGCCTGGACGAGCTGCTCAACGTCACCCTCAGTGGCTCGGCCGTGCGCGATCTGAACCTGGAAACCACCCCTGTCAGTGCCAATCCATTTAACCTGAGTGCGCTCAACCTGCCCTTCAGTATTGATGTTATTGAACGTAAAACCATGCGTGCGCGCGGCCTGACCACAGTCACCGGCGCGGTCGAGAACCTGGTGGGCGTGATATCGGGCGAGTCACCCGCCGAGCCTTCGAGCTTTGCCATGCGTGGCTATATTCGTGATTCCGTCTCTGTGGTGCGCGACGGCATCAAGCTTGGCCCGGCTTCGATGACGATGCGCCCGCACAATACCTTTAACCTGCAACAAATCGAGGTCATCAAAGGACCTGCCACGCTGCAATTTGGCCAGGGCACCGCATCCGGAGTGATTAACATGATCACCCGCAAGCCACAGCTGGACGCCCCCGTCAGTAGCGAAGCCTTTGTATCACAGTCACGCTTTGACACCCGCGAATGGGGCGTGGGGTTGAATATGCCGGTGTCCCCAAGCACTGCTGCCCGGGTGGATGTGAATAAAACCCAATCCGATGGCTGGGTTGCGCAAACTCAGTCTCATTCCCTCAATGCGACGGCGTCACTGCTGTGGCAACCCAGAGCGGACCTCAGCTGGCTGGTGAGTTTTGATTACCTGGAAGATGACCTCCCTGCTTACTGGGGCACCCCGTTGGTCCCGGTTGATGCTGCCAGGGATCCGAACAGCGACATCGTCACCAGCACCGATGATCGGGTGCTGGATCTGCAAACTCGCTATCTCAACTACAATGTTGCCGACAGCCGCTCTGACTCCGAGCATTTGTGGTCGCGCCTGAGTGTCAACTGGCAGCTCACAGAAGCGCTGTCGCTCAGCAATACCCTGTTCCATTTTAAAGCCGATCGCGCCTGGCAAAATGCAGAAAGCTATGTGTTTAACCCGGCCAGCGGACTGGTTGACCGGGACCGTTTTTTTGTTTTTCACGACCACACCTTTTATGGCAATAAGCTTGAAATGGTGTATCACCACAAAATCGCAGACATGCCCCACCAGCTAGCCTTTGGCGCGGAATTTAAAGCCACTGATTTTAGCCGGGAAAGGGGCTTTCCCGACGGAGACAGCGTCTCCTTATTTGCCCCCGTTGCCGGTCAGTTCGGCCCGTTAGATAAACACCTCAGTCCGACCGACATTCGCCAGTGGGGCATCTATCTGAACAATGCCTTGTCGGTCACCCCGGACTGGCGCCTGTTTGGCGGGCTGCGTCGCGACCACATCCGGCTGGACCGGGACAATTATGATGTATCGGGTAATTTTCTTACCGATGAGAGCTTTGCGCGCACCTTTACCCCACTTGCCTATCAACTTGGTACCAGCTATCAGTTCAGTGAGTCGCTCAGCACATATGCCCACTGGAGCACCGGACACGACCCGGTGGGGTCAAATATTTACCTGGTCAACGCCAATGAGAACTTTGATTTCACTGATATTCGTCAGTTCGAATTTGGCATCAAAACGATGCTGAGCGCATGGCAGAGCGAGCTGACCCTTGCCTGGTTTGATATCGCGCGGCGTAATATTTTGCTGCTCACCTCCCACGATACCGTGGGCAACTCAGGCACCCATGTGGCGCACGGGCTGGAGCTGGCCATCACCAGCCAGCCAACCGAGCATTTTCGTTTAGGGGGGAATATTGCCTATACCGATGCCAGCTACAGCTCCTTTGTCGATCCGGACTTTGGTGTCAACGCCAGCGGCCATACCCCACCGAATGTGCCCGAAATTGTGGCCAACGCCTGGTTTAGCTGGGATCAGATCATGGGCTTACCGCTGGAGATTGGCGGCGGTGTGCGTCATGTCAGTGACCGCTATGGTAACTTTCAAAATTCAGTGACCTTTGCGCGCTACGAAACGGTTACCCTGTTTGCCGCCTACCAGTTCGAACACGCCAGGCTCAATCTCAATGTGCGCAACCTGCTGAACGAAACCTATGCCCCCTGGGCAGACATTTTTTACCCGGCGCAGGCGGCCATTGCCGCGCCAAGAACCGTTGAGCTAAGCCTACATATTAACTATTAACAGGAACGGGCTCAGCCAAACACACAGCGAAAGCACGCCCCCTGAGGTTTTTGTAAATAGATAAGATCGCCGCCAAGACTGACCATGATCTGCCGTGACAGACTCAACCCAATGCCCGAGCCCTGCTGTTTGGTAGTGAAAAAAGGCACAAACATCATATCCACCACATGGGGCTCCACACCCGGACCGCTATCGCGCACTTCTACATACACCTGCTGCGCGTCGTTCTGTGCCAGCGTCAGCTGGATCACTGGCTGCACAGATGTGTGCGCACCTGTTCGCTGCACCTGCTCAATGGCCTGAATGGCATTGGTCAGCAGGTTGATCAGCACCTGCTCAACCTGTCCGGGGTCCAGCATCACCAACAGTTTAGTTGACACCGTAAGCTCACTTCGGATCCCCGCCTCATCGAGCTGGTTTTTGTGCAAGGCGAGTAACCGCTCCAGCAAAGGCGCCAAATCGGTGGGCTTGAGGCTGGGGCGCGGCAAACTGCTGAGCGCTCTGAAGCGGGTAATAAATTCTCCTAAATGCTCGGTACGGGCCGCCAATGTGTTCAGCGCCAAAACCAGATCGTCTTTATCGTCCTCATCATCAAAACATAATGTATCGGGCAACAACCCACGACAGGACTGAGCAATCGAGGACAAAGGAGTAATAGAATTGGCTACTTCATGGGTTAACACCCGGGTCAGACGCTTATAGGCCTGCTGCTCTTTGTTGATCAGCGCATTGTGGATGGAGGTCAGCGTGATCACCTTGCGGATCTGGCCCTGAATTTGTGCCACGCTGATCTGCACCGACAAGGTATCCTGCTGCTCACCCCGCTGCCAGGGCGCACTGGTTTTTAACTGAGCATCACAGCGCTGAATTAATTCGCCCAGATGTTCAAGCTGCTGGACACTGCTTACTGGCTTGCCCAGCAAGCGCGCCACTGCCGGATTGGATTCAATCACTGTGCCGTCGCTGTCACAGACCAGCACCGCCAGCTCAATGTGCAAGAGTAAAGCCTGAAAAAACTGGGCCTGCTGCTCGGCTTTAAAACGCGCCGCCTGCAAGGTGTGACGGATCTCGTCATACTCCTGATGGAGCGGATGACTGGGGCCCAGCCGCAACGTGCTGTCGCCGTTTACCAGCGCCCGGATCACCGCCGTGCTTTGCCTTTGTTGCTGGCCAAACAGGGTAAACACCGCGCCCCCACACACCACTATCAGCAATAACAGTAACAACCAGGTGGCACTGAGCCCACCCTGAAGATAATGCCCCGTTGCGCCGCTGACCAGCATGCACAAAGCCCCCAATTGTAAGGCCAACACCCAGCGGGGATGGCGTTTCAGATTAAGCATAACCAGGCCCTACAAACCATATTTTTCTAAGCGCCGATACATGGCACCGCGGGTTAACCCCAGCGCTTTGGCGGCATGACTGACATTACCCTGATAATGCTTGAGCGCAGCGCGAATTGCCCGTTGCTCCAGCACCTCTAAATCGAATGTATCGTAATCGTCACCCGGGCCATTGCCCAGCGTGCTCTGAACTGCCGAATTTGCACCCAGCACTGAGCTGATATCCAGCCTGTTACCGTCAGACAGGATCACGGCGCGCTCAATGGCATGGGCCAGCTCACGCACATTGCCAGGCCAGGCGTAGCCACACAACGCGGCCATATCCTGCTCAGCTACCTGCAATATGCGTTTGTATTTGTGTGCAAAGTGCGTCAGATAATAGTTCACCAGCAACGGGATATCCTCGCTACGCTCACGCAGCGGCGGCAGACGAATTTCCACAGTGTTAATACGGTACAGCAGATCTTGCCGGAAACGCCCTTCATTGACCGCCTGTTGCAGGTTGTCGTTGGTTGCACAGATCAGCCGGATATCCACCTCAACCGCTTTAGTGCCGCCCACCGGCGTAACACAGCGATTTTGCAACGCCGCCAGCAAGGTGGCCTGCTGCTGCAAAGGCAGGTTCCCCAGCTCATCCAGAAACAGTGAGCCGCCACTGGCCAGCTCAAAGCGCCCTATTTTATCGCTTTTGGCATCGGTAAACGCGCCCTTCTTATGGCCAAACAGCTCGCTTTCGAACAGCGTATCGGAAATCGCGCCCATATCCAGGCTGATCATCGGCTGCGCCGCACGCAGACTGGCGCGATGAATGGCATGAGCAGCCAGCTCTTTACCCGTACCACTCTCCCCGGTGATCAGGATATTGGCATCTGACTGAGCCGCTTTGTCTATGGTGGCAAACACCTGCTGCATGGCCGCACTTTGGCCCAGAAAATCAAACGCCGGGCCCGTTGATGACTCGGTTAAGGCCTGATTGAGCCCCTGCGTCTGGCGGGTCAGCTTACCCAGCTGCTGCTTATCCTTGGCATGGGCAAAAGCCGCCGCTACCGCGCCGAGCAGCTGCTCATTTTGCCAGGGCTTAGCAATAAAGTCCGCCGCCCCGGCCTTAATGGCATCTACCGCCAGCTGAATGTCACCATAGGCGGTCATCAGCAAGACCACAATGCTGGGGTCCTGCGTAATGATTTTCTTCAGCCAGTAAAAGCCTTCCTGACCACTGATGGCATCACGATTAAAGTTCATATCCAGCAGGATCACTTCAATGTTGTGGGCTTTAACCAGCTGTTCAATATCAAACGGATTGTCGGTGGTTTTAACCACCTGGTAGTGTTGTTTGAGCAGCAGCCTCGCCGCGATCAGAATATCCGGGTTATCGTCCACCACTAAAATGGCCCCGGGTTGTTTTACACTCACGCGTTGTCCCTGTTTTATTTTTATTTGCCTGCAAGCTTAGCGCATTGCACATGAATGTGTCCATTTATGGGCAGTTGCACAAACGGCACTGTTCTATTAGCGGACACTTGCGCTCAGCCCCCTCTTACCACAACCCCATAACAGATTGTATTTATTAACTTTTACTTTTTGGCATGCCGTTTGATTAACTGAGTATATAAACCTGCAAAGAATCGACAACAGGAGTGCCACTATGGATAAGAAAATTGAACGCTCAGGATTACAAAAACACCTGAAAACGGGCGTGGCCGTCGGCCTGATACTGGCCACCGCCCTGGCCTATGCCTTTGTTCAGCCTGGCAGCACCGGGCGCAGTCAGACGGTGGCGCTTAACAGCCTGACCATCAGCACCGTCAAGCAAGGCCAGTTTATTGATGCGCTGAGCCTGCGCGGCCAGGTGGTACCAAAAACCACCATTTACCTCGACACCGTGGCAGGCGGGCGGGTTGAAGAGCGCCTGGTTGAGCAGGGCGAGTATGTTGAACAGGGGCAGCCATTGGTGCGCCTGAGTAACACCAACCTGCAACTGGATGTGATGAGCCGCGAAGCCCAGGTGACCGAGCAGCTTAACTTTTTGCGCAACACACAAATGAATATGGAAACCAGCCGCCTTAATCTGCGTCGCGACTTGCTGGAAATAGAGCTGCAGATCAACCATCTGAAAAGACGCTACAAGCAGTCGGTTCAGCTGGCCAAAAAAGGCGTACTGGCGCAGGACACCCTGGATGAAATAAAAGACGATTTAGCCTACTACCAGGCCCGCAAGGAGCTGACGCTGGACCGTCAGAAGCAGGAAAACACCATACGTGAGGTGCAGGTAGCGCAGCTCGAAGACAGTGCCGAGATGCTACAAAAGAACCTCAAGTTTGCCCGCCACAATCTGGACAATCTGCTGATCAAGGCGCCGGTCTCTGGCTACCTGAGTGAGCTGGACGTTGAAATTGGCGAGTCCAAAGAGCGTGGCGCACGCCTGGGTCAAATAGACATACCGAATGAATACAAGCTCACGGTCCGGCTGGATGAGTTTTATCTTAACCAGGTACACAGCGGCATGGCGGTACAAGTGTCACTGGGCAGCGAGCAAGTGAACGCGCAGGTAAGTAAAATTGACAGCCGGGTCACCAACGCGCAGTTTCAGGTTGAAGTGGCACTGCCTGCGGGGCTTGCTGACATCAAGCGCGGTCAGAATCTGGATGTCGCGCTGATGCTGGGAGACAGCAATGACAATGCCCTGCTGATCAACCGCGGCGCGTTTTATACCAGCAGTGGTGGCAACTGGGTGTATGTGGTGGCGGGTGACAGTGCGGTGCGCAAAGACATTGTACTGGGCAAGAAAAACCGCGATTACTTTGAAGTATTAGAAGGACTGGCGCCGGGCGATCAGGTGATCACCTCCAGCTACAGCCAGTTTGATAAAGCACAGACATTACAACTGAACTAAAACCAGAATAACAACAGCCTGAAGGAATTGAAGATGATTAAACTAACCAACCTGAGCCGGGTATTTCGTACCGAAGACGTAGAAACCATCGCGCTGAACGAGATTGACCTGGAGGTTAATGAAGGCGAGTTTGTGGCCATTATGGGCCCCTCGGGCTGCGGTAAATCAACCCTGCTGTCTATTTTAGGCATGCTCGACTCGCCCACTTCCGGCGCGTTTGAATTTGCCGGTACCGACATTGCCGGATACAGCGAAAAACGCCTGGCAGCGCTGCGCAAAGCGTCCATCGGCTTTGTTTTTCAGAGCTTTAACCTGATTGACGAGCTGACGGTATTCGAAAATGTTGAGCTGCCACTGCAATATCAGAGCATTTCAAAGACCGAACGTAAACAACGGGTTGAGGCGATTTTAAAACGGGTTGCCATTGATCACCGCGCAGATCACCTGCCGCAGCAGTTATCGGGCGGTCAGCAGCAGCGGGTGGCCGTTGCCAGAGCCCTGGTGATCAACCCCAAACTGATCCTGGCGGACGAGCCCACCGGTAACCTGGACTCCAGAAACGGTGAAGAAGTGATGGCCATGCTGCGGGAGTTGAACCGCGAAGGCACCACAGTGATTGTGGTCACCCACTCAGAAAAGGAAGGGGCCTATGCCGATCGCCTGGTACGGCTGCTCGATGGCCAGGTGATGCTGGACAAAGCCAACAGTGTTTGGCCAGCCGCTTAACGCCCGGAATTAGAAGGAAGACCCCGCTATGTTAGTGAATTATTTTAAAACCACACTCAGGGCGATTAAAAAAGACACCCGCCACTTTGCCCTTAATCTGGCTGGCTTTAGCATCGGCCTGGCGGCGGCCATTATGGTGGCGCTGTTTGGCGCTTATGAGCTGTCTTTTGACAAACAGCACCCCAATGCTGAGCGCGTTTATCGGGTACATACCGACTACCGCGCCTGGGGCCTGCAACTGATCGCCGCGTCCGATTCACAGCATGCCCTGAACATGCAAAGTCATGCTCAGGTGGAAGACGTGATGATGCTGGTTTCCACCGACAATCTGGCCTACTCGGCCGAGCCGATGACGCTGGATGTCAGCGTGGCCGGTGAGCAGGTGCGCCTGAGCAAGGTCTATCTGGCGACGGCTAATTTACCTGAGTTTATCAATATGACCGTGCTGCACGGCGACCTGGGCATGGCCCTCAGCCGCCCGGGCCTGCTTGCCATCAGCCGCGTCGAAGCACTGCGCCTGTTTGGCAGCGTCAATGCGGTGGGAAAAACCCTGTCGTACCAGCGCGGCCAGTACGAGATAGCCGCCGTCTTTGATGATTTACCGGACAACACCCACTTTGTGTTTGACACCCTCGCCGCGCTGCCCAAAGCGACCAAAATGCCCTTTATCGGCTATGTGTATATGCGCCTGAGCGAAGGCGCAGATGCCGCGCTGATTGCCAAACAGATGACAGAAACCATGCGCGAGCAATCAACTGGTCGGCGCAAACTCAGAGCACTGGAGCTCAGCCGCCTGTCGGAGCTGCACTTTAACAGCAGTGGCCCGTTTGAGATGAAACAAGGGGGCTCGCGCCTGGTGATGCAGGTGTGTATTGCACTGACCATCTTGCTGCTGGTCATCGCCAGTGTGAACTTTATTAACCTCAACATTGCCGGTGCAGCAAAACGTGCCAAAGAAGTGGGCGTGCGCAAGGCGTTGGGGGCCAGTAAAACGCAACTGATCACTCAGTTTTTAACGGAGTCTTTGTTTATTGTGCTAATTGCCGCTCTGGTGGCGCTGGCGCTGGTGGAAATGATGATCCCCTACGCCAATCAGTTGCTGGAGCGCAGCTTGTCATTGAGTTTTTCACCGCTGTTCTTGGTGGCCGTCATGGCCGTAGTGGTGCTGATCGGAGTGATCTCCGGTCTGTATCCAGCGCTGTTTATTGCCTCTTTCAGTGCCAAGCGGGTGCTCAGTGGCGACCTGCAACGTGGCAAAACCGCCATCTGGGTGCGCAAACTCACACTCGGACTGCAAGGCGCCTTGTCTGTGGCGCTGATTGTGGCAGCTGCCGTGGTCTACAAACAAATGGCGCTGATCAACGACCTGCCGGTGGGGTATGCAAAAAACGATAGGCTGATCATCAAAAACCTGCCCGCAGAGGCGCTGTATCAGGAAGCCGAGCCCCGGGTGCTGAGAGCTCTGAGAGAACTGCAAGGCGTTGCTCAGGTCACTCAATCGGATACTTTGCTGACGAATGACATGACCTCAGAGCTGTTTTTGGTGTTTCCTAACGGCGAGCGCCTGGAAGGCACGCAGCCGACCATAGCCACCGGCTTTCATGCGGTTGAAACTCTGGGGCTGGAGCTGGTAGCCGGACGAGATTTCTCGCCTCAGTTTGCCAGTGACTGGATCCAGACCAGCGACGATAACATTCGGTCATTTTCCGTATTGCTGTCTGAAAGTTTGGCAAAACAAGCCGGCTACGACGACCCCAGCGTGCTGATTGGTCAAACTCTCAGCTCACACTCGGGCCGCGCCCGCGCTACGGTGGTCGGTATTGTCAGAGACATTAAAATTGGCTCAGCGCGTCAGCAGCAACTCCCGGTATTACTGACCGCAGGCGATATCAATGTGGCGATTGGCACTTTGGTGATAAAGCTGCAACCCGATGTAAACAAAGCTTTGGTGATGCGCCAGGCCGGGCAAATCATTCGCGATGAACTGGCAATGCCAGAGGTGGAGATCAGCCTGATTGAAGACGACTATCAGCGCGCCCATATCAATGAGTTCCGAATGCAGCAACTGGTGCTGCTGTTCAGTACGCTGTCGATTGTGCTGACCTGCATGGGCATTTTAGGTCTGGCGTCGTTCGCCACTATTCGCCGACAAAAAGAAGTAGCCGTACGCAAGGTGCTGGGGGCTTCTCGCATCAGCATAGTGACCATTTTATCTAAGGAGTTTATTACCATAGTAGGCATTGGCAGCCTGCTGGCCATGCCTGTGAGCTACTGGCTAATGAACACCTGGCTGAACAACTTTAACGAGCGCATTGAGCAAGCCGCCTGGGTTTACGCCGCCGCCACGCTGGGCGTGCTGGCCATTACCTGGCTAACCGTGGCCTGTCTGGCTTTTAAAGCGGCCAGCACCCGCCCTTCTTTAATACTCCGCTATGAGTAACCGCCCCGATTAGCCACAACCAAGCGGCGCACTCACCTACTGGTGTGCGCCGCTTTTTCTCATTGGCCCTCAAACAAACGCTGTAACAATATCGGACGCTCTGTGCGTGGCATTGCCATGGCGCGGTCGATATCGGCCTGAGTCAACACTCTGCCATGATGGGAAGACACATACTGAGCGACTGTTATGCCCTGCTCGTTCAGCCTCTCCACCAGAGCGTCGAGACGATAATAGGTGTCGAGATCCGGCCAGCGTGCCGGTGAGTGCAGCGCCCGCTCAAAGCTGCTGCCGAATATATCCTCCGTCAGCAAAATCTGCGGATCACTCAGATACACCACCAAGTTATACGCGGCATGGCTGTTGGGCACATCCAGCAGGCGGATTTTTCCCCCGGCCAGGGTGTAGGACGCCGGGATGGATTCAATTCTGACGTGTGGGCCCAGCGCTTCCGCCACTGCGTTTTTGTCTGCCGGGTGCACCAGCAAGGTGGTGTCCTCAGCCAGGGTATCCCGCAGCCCTCTCAGGTGATCGGTATGATGGTGCGTCACAATATGGTACTTCACGGGTTTGCTGAGTGAAGTGCTGTGTCTTAAGCTGGCCAGGGCTTTTGCCCATGCTCCGGTCCCGGCGCCAGCCTGTTCGTTCATCTGCCAGGTGCCTGCCGAGATCAGATAGTCACCGGCATCCACAAATAAGCTGTAACCCCAGTCCTGACCGACAAAATAAACGCCCGTTGCCAGCTCACGTACAGTCAATTCAGAAACATCAAAAGGCGTTACCGCTGGTGCACGCTGATAATCCGCAGGAATTTGGAAAGACGTATCCACAGGCTGTGCCACCGAGACAGTGCGCGCTTTGCTGTGATACTGCGGGCCATCTGCGGTGCTGACGAGCACCTGAGATGCCCAGCGAATGGCCCCGCTGGTGCGATGGGCCATAAAGTCATAAAAGCGCTTTTTACCCTGCTGCTCGGTCATCATCCGGCTCAGTAGCCCGTTGTTTTGGTTAAGGTAAAGTGTGTGACTGGTTTGCGCTTTACCATCCAGCGGCACCGCTATCACATCGTGGGGCACGCCCGCAATATACGCCGTATCCAGCCACTGGCTGGGTTGCTTAAGCTGCACCAGTTTACGCACAATCAGGGTATCCAGCATGGCTTCATAGCCCAGTGTGGTATTGTCAAAGGTAATACGCGAGCTGGGTTGGAAGCGTTGCAGTGCATGATCTATGCTTACCCCTTTATTGCCTGCAAACAACCGATGGATCACTTCAGGGGCATCGCTACCATGGCTGCCCACCAGGCGTGAATTAGCCTGTTTAAATACCTTGCGCTGAGCGACAAAATCGATGCGATAGTCGTTTTGCAGCTCGCTTAAATAGGTGACCATAGGCCCCTGCAAAGCATGGCCGCTCAGCCACTGAGAATAGTGATACAAGGTTTCACTGACCGAGATGCCTGGCAATATCAGTAAGTGCTCACCGCCATAAGCTGCTACCGTGCGTTCAATGATCTGCGCTTCGCGCGATTGCGCATGAGCGAATGGACATACGCCGATAATGGCAATGGCGTATATCAGCAGCAAAACGAATGGCCGCCTGACTAACAGGCTCAACCCAGGCTTAAGGTGGTTAGCCACACTGGCAAAATGATTGAAGACATGCCCCAAAGGGTGAATAAAGCGTTTGTTATTATCACAGTACATAGGCTTTGCGCTCTGTTGTTATTACTCGCCTGCCATTGAACGCAAAGACACAGAGCAAAGCCACAAAGCCCCCCTAATGAAAAGCTGATGAATTGCTGAGGGCCGGTAACTGACCGACTCAAGCTCTAATAAAAACAGCTAACAAACTGAATAAAATAGATAAATTTTATATTCGTCGTTATCCCAAGCTCTTTTCTCCGAGATCCCGGTCTCTTCGCTGCGTCATTCCGACCTCTTTTCTCCGCCATCTCGGCCTCTTTTCTCCGCCATTCCGGCCTCTTGTCTCCGTCATCCCGGCCTCTTTTCTCCGCCATCTCGGCCTCTTTTCTCCGCCATCTCGGCCTCTTTTCTCCGCCATCCCGGCCTCTTGTCTCCGTCATCCCGGCCTCTTTTCTCCGCCATCCCGGCCTCTTGTCTCCGCCATCCCGGCCTCTTGTCTCCGTCATCCCGGCCTCTTGTCTCCGTCATCCCGGCCTCCGAGCCGGGATCTATCTACAGGCCACTCGCAAGCGGTAGCTTTACTCTGACACTTACATTGCTGTTACCGTCCGCAGCAGCCGAGCTGTGTTTTAGATGGCTCCCGGCTCGCTGGCCGGGACGACAAGGGGAAGCTGGTCGGTAGCGACTCAGCACGCCAGCTTTACTCAAATACATACAAGCTCACATTACTATTACCGTCCGCAGCAGCTGAGCTGTGTTTTAGATGGCTCCCGGCTCGCTGGCCGGGATGACACGGGGAAGCTGGTCGGTAGCGATTCAGCACTGCAGCTTTACTCAGACGCATACAAGCTCACATTACTGTTACCATCTGCAGCAGCCGAGCTGTGTTTTAGATGGTTCCCGGCTCGCTGGCCGGGATGACAAGGGATGCAGGCCGGGATAAAAAGGGGAAGCTGGTCGGGAGTGATTCAGCACGGCGGCTTTATTCAGGCGCCTACAACCTCATACCACTGCCCGCAGCAATACACTGTCACAATTCACCGGAGCAGATCTGCGCTTGCACACCTCGACAGACATAATATTGCGCCGTACACTCAGTACCGGATTCAGGCAGTAGCGGATTACGATGGCACAGACAAGATTCTTTATTAACGAGTTTGAAATCGATCTCTCCCGCAGTGTGGTGATCCAAAACGGCCAGCATACTCAGGTCGAGCCCAAAGTGTTGCAGGTACTGCTGCTACTGGCAAAGCGCCAGCGAGAGCATGGCGAGCAGGTGGTCACCCATGAAGAGATCATGACGCACGTCTGGCAGGGCGTTGAAGTGGTGCCCAATGCCCTGCAACGCTGTATTGCCATTTTGCGCAAGGTACTGGGAGACAATGCCAAAAACCCCAACATAATTGCAACACATCCCAAAATTGGATACCGCTTACTGGCGCCTGTGCGCTGGCCAGAGCCCAGCACCGAAAACCACCAAACCAGAACTAAAAAGTCTTACTTTAAAAAACCTTTATTGATAGTAAGCACTCTCTTACTCGGTATCTTGTTATATTTTTCCTGGCCCGCAACTCAGCCGCCCGGTTATACCCGAGTGACTCCGCTAACCCACACCGATGCCCATGAATCCCATGCTATTTTTAGCCCCGATGGCGATTATCTTGTCTTTAACCGGTATGCCGGAAGCTGCACCAGCCACTTATGGGCGCGGCACATAAATAGTGGCCAAGAGCAGCGGCTCAGCGCCACACCCGGGCAGTTCGGTGCGCCAGGCTTTACCCCGGATGGCCGCGAGCTGGTGTTTGCCGCCAAAGCCGATTGTGAGCAACCTAGCGCCCAGCCCTGCTGGGCACTGGCTACGCTTGATTTTGCCCAGGCGCTCACTAAGCCACACGCTATCGAGCCGCGTTATTTGTGCGATGCAGGGCAGCCTATGGCCCTCAAAGCGCTACCCAACCATACGTATGCCTATTTGCAAAGCGACGCAAGCCAAACTCGGCTGGTGCAGTACAACGACCTGACCAAAACCGTCGGCACCTTATATTCCGCAGCAGACGACTACCTGTACCACTTTGACTATCATCCACACCAGCAGCACTTTGCCCTGTTTAGCCGGGATCAGTCGCTGAATTACGTTCTGACAGTGCTAGATAAAAACGCGCAAACAGTGCAGCGCAATACCATTACCCTGCTGCCACACATGGACCCAACCGCCTCGCTCACTGGCCACTTTACTCCCGATGGCCATACTCTGCTGGTTGTCAGCAACGGCCAGCTTTACAGCCTTACCCTGAGTGGCAAATTAAGCCTGCTTCCTGTGCCCGCCACTGGGCTGCTTGGGGCAGACAAACATCCGACCCGCCAAACCTTGCTGGCTGTAAATGGCCAGAAGGACATTGATATTGCACACCTGAACCTCAGCCACACAGACTCGGCTGTTGCTGAACCAGTACATGATCTGAACGCCCGCGCCCTGCCCTACCCGAGCCTGTCGCGCACACAGGTACAGGAGCGGCAGGCTCAGTTTTCACCCGACGGCCAGCGGATTGCTTTTATTTCTAATCGCAACGGTGCGGATCAGCTCTGGGCTTTGCAGGGTGAACAGGCCGTTGCAATTAGCAATACCAGCGCCTCGCACACCATTCATGGCTTTGCCTGGTCGCCGGATGCCAGACACTTACTCTGGGCACAGGGCGGCAAACTGCATCGCGCTGATTTATCTGGCCAGCAGCACAGCCTGAGCACAAAATTGCCGGTTCATTCGGTACAGGCCTGGCATCAACCAGGGCAAGTGCTGGTGCTGATCAACGACCCAATGCCCGGCGGGCTGTATCTGTATAATTTAGCAAGTGGTGAGCTGAGCAAACTGGGTATTAATGGCGTGCACCGCGCATGGCTGGCAGGTGAGCAGGTGTACTACAGTGACGCACAGGGCAAGGTAAAGCGCTTTACACTGGGTGAAGGCCCCACCCACGCCAAAACACTTACCGCCCTGAATGGACGCGCTATGGTCATAAAAGATAAGCATATTTACAGCGTAGTTCAGACAAATCTGACACTAAACCGCTACGACTTAGACGGCAAGCTGCTCAACACGCTGCGCTCCCTGAAGCCCACCGCGTGGAAAATCAGCGACGTGCATCAGGCGCAGCTATTACTGGAGCAGTTTATTGGTATTGAGCAGGAGCTGGTGCTGATTGACTAGCGGTACTAGGCTCATCCTGCCAAAGCCACTTAAGAGAATCGACTAACACTTTGCCACCGTGCTCCAGCGTATGTCCGCCTTGGCCAAAAGCGAACTGATAGTGGTAACCCTTAAATTTCAGTGCTGACGCCATTGCCTGATTGCCAAGCGCCCAGTTACCATAGCGGGTGTCCAGATCCTTCTCGCCACTTTGCAGATATACCTTAATCGGCTTAATGTGCTCGTTTCGGATCAGATAGGGGTATACGCCGCCACCTCTGATATCCACAAAGCTGCCGCAGTGACTGAGCACTTTACTGAATTGATCGCTGCGATACCAGGCGACTGTCCAGGCGCAGATCCCACCCGAACTAAACCCGGCGATCGCCCTGTTTTTTGGATCCTGTGAGACATTCAGGCCGCTTAATGCGTCAGGAAGTAACTCGGTTAGCAAAAAGCGAGCATACTGATCGCTCACCGTATCGTATTCAATGCTACGCAGAGTATCGGGGTGATGGTCCGGCTTTTCCTGCACAGCTACTTCGCCCGGGTTAACAAAAACCGCTATGGTATGGGGCATGTCACCGGTTTCGATCAGCTGATCAAACACCGCTGGAATATTCATCGGCTTGTCCGGATTGATATACTGATAACCATCCTGGAAGACCATTAAGCTCGACGCGTGATCAGCGTGATACCCATTCGGAATATACACCCAGTAATCCCGAGTTGTGGCCGGGTAAATCTCACTTGAAAACCGGCGATGGATTAACTCTCCTGCCAGCGTGTCAGAGGCTAACTGCATTTTATATTTCCTTTATCCCTTTTTTAGGAAAAGTATACCACTCGCAGTCTTACTCTGAGAAGTCGAATCGCTCCCGGCTCGCTGGCCGGGATGACTAAAGACGCGATGGCCGGAATGAAGAAAGCCACCTGGTTTCAGACTTAAAACAGTAAAGTCAGGCACCAAACGGCCTCACCTGAGGGTTAATGACCAAACTTAATGCGCACACCGGCATTGACAATAAAGCCATCATTGCGCGACCAGATATCCGTTGTCCACTGACCACTGAGGGCCTGCTGTGGTAACAACAACGGATGTTCGTCGGTTTGCTTCACATCCAGCAGGTTCTCAAAGTTAATAAACCAGCTGTAACGTCCGGTGGTGATCTCGCCCATTAAACCCAGGTGCCAGTATGGATCGGACTCAGTGACAAACGGATTAGCATTCAGGCGCTGTGGCCCGGTGTAATAAGCCTCAAACCCGGCGCGGAAGTTGCCGTGTTGCTCCCACATGGCCACAAATCCGGCTGAGTGCTTAGGCGTCAGTGCAATCTCAGTGCGTGTCTGGCCATCCTCGCTTTGGGTTGCATCCAGATATAAATAGCTGGCGGTTAGTTTTACGTCGCGCCAGTAATAACGCAGCAGCACTTCTGAGCCTCGGATCTGGCTCCCGCCCAGCGCATTGGTTAGCCGTACCTGGGTCGGCGGTGTACCATCCGATGTTGGCACTACTTCCAGCTCGGTTACGTTATCCACGTTCGAGCCAAACAGGGTCAGACTGGTTTCAACCGAATCAAAAGTATAGGTAAAGTCCAGCGAAGCGGTTTCGGCCTCCTCCGCCTGCAATTCACCGATGGGCGCTAAGCGCGATAAACCCGCTGCTTCAATGTCTTCCACGAACGGCGTTGGCGCAAAGTAGCCCTGCGCATAGGAGCCGCGCACCGTCAGCTCACCCGGACGATACAACAAGGTCACTCGCGGACTAAACTGAGTACCATATTCATTATGATCATCTACTCGCGCACTCACCGAAGCGGTCAGCGTATCGCTCAGGGTGTGATCCAGCTGCGCAAACAGGCCAGGCACCTCATAGCTGTAATCAAAGGTCGGAAACGTCTCGGATTCAAACACATCCGACTGATAGGCCACGCCCAGTAGCCAGTCGGTTTTGTCGTTGTAACCACTGACACTGGTTTCAAACAAATAGCTTTCGTGCTTATCTTCTTCCAGCACCAAACCAAAGCCGTGCTCATGGTTTTGCACCATGGCCGATGAGCGCGCATGCAGCGTCAGCGTGTCGGACATCGGCTGGCTATACACCAACCCGCCGTCCAGACGTTCTGAATCCTGCGTTTGTACATACGGATTGCCATCCGCCATGGTAAACCCATCTTTTGTACCACCGTTACGCTGCTCGGTCATGGCACCCGCTGTCACGTACAAGGACTCGCCCTGCTCACCTTCCCAGAACAAGCGCGGCCGTGCGGTGTAGCGCTCATACCCGGCCAAATCGAACCAGCCGTCGTTGTCTATATCTTCGGACTTTTGATGGTGTGCGCCCAGCGTCAGCGAACCTTTCAGGTCATCGCTCAGCGGGCTTTCGATATAAGATGTCAGATCCTGGCCATCACGGGTGGTCAGATTCAGCAGCACCTCGCCCTTGAACTCGTCGCCCGGCTTGCGAGAGATCAAGTTGATCACCCCACCCAGCGCCGAGCCACCATATAAAGACGACGCCGAGCCTTTGATGATCTCCACCCGGCCTAAATCCGTGGGTGGAATTTGCAACAAACCAATCGACGCGGCCTGATTACCATACAGCGGCAGACCATCAGCCAGCAGCTGAGTGTAACGACCATACAAACCCTGCAATCGAATATTGGCACTGCCCAATGCAGGCGAGGTAGTCTGCATCCGAACCCCACCGGTTTCTGCCACCAGCATGGAGATATTGCCCGGGCGCATCGCCGCCTTTTCTTCGATTTCTTCGCGGTTGATCAGCTCCACCCGCACCGGCTGCTCATCGGCAATCCGGCCAGAGCGCGTTGCCTGAATGACGATTTTTTCCATCTCATGACCGTGATCATCGTGGTACTCACCTTCAGCGTGCGCATCATGGTCTCCGTCTCCATGCCCTTTTTCTTCCGCATGGGACTCATGTTCATGATGCTCAGGCCCTGGCGCAACCAGCGCAGCACTCACAGCAGTGGCCAGCGGACTCAGCGGTGCCGCGACACTCGCCGACATCCCCAGCGATAAACAACTTAATGACAAAACCAAACCGGCAGAACGAAACAGATCAGACATAACGAATTACTTGACCCTCAGGACAGGAATAAATGATACTGCCGATGCTAAAGGTTACAGCGACTGGAAGGTCAATATGAAAATCAGCGAACTTGCGACGAAATCCCAGATAAATGCGAAAACCATCCGCTATTATGAACAAGTTGGTTTAATCAGCGCACCACAACGCGCCAGCAACGGTTACCGCCACTACCAACCGGGCGACGTAGACACCCTGATATTTATTCGCCGCTGCCGCGAACTCAACATTCCGCTGGACGACATCAAACGCCTGGTAGAAGTACAGGCCGACCCCAACGCCTCCTGCGCCGTGGTCGATAAAATCATCGCCGAACAACTCGCTCAGGTACAACGCGCCCAACGCGAACTCGCACTGCTGGAGCAATCCCTGCAAACCCTCGCCTCATGCAGCGCCGAGCAGGTAGAAAAGTGTTCGATTTTGCATAAGTTGAATGCGCGGGAATAAGCTGAAATATACCTGAAAGTGTTATAACCTAAAGTTATACACGCCTGATAAAAATAACAAAAATCTACTGATGCCACGACTATCACTTTACCTGCTGTTCAGCCTATGCTGCCTGCTAACTACACAGCCATTGTTTGCGCAGCTCAGTATTGACCACACTGAAAATACACTTAACCTGCCGTTGGAGCACCCAGTTGGCACGCATTACATGCATTTTGAGGACTTAAATCGTCCCGGCCACAGGACACAACCCGACATGCCCAGGCTATTTGGTATCCGATTTTTTTACCCCACCAACCTAACTGCCAGCAACCAGAGATTACCGCTGTTAAGCAATCAGTTTTCGCGCTCGCACAGTCTGATTTATGATACAGACGCAGATATGACACATATCGCTCCGCTGAGCTCAATGACATGGAACATAGCAGCAGATAGCGAAATTAAGTTATCACACGACGCTTTACCCCTGATCGTTTTTTCCCACGGTTATTACCTTAATCCCGAGTTGTTTACCATCATGGCTGCACATATCGCCAGCCGGGGATACCTGGTTGCTTCTATCAATCACAGCTTTGGCTCGGATTATTATCAGCCGCCCGATTCAAAAGCATTAAAAACGATAGACCTGCCATCAGACGATCTGGGCATTGATTTACCCATGTGGTCTGCTGATCAGCGTTTTGTACTGGCTAAAGTAAAACAAATGAATCACGACCCGCAAAGCCCGTTTTTCAACGCCCTCAATGGCCAGGTAGGTATTCTGGGTCATTCTTACGGTGGCGCAGCGGCGTTTTATACTGCGGCAAAAACACCCGCAGTAACCGCTATTGTTAATATGGATGGCACTGTATTTGGCTGGCAAGATATCACCATTACACAACCTTTTATGTACGTGCAGGCAGACGAAGAATACTTCAGCGAAATCTTTCTCAACGTACACAATAAAGGCTACTTAGCGCTGTTTGAATCGCTTAATCACGTCAGTTTTTCTGACATTGTGGTACTAAAAGACTGGCTAGAAAACGGCCTAAAAGACACGCCTCAATTCAATGCTATCCTGGACGTAGCCAGACTAAATGCCGCTTTTTTTGAGCACCACTTTAATCACACCGAAGCCGCATTTGCGCCAGCTATCAAAAGCAAAACCCCATTTTCCGTAACACTCTCTGACTGCAACGCTAGGCATAACAACTCAGCAACGCCATTGCGCTGCCTGATACATCGAATTAAGCACTGGACACAACAGTTATTTTAGGTTGGATTTGCGTTGCGTCATTTCAATTTGCATTTAATCGTTTCAGCCATGTGTCTGAGCGGCTTTGCAGCAGCCCTATTATTGGCAAATAATGCACACCAAATTCTACGTCCTGGCACTGTCTGCCACTCAATTAAGCTAAGCGCCATGCTTGGGGAAAGCTGGGTCTATGAGTTCGGTTTCAAACAGCCGTTTTTGAGGGGCTTCTGCGTAGACTTTGGTTTTAATTGTGGTCTCATTTCACAATGTTTTGAGGTTTTGGCGTTGAAAAGTTGCAAAACAAGGGCAGTCAAGCTGCCTAAATCTTCAGATAAATCAGAAAATTAAGTGCTTTTCAGTGATGACAAATTATAACTTTTTTAACGTTCAATCGCGTTTTTGAAATTAAAGCACCACTTTAAACGGCGCTTTAATTTCATATAAAACTCTTAACTGTTCACTACTTTTTCAATATGCTTTTTTACTTCTTCAGAAGTTTTGACCCAATCAACCTGTCTAACACTCGGGTCATTCTGAGTGATGCTATTTACTACATATTCTACGATTGAACCATCACGATAAGGATAGAACCCAGCACTTATTACAACTTGCTCTCCAGTTGACAAAGTAAGTGTATATGTATCTTTAAATTGACGATGTGCAGCATCAGCTTGACCTGCTCTCCAGCTATGGCGAGTCATCAATCGATCAAAATTACCTTTGATGGATTCAGTGTTAAACTTTGAAGTGATGTTACCTTTAAAGGTAATTTCTTGCCTTGATAAGTAGCCATACAGCTTATCAATTGTCATTTTAGGGATCGGTTTAAATATTAAAAAACCACCTCTGGATAGCGATTTCAACTTAGGTGTAATCGTCAAAATTTTGTGGTTTTCTTTTTTAGTAACTGTTACATCCGCAAGATAACTTGCGCATGATTTATAATCAGTTCCATTTGGATACCTTTCACCATTACATGCACTAATATCTAGCTCAGAAGTTTGTGTATTAGCTGTATAATCAACGGAAAAGTAATTGTATATATTAGAGCCTTGCTCTCGGCTTCCATTTTGAAAAGGTCTGAAGTTAACATTCCAAGTTTTTGTATTGCCAACTACATCGTTAGGCAAAATTACTTCGAATGACTCCATATTACTTAGTACCTGAGGAGGAGGAAGTGGTGTCGCTTTACAGCCAACCAATGTGCTGCAAACCAAAACAGCAGGTAGGTAATTTTTTATTCTTTTTAATTTCATTCTTAATCCTTAATTTACAAATGAACAGCGCTTATGAGAAAACCAAGAAAAAACCTTTACACTATTGATTGTAATGGATTTTTATACCTAATAGCACCCCCTGAATTCAGCCGGTAAATGCAATATCATCAATCAATATCACGACCTTGCTGGTGTTTTTGTTATTGCCGTAGCAGTATCATCTCGTTATGAAAACTGGAAATACTGTGTAGCGCTGGGGTACACCGGTTACCTTGTTTCAGTAAATTAAAAGTACTTGATGGCATAACATAATATGCCATTGAACCAACTATAGAAGCATCGAAGACCCGCTCGTTGATTTTGACTTTGTTCATGCGTTTTGTTCGAAACGTGATAAAGTAATACGCAGCGCAAAGGTTTGGTATGTGGAAAGTGTGCTCAGACCTGTTTTGGATGATGGATTAAAAGAAGATCTTATCTTTGCAACTGTAGCCAATAAAACACACTCTGATTTAGTCATGATGTGCTCAAAAGTATAATGTGAACACATTATTCAATTATCCTGAGAATATTTGAAACCATCGATGCCAACCAGTCCCTAAACAGCATGCTCCTAAAGGTAATCAAGAAATAAAAGTCTTCCCAATCGACAAACTTATAACAAATAGACTGTACCGAATACGTTCACCTATCTTTGAAAATATGGCAAAGAATCACAAAGGCGAACGCGCAGGCATTGATGCTAGTGATTTTCAGGAAATCATGAAGTAATTTGGGAACCATAAAAACAGTATTGAATTGCGCAGGGTAAAACAGGACTATGCAGACGGACGCTCCCAGAAAGAGAAATACGACGTCACCAAATACAAAATTTTCTATTCAACTGTTGTAAATGAGAAATTTTTAACGCTGTTAGCGTCATATTTGCTCCTTCAAATTGAGCAGGCATTAAGTGAAATTGGTATAAATAGCTTGTCTTCGTTTTGATTAACTCACACCTCTAACACACCTGTTTGCACGCCCAGCCGCAGTTTCAGGCGTCCTGAAAGTTGTAGCCGCCGAGCCAGCCAGTGACGTCGGTAACTTCACCGATAAAGTACAGGCCGGTACTTTTTGGCTTCGAAGGTTTTGGAGCTGAACTTGTCGGTGTCAACACCGCCTAAAGTGACTTCGGCGGTGCGATAACCATCTGTGCCACTGGGTTTGATATACCAGTGGTTCGGCATATGGACCAGAGTATCAATTTCACTGTGGGTGAGCTGGTTGGCATTTTTTCTGGTACGGTTTGCTCGTTTATTACTACCTCAACAAAGCGCTTAGGTAACACAGCACTAATTAAGTGCCCTGCTCATGACGCCAGTTTTCCCCTCATATGGGCTTAAAGTAGAGGCTTGATTGGCCAAGTTTCCACAACCCCATCATTTGTTTCACTGATGACCATTTGCCTGGACTCATCCATTGCGATGCTGAGTACTGACGCCCGATCTCGGCCATCGATTTTATTCGCCATAAATTTTGCTATTAAATCCCCATCTGCAACGCGCCAGATCTGCACTTTTTGATTTGGCGAGGCGGTGAGTAACCACTGATCATTGTTAATAAATGCCGACTGATTAAACTCTATGAAGTTGCTAAATGTAGACAAGGAGGAGCTTAACTCTTGTGATTTTAAATCAATAAATTGACGAGCATTCACAGAGTCCAGTACAAACGCCATCGTCGCATCTGCGTTAAGAGAAACATGATTAACTCTGGTTGAAAATTTATAAGACTGTAACTCTTTGCCTGTTTGCACATCCCACAACTTAACGAATTTATCGCTGGAACCTGTCATCGCAGTGCGCCCATCAGCTGACAGCGCCACAGTATTCACATCTAAGTCGTGTAATGTGTGTTGTGATCGACGATTGCTTCTGACATTTATTACTTCCGTTATGCCGCTTCTGTAGCCTAACAGTAGCGTTTCACCGTCGCTGGATATCGCTATATCTCTGATAATATTTTCACCGCTAGTCCACGCGCCTAACAGCTTACCCGACGTGGCAGAAAACAGGCTAACAGACAGCCTGTTGGATATATAAAACACACTTGCGTTGTCAGCAATACCGGTCAACTCAATATTGCCCTCAGCGATACAGGGAAATACTTTTTTATCTGAGATGTTACTCCACAGGCAAACGTTATCTTGCCTTGCAATGACAGACAAAGCACCGTTTCGAGATAGGTCTGACGATTGTACTAACCCTGAGCCATGTTTCTTTTGGGCACTTGCAGGTGTTTCAAAATGAGAGTCAAACAAGCAGCCCGTCAATAGTAATGACAAGGCCATCGCGGATATTTTTTTCATTTTTATAATCCTTTCAGTATTAGGCACTCAAGCTAATAAGCTTTTTCCGTATACACGTTCACAGCTAAAGTTGTTACCCTCAGCATATTCCAGCAACTTACCTGATTGTAATGGCAGAGTAAAATGGGACACCTAATTAGAAGATTAGATGACCCGTCTTAGCAGTATACAAACTGTATTATTACACCCTACCTAACACGCCTGTCCGCACGCCCAGCCGCAGCTCCAGGCATATTGGAAGTTGTAGCCGCCGAGCCAGCCGGTGACGTCGGTAACTTCGCCGATGAAATACAGGCCCGGGGCTTTTTTGGCTTCGAAGGTTTTAGAGCTGAGCTCATCGGTGTCGACGCCGCCTAAGGTAACTTCAGCGGTGCGATAGCCCTCTGTACCATTGGGTTTGATATGCCAGTGGTGCAGTGCGTGGGCCAGCGTGTCGATTTCGCTGTGGCTGAGCTGGTTGGCATTTTTTTCCGGCAAGGTTTGCTCGTTCATTAAAACCTCAACAAAGCGCTTGGGCAATATAGTACTAAGCAGGTTTTTCAAAGACTTATTACCCTGCTCCTGGCGCCAGTCGTGCAGCTGTGCCTGCATATCGGTCTCAGGCAGCAGGTTCACAATCACGCCCTGCCCGGCGCGCCAGAAGGAGGAGATCTGCAAAATTGCCGGGCCCGAGAGGCCACGATGGGTAAACAGCAGGTTTTCTTTGAAGCGGGTGCCGTCTTCGCTTTGTGCAGTGCAAGGTAAACTGACGCCGGCCAGGCCATCAAAGCGGGCTTTATCATGGTCGTGTAAAGTAAAGGGCACCAGCGCTGCCATGGTGGGCAACACTTTCAGGCCAAACTGCTCGGCAATTTTATAGCCAATGGGGGTGGCGCCCAGTTTGGGCATAGTGAGGCCACCAGCGGCCACCACCAAAGACTCACAACTGAATACCTGCTCTGAGGTAGTAACAAGATAACCCCCGCCCTCGGTGCGCTCTACCTTAATGACTTCGTTGCGCAGGAACAGCTCAACCCCGGCCCACTCGCATTCGGTTAGCAAAATGTCGACTATGTCCTGCGCGCTGTTATCACAAAACAGCTGCCCCAGGGTTTTATGGTGATAAGCCAGGCCGTGGCGGTCCACCAGCTCAATAAAGTCGTGCTGGGTATAGCGGCTCAGGCAGGACTTCACAAAATGCGGGTTTGCGCATAAATAATTCTGTGGTGTGGCACCCTCATTGGTAAAATTGCAACGACCACCGCCGCTAATGAGTATTTTTCGGCCTGCTTTTTTGCCCATATCAACCACCGCCACATTGCGGCCCCGATACCCAGCCTGTGCCGCGCACATCAGGCCAGCCGCGCCCGCGCCGATGATCACCACATCAAAGTTCAACATTGTATATTGTGTCCTGAAAAAGTTATGCGCTTATTGTATCAACTTATGCTCTGGAGGTGGAGTAATGCGATTATTTAGCAAACAAAGGCACATAAATTTATCACAAGTAGTAATAAAATATTAACCATTTACAATCATTTACATTACTAACTAAATCATACTTCATCCTGTAACAAAGAATAATTATGCAATAAAAACAACAGATTATTGCAATAAATGAACTATCTAGCCATCCGCTTATAACTAAAACAATAGTGTAAATAACAAAACAGCACTTTAAATACTTTAACCAACTCTTTACCTTCGATAACCATCTGCTTGCACACGCAAACAGAACAACAACAAGTAAGAAACTAGGGAATTCTAAGAATGACAACACGTAACCTAAAAATCGGCGCGGTAGCGCTGGCAATGTCTGGCATGTTTGCCGCCTCTACTGCTATGGCTAATAACGTTGAAGCACTTAACAACAGCGTAAGCATGGCGCAACTAAGCCAGAAAATGCAGAGCCAAAACACAGCCGGTACGCAGTTCATCATCAAGTATAAAGACAACAGCAACCAGCTTATGTCTGTTTCTGGTGCTGATATGTCACCAGCTATGATGAACTCACGCGCTCAAAGTTTCGTGAAGAACTTCAAAAGCAAGAAAAAATCTTCACTACAAACTAAGTACGTTCGTAAGATGGCACTGAGCAACCACCACGTTATGCGTGTTGACAAAAAGCTAACTCCGGCAGAAGCGCAAAGCCTGATGCAGGAAATGGCAGCAACCGGCAACATCGAATATATCGAAGTTGACCAAATGCTACAGCCGTTCGCGACACCAAACGATCCGCGTTACTCAGATCAGTGGCACTATTTTGAAGCAGCTGGCGGTATTAACGCTCCAGCAGCATGGGACAAAGCAACGGGTGACGGTGTAGTTGTTGCGGTACTGGATACGGGTTACCGCCCTCATGCCGACCTGAGCGCGAACATCCTGCCAGGCTACGACATGATCTCTGACATTTCTGTTGCAAACGATGGCGGCGGCCGCGATAGCGATGCACGAGATCCGGGTGATGCAGTGTCTGCCAACGAGTGTGGTTACACGCACAGTGCACGCGACTCAAGCTGGCACGGTACGCACGTAGCGGGTACTGTTGCAGCGGTTTCTAACAACGGCGAAGGTGTTGCCGGGGTTGCATACGATGCGAAAGTTGTACCGGTTCGTGTACTTGGTAAGTGTGGTGGTTTGACTTCAGATATCGCAGACGCGATTGTCTGGGCATCTGGTGGCTCAGTATCTGGCGTACCTGCTAACGCAAACCCAGCTGACGTCATTAACATGAGTTTGGGTGGCAGCGGTGCATGTAGCTCTACCACTCAAAATGCAATCAACAAAGCGCGAGCAAACGGTACAACCATTGTTATTGCAGCAGGTAACGACAACGACAACTCTGCAAACTACAACCCAGGTAACTGTTCTGGCATCATCAACGTTGCGTCTGTAGGTCGTAACGGTGGCCGTGCTTACTACTCAAACTACGGTTCAAACATCGACGTTGCAGCGCCAGGTGGTGCTCAAAGCTTCGCAAATGACCCAGAGGGTATTCTGTCTACTTACAACGCAGGCAGCAACACGCCTTCGAGCGACAGCTATGCTTACTCACAAGGTACGTCAATGGCGGCACCACACGTTGCGGGTGTAGCGGCGCTTATCAAGCAAGCTAAACCTACTGCAACGCCGGACGAAGTAGAAAGCATTCTGAAGAACACAACACGTAGCTTCCCAGCGACTTGTACAAGCTGTGGTACTGGTATCATCGATGCATCAGCCGCGGTAGATGCAGCGCTGAACGGCACAGGCGGTAACGAACTGGAAGATGGCGTTGCTAAAACTGGCCTGTCTGGCGGCGCAAGCAGCGAAACATTCTACACATTTGACGTCACCAGCGGTGTTAGCAAAGTCACCTTCACTATGAGTGGCGGTACAGGTGATGCTGACTTGTACGTACGTGCAAACGCTCAGCCGACTCAGACAACTTACGACTGTCGTCCATACGAAGGTGGTAACAACGAAGTGTGTACCATTGATAACCCATCTGCTGGTACTTACCACGTAATGATGCGCGGTTACTCAGCATACAGCGGTGTTAGCCTGAAAGCTGAAACAGAGGGTGGCTCTACTGGCCCGGTTTCTTTGACTGAGTCTAACCTGTCTGCAAGCACAGGTGGCTGGGTTCAGAAGTCACTAGACGTACCTGCGGGTATGAGCAGCCTGACTGTAACCATCTCTGGTGGTACAGGCGACGCTGACCTGTTCGTTAAGCAAGGCAGTGCACCTACCAGCTCTAGCTATGACTGCCGTCCTTATAAAGGTGGCAATGCAGAGACGTGTACTTTCACTAACCCACAAGCGGGTACCTGGTACTTCGGTCTTAACGCTTACAGAACTTTCTCTGGCGTAACATTGAACGCACAGGCTCAATAAGCAACATTCCCCAGGCTTTATAATGAGGGCTAAACCTTAGGGTTTAGCCCTTTTTTATTGGCTGTGATTTGGTGTTGTTGCTTCCCGACTCGCTGCCTTGATCATACGTGCACCATCAATCTGCACTCAAACAGCCTTTCAATCAAAATATTCGATGATCTTAACTGCTCGGTCATCCATTATTCGCCATTTCAATCGAATATCTAGCGACGACTCAAAATTTGTTTTGAATATAGTGGTCAACTAAGCCCGCACCTCAACCTATAAAGTGGCGTGATTTTTGCCTTTAAATTTAGGTCAAAACGAAAGGAGATCTCACATGAATATATCAAATACTCACGCTGTTTATGGTCACTACAATCCTATTGAAGTATCTAAAAAACAAAATGCTGCCAGTCAGGAGTTACCGTCTTTAGATTCTGAAAACAAGGAGTCGAGTACAAAAGGCCTTGATATGCGGAACGTGTCTCAGGAAGACATAAAAACCTTAGCGAAAGTGACCGGAGATGATCGCGTGTGGCAATATATCCCATTTGAAGAATTTGAATTTCAAGGAGATACACTTGTCGGCGTAGAAAACAAAGACTATCTGGGTGCTTTGGAACGTCGGATTGAGTACAACCGTAGTATCGGCCAACCTACTCAAGGCTATGAAGAAACCTTAGCGGCTCTCAAAAGCTATCAGGGTTATGTTTTACCGAAGGGGCTCAGTGTGACCGCTTAAACGCGAACACGACCTGTCAAAGCTTTAGCAGACGCATCTATCAGTTATCATGATTAACTCCTGGCTAAATGATTTTACAGGGATACAGTGTATTGGTTTGGCTCGTCGGCTACCAATTTTCTGCTCAGGAACCGGGGTGAAAGAGTTTGAGCACCTCAAAGCAATGCGCTGCGTATAGAGCAAAGTATTGTCTATATATATGGAGCGCCATTGTAAAACGCGCACTGAGAATAGTCAGGCTCAGCTTTTTTCTCGCAACGCCTTGATGTGATGGCAGATAAAGTAATAACAGAGAGCGGGAGTGTGTTGGAAAGATGCGTGAGTCACTCAAACAACGGAATGACTCTACGAGTATGTTTCTGGCAGCGCTAGACTAATTCAGCTAATAAAATGAGACGATAAAAACATGCGCTGCACCTTTGCTTACATTTGTTCAAACAAGCTGTCGGTACTTAACCCCTCGTGTTGCAGAATGTCTTTTAAGCGACGCAGTGCCTCTACCTGAATTTGACGCACACGCTCACGTGTTAAGCCAATTTCACGACCTACATCTTCCAGCGTTGATGGCTCGTAACCCAATAAGCCAAAGCGACGTGCCAGGACTTCTCTTTGTTTCGGGTTTAACTCACCTAACCAGTCAACAATGTGTCGGTTAATGTCTTTGTTCTGAACTTCGCTTTCCGGCTCATAGCCCCGTTCGTCTGCAATAATGTCAAGCAATGCCTTGTCATTATCGCCACCTATCGGCGTATCCACTGAAGTGATTTTTTCGTTCAGACGCAACATCTTACTAACGTCTTCAACCGGTCTGTCGAGCGATTCTGCAATTTCTTCGGCAGTTGGCTCGTGGTCCAGTTTTTGCGTCAGCTCACGTGCTGTACGAAGGTACACATTAAGCTCTTTAACCACATGGATAGGTAAACGAATGGTGCGCGTCTGGTTCATAATGGCCCGCTCAATGGTCTGACGGATCCACCAGGTTGCATAAGTAGAAAAGCGGAAACCCCGTTCCGGATCGAACTTCTCAACGGCCCGGATCAGGCCTAAGTTTCCTTCTTCAATCAGGTCAAGTAATGCCAGTCCCCGATTGTTATAACGCCGCGCAATTTTTACCACCAAACGCAGGTTACTTTCGATCATGCGCTTTCGTGAAGCCTCGCAGCCTCTAAGCGCTTTACGTGCGAAATACACTTCTTCTTCCGCACTGAGCAGTGGCGAAAAGCCAATTTCTCCCAGATACAACTGAGTTGCATCTAAATTCTTAACGCTGTCGTCCTTGGCGAAAAGCTCTTCATCATTTTCAATGTCTTCGAGTAGCTCCGATTTAGGCTCCTCGACTGAAACATCATCGAACTTCTCGTCCAACTCTGGATTTACTTTACTATTCAATTTTGCTGTTTGAGCCATAAGCATCCCCCCAAGCGAATAAGTGACAGTCTTCCATCATTACGTCGATAGGCTATTATTTAGGCAAATACCTACTAGGATTTACGGCCTGTCCGCGGTAACGGATCTCGAACCGCAACGCAACAGATGATGCGTCTGTATCTCCCATTTCGGCAATTTTTTGCCCGGCTTTAACTTGCTGCTGCTCTCTTACTAGCAATTTGGAATTGTGAGCGTACGCGCTAAGATAATCATCGGTGTGTTTCAGAATGATTAAATTGCCGTAACCCCGTAATGCGCTCCCTGCGTATACAACAACGCCATTTGCCGCAGCCTTAACAGATGTTCCCTTTTTATTTGTAATCTGAATTCCCTTATAGCCGTTTTCTTTGACAGAAAAACGTCGGGTCACCTTACCAACTGCGGGCCAGCGCCATCGTACCTTATTATTTGACAACTGTTTGGTATGACTGGATTTTTCGCTGGCTTGCTTTTGAACATACTCTCGTTGCTTAGGTCGATCAAGCTCTTTTTTCGGTGTTATGTTATTTTTTTGTTTTTTATTGGTTAATTTTGCGGTTTTATTCGGCTGCTTTTTGGACGATTTATACTTCTTTTTCGGATATTCTAATAAGATGAGTTGACCGGGGAAAATGGTGTAAGGAGGCTTAATTTTATTGATTTTGGCAACAGTTCTGACATCCTTATTTGCACTAAAAGCAATAGCAAATAATGTGTCACCTTTTTTAACCTTATATTGATTATTTTTTATTTGAATTTTTTGTTTATAACTGGTCTTACCTTTGGAGAGGTTAACAACTGGGGCTGGGGAATGTGGCGTCGTACACGCGGCCAGAAAATAGCACAATAGCAATAGAGTATTGATGCGCGTCCGATTCATGCCTTGATTACTTTCCGCTTGTTAATTCGACCATCCACTTTAGCATACTCAACTGGATTTTCTCGCCTTTTTTGTCACTTCTAGCTAAGTGCGCCCGGCACCAGGGGCACAAAACGCACCTCGGCCAGTTTATTTTCAATGAACTGCTGGCCTTGTCGCTGGTACAGAGTGAGTACCTGATATTGTTCACCGACCGGGATCACCATCACGCCGCCATCCGCCAGCTGCTCCAGTAACGCTTGCGGCACCTGCGCTGCCGCCGCTGTCACTATGATGCCATCATACGGGCCTTTAGACGCCCAGCCCTGCCAGCCATCACCATGCTTCATGGCAACATTGTATAAATCCAGCATATGCAAACGGCGCTTGGCCTGCCACTGCAAGGCTTTGATCCGCTCTATGCTGTACACTTCGTCGAACAGCTGGGCCAGCACTGCGGTTTGATAGCCTGAGCCTGTACCAACCTCCAGGATTTTCTTGCGCACCCCGGCCTGGCGCAACAGCTCGGTCATTCTCGCCACCACCAGCGGCTGAGAAATGGTCTGCCCCTGGCCAATCGGCAGCGCTGTGTTCTCGTAGGATTTATGCTGCAATACCGTATCAACAAACAGGTGCCGGGGCGTGATCTCCAGGCAGTTTAATACCTCAGGGTCGCTGATCCCATGGCGACCTAAGGTCGCAACCAGGGCCTCAGCGCTGCGTTTGTAGTTTTTGAGCAACGTGCTTACTCCTGCGCGGCTATCCAGCTTGACAATGAATCCAGGCTTTCATGTGCTGTCATGTCTACTTTCAGAGGCGTAATGGCGGCATACCCCTGCTTCACCGCATAGAAGTCTGTGCCTTCGCCAGCATCCAGCTCCTGGCCCAATGAGCCATACCAGTATACATCCCGATTCCAGGGGTCCAGTTGCCGGGTCATGGTTTCGGCTTTGTGTCTGGCACCCAGGCGAGTGACCTGCATGCCTTTGAGATCAGACAGCGGAATATCCGGCACATTGATATTAATGATCTGATCTTTGGGCAGCGGATGACTTTTCAGTGCTTTGATCAGTTTAACCGTGACTGCGGCGGCGGTTTCGTAATGGGCTTCGCGTTTTGAACACAATGATACGGCAATGGCGGGCAAGCCAAGGTGACGTCCTTCTGTGGCCGCCGCCACGGTGCCGGAATAAAGGGTATCGTCGCCCAGGTTAGCGCCATTATTAATGCCAGCCACGACCAGATCCGGCGCTTCGTCCAGCAGCTGGTTCACGCCCAGGTGGACACAGTCGGTAGGTGTTCCATTGACGCTTATAAAGCCGTTTTCCAGCGGGGTTGCCCGCAATGGGTTCAGCAATGTCAGTGAGTTACTCGCGCCGCTGCAATTGCGATCAGGTGCTATCACCACGACTTCTGCAATTTCGCACAAAGCTTGGTAGAGTACTTCAATGCCTTTTGCATGGACTCCGTCATCGTTACTGAGCAGGATCTTCATCTTGATTGCTTCCTTTTTTATCATAATTGCGATGGCTGACATCTTCATGATGCACCAGCTCACGCAGTATCGCGGTGGCATAACACCCTTTTGGTAAATCAAAACTAAGCTGAACTGTGGTCGCGTCGAGTGTTTTCACCGCCAGGTTTTCGGGGATCACTCTGAGCGCTCGGCGCTCGTTTTTAAGCCCCAACGCACCCAACCCCTGCCACCAGTCGGCAAAGGGTTTGAGCCACTCTATCTCAAGCGCAGTGAGACCTTTTTCGCCTTTGCCAAGCAGCGGGGCCGATAACACAATGTCAGCCTCGAGCAGCCGGACTATCAGCTCGTCACTGATGTCTTCTTCAAAAAACGCGTTGCTGCCACTGAGCATAAAGACTTCGCGATGCCAGGTTTTTGCCAGGCCGTGTTCAGCAACCCGCCTTGAAACCAGCTGATTAAAAATGTGCGAGCGCGCAGCCGAAATAACCAGGCCTCGTAGTTTTTTATCACGGATCCGCTCTCCATCAAACAGCCTTTGCGCCATTTCCAGGTTATAGCCATCATGACCAAAGCGTTGCTCACCAAAGTAGTTGGGCACGCCCTGACGCACAGCATTCACTCGTGACAACAGATCCAGCAGTTCACTGACATTACGTAATGTAATGGTAAAACGATTACCCTTATGACACCCGGTGCGTAATTTTCGGTTGTGACGAACCTGCTTTAACACAAACAGGCTATCGCAGTTGAGCGTGCTGAAATCAAGCTCCTGCTTGATTGGTACCGGAACACTAAACCACTGAGTACACACACCGTGACGGTCTTTCAGTCCGCCGTAGCTGACATCCCTGGGGGCGACGCCGGCAAACGCAGCCAGCTTACGGGCGATAAAAGCGGTGTTTTCGCCTTTTTTAACTATCTGCAGGCAAACGTGTTCGCCTTCGCCGGTAAAGTCAATGTCGAGGATCTCGTCGACCATAAAGTCTTCCGGCTGAGACTTAAACTCAGCCCGCGCTAATGGCTCACCGTAGAGATAATTCAAATCAGATACAGAGGTTTTCACACTAGGCCACCTTCGTCAGCAACACCACGGCATGGCTGGATATGCCTTCTTTGCGCCCTTCAAAGCCCAGCTTTTCGGTGGTGGTGGCTTTAACATTGACCTGGCCGATATCGGCGTTGCAGTCTGCCGCCAGGTTGGCGCGCATAGCATCTATGTGCGGGCGCATTTTTGGTGCCTGTGCCACAATCGTAACGTCCAGATTACCAAGCTGATAACCCAGTTCGCTGACCTGCTCCATCACTGAGCGCAGCAGGATCCGACTGTCGATGTTTTCAAACTCTGCGGCGGTATCAGGAAAGTGCTTGCCAATGTCGCCCAGTGCCAGTGCCCCGAGTAAGGCATCGCACACGGCATGAATGGCCACGTCACCGTCGGAATGTGCAATAAACCCCTGACTATAGGGGATCTTTTCGCCACAAATGGTTAGCGGGCCTTCACCACCGAACTTATGAACATCAAACCCGTGACCTATGCGTATCATAGTGACCTCGCTTTGCTTTGTTGTGACATCAGAAAACTGGCCAGTGCGTAGTCTTCTGGTGTGGTAATTTTAATATTGTCTGAGCGGCCGCTGACTAACCGTACGGGTTGCCCGGCCTGCTCGATGGCAGATGCCTCATCGGTCACCTGTAACTTGTTTTGCCGTGCCTGCAGCAATGCTGTGAGAAGTTGCTGATAAGGGAAGAACTGCGGTGTTAACGCTTGCCATAAGGTTTCTCTTGGCACCGTCTCTTCGCTGTGGCTGGTGCCGCGCTTAATGGTATCTTTGACTTTACTCGCCAGGATCCCCCCTTCCTGATGTGTTAAGCATTTCTCAATCAGGTTGGTGATATCGCTAACCTCTACCAGCGGACGCGCAGCATCATGGACCAGCACCCAATCAGGTGGGGTATTTTGCATGGCCAGTAAAGCGTTTAGCACGGAGTCGGCGCGTTCCTGCCCGCCCGTCACCCGGGTAACAGACAGCGCACTTAAATCAAGCGCTGCAAAATAGCCATCGGTTTCACTCACCGCGACATAGATTTTATCCAGCTTGGGCACATTCGCCAGTTTGCTGAGCGTATGCTCAAGCACAGTCTTATCGCCAATTTTCAGGTATTGCTTGGGGTGGTTCAGCCCCATTCTGGCCCCTACGCCGGCAGCAGGTACAACCGCTGCAATGGTTATGTTATTCATCATGCTTCTTTGGTAATACACGGATAAAAGTTTCGTTGGGTTTGATCATCCCCAGCTCATGGCGAGCGCGCTCTTCGACCCCTTCAAGGCCGAGCTTAAGATCTTCGATATCAGCTTTTAGTAATTTATTTCGTTTTGCCAGGTCGGCATTGGCGGCTTGATGTTTATCGACCGCCGCTTTGATGCGTCTGAAATCTTCCAGGCCATTGTGCCCGAACCACAGATTGTATTGGGTGTATGCACACAGACATAGCAATGCAAGTTGGAAATATCGCATCAGGGCTACCTTAATTGCTTTACAGGATCATGCATTGCCCCAGGCAATGTGCACTACTTGCGTTGTTGTTTTTTCCTGACGTTTGGCCAGTTTATACTGCTCGCCAGTAACATTTCACGTAATCCCAGTGTTCTGGGTGGCAACATTTTATGATATTGCCAGCGGTGACCACAACAGGCAGCCGTCATTAATGCTTTACTGGGTTTGAGTAAATAGCGTGTTGCTGGCAATGGGGCATACTCATCATCACCGTGCGCTTTGCCTGAGTTATCAAACCAGCCAAACTGGTTGCAATGCCAAAAGTCATCACGGCTCTGGTCGAGCGTGTCTAAATACAGGCAGGTAATCCCGCCATCAACAACCAGCACCGGCACCACTAACCCAACCGTGGCCTGGTTAGCGTAATAAGCCTGGGTTTGCTCAGCTTGCCACTGAGGGCATTTGCCTTGCTTAGCCAGCCAGCAGCCATTGTGGCTGTCAAGCTCAAGGGGCACCTCGCCAAGCACAATGTGCGTAGCGGCTCGCTCTACGTAATAAGGCAGGCTGTTTAAGCGCCTTTGCAACCGCGCCGGGTCGGGCTCTGCCGATAAGCCGGGTATTTCGCGCGCGTAAAAGACATTCGCCAGCTCAGCATACGCTAACCGGGTTGCTTCATCCTGCCATATCGTGCTTTGTTGCTTAGTGTGACCTGGACCGTTCAAAATGCCTCCTTTACACAGAGGTTATATCACGACCACACGGTTAAATATAGCGCACTAACATGAAAGCCATCGATATCAGGCTGACAAGCACAATTACGGGTTTTTAGGTCGCTTGCCGAGTCTGGCTTCTCCGGATTCACTGAACATCACCGCCGTATCACGCTTTTTACCCAGCAGCAGGCTGCCATCGGCCAGAAACATAAAGTTCTGCCAGGTGCGCTTAAATACATCAAACTGGGTTTCAATGATCAGTTCACGCGACATACAAAAGTACACTGTGGTGTTGTCTTCCCAGTTAAGGAAATCACAAATGGTGTCTGGCAGGGTCGCTTCACCCGCTTCCCATGGACCTTCCCAATCCAGGCTTTCATGCCAGTTTTCTTCTTTACCTGGCCAGTCATGGGGCGTAAAAAAGTCGGGGTGATCCTGCTCACGACTGACCATAGTGGTCCACAGCACCGCAGCACGTTGCTCTGTCATCGGCTTGATCCGAGCCAGATCGGCCTCCTCAATGGGCAAGTCCTGATGACGAAACACCCAGGCTTTCTTGAACGCATCGAGCGCAATATAATTCATGTCAGATACCTATTAATTAAAACCCCGACATTATACCCAATTGGAGCAACGACCGTGAGCAAAGAACTTAAACCTGGCATTTACCAGCATTACAAAGGTCCTAAATATCAGGTGCTGTTTGTCGCCACCCATAGTGAAACCGAAGAAGCTATGGTGGTATACCAGGCCTTGTATGGCAACTTTGATCATTGGGTGAGGCCGCTCAGCATGTTCTGTGAAACGATTGAAGTAGATGGCCAGCAGCGCCCACGTTTTGCATATCTGGGGGCCGCCGAATGACGCATATTTGCACTGCCCGACTGCGCTGTGGCACACTGAGCCTCTATTACTCATCAGACCAGAGTTAAGAAGTTTATGTTTAAAGGTACCGAGTCTTATATTGCCAGCACAGCGCTGCAACAGGCTGTGAATGCAGCCGTGATCCTGGAAAAGCCACTTTTGATCAAAGGGGAGCCTGGCACGGGCAAAACCCTGCTGGCCGAAGAGCTGGCCAAAAGCCTGGATACAGAGCTCATTCAGTGGCACATCAAATCGACCACTAAAGCGCAGCAAGGCCTGTATGAATACGATGCGGTATCGCGTCTGCGCGACAGCCAGCTGGGCGATGCCCGGGTGCACGATATTGGCAACTACATCATTAAGGGCAAGCTGTGGCAGGCCTTTACTCAGGCAAAACGCCCCGTCCTGCTGATCGACGAAATCGATAAGGCAGACATTGAATTCCCCAACGATCTGCTGCTTGAGTTAGACCGCATGGAGTTTCACGTGTACGAAACCGGTGAGCAGGTTAAAGCACAGGTTCGCCCTATTGTGATCATCACCTCCAACAACGAAAAAGAGCTCCCCGATGCATTTTTACGTCGTTGCTTCTTCCACTATATCGACTTTCCGGACAAAGAAGAGATGCAGGCGATCATCGATGTGCACTTCCAGGCAATTAAGCCCCGCCTGGTAAAACAAGCGCTGGAAGTGTTTTTTGAATTACGCAGCGTGGCCGGGTTGAAGAAAAAGCCCAGCACCAGTGAGCTGCTCGACTGGCTTAAACTGCTACTGGCAGAAGACATTGACCCCGAAACACTGCAAGACCGCAGCCACAAAGGTGGATTAATGCCCATGTTTGGCGCACTGCTGAAGAATGAGCAAGATGTGACCTTGCTTGAGAAGCTGGCTTTTTTAGGTAAGCGCTGATCATGTTGATCGACTTTTTATTCACGCTCAGGCGCTACGGGGTCAAAGCCAGCCTGCGGGAGCTGCTGGACTGTCTGAATGCGCTCGATAAAGGCGTGTGTTTCGCTGACATCGACGGGTTTTATCATCTGGCCAAAACCATCTTTGTCAAAGATGAAACCCAGTTCGATAAGTTTGACCGCGCCTTTGCCGATTACTTTGAAGGGGTGGAGTCTCTGGATCTGTTCAGCCAGTTGCAGCAAAATGCCCTGCCACAGGACTGGTTACGCAAAGAGTTTGAAAAGCATCTGAGTGAAGAAGAAAAAGCTAAGCTGAAAGCGCTCGGTGGACTCGATAAGTTACTGGACACCCTGAAGCAACGGCTCGCCGAGCAGCAAAAGCGCCATGCCGGTGGCAACAAATGGGTAGGCACCGGTGGTACCTCGCCTTTTGGGGCGTACGGTTATAACCCGGAAGGTGTGCGAATTGGCCAGGACGGCAGTCGTCACCGTCGTGCGGTCAAAGTCTGGGATAAACGCCAATACCGTAACTTAGATGCCGACAGCGACATCAACAACCGTACCATCAAGCTGGCGCTTAAGCAGTTGCGTAAATTTGCCCGCAGTGGCGCCAGCGATCAACTCGATTTGAACGAAACCATCCGCGCTACGGCTAAACAAGGCGGTATGCTGGATGTGAAAATGGCCCCTGAGCGGCACAATGCTGTCAACGTCATTATGCTGTTTGATATCGGCGGATCTATGGATGATCATATTCAGATCTGTGAACAGCTATTCAGCGCCGCACACAGTGAGTTTAAACACCTGGAGTTTTTCTACTTCCATAACTGTGTGTACGAGCATGTCTGGCAGGATAACGACAGGCTGGATAACACCTTGCTCGATACCCATCAGCTGATCAACCGCTTTGGCCGGGATTATCGACTGATCTTTGTCGGCGATGCCACCATGGGCCCCTATGAAATAGCCTACCCCGGCGGCAGCATTGAACACTGGAATCAGGAGGCTGGTTCAGTGTGGTTGCAAAGACTCACTCAGCATTTTGATAAAGTCGCCTGGCTCAACCCCCAGCCAAAAACACACTGGCCCTACTACCAGTCTATTGGCCTGATCGATGAGCTGATGGCAGGTCGCATGTTTCCGTTAACTTTAGATGGGCTTAGCGAAGCAATTAAAGAACTCAGCTAATGAAAGTACAAAGTGCAAATTACAATGACAGCGAGCAACGCGAGTACATTTACTTTGCGCAAGGTGAAATAAGCCATTTTAGAGAACGCAGACCTATTCCACCATCCAACCCAGCTTCAAGGATGAATAGACAACACCATTCTTTCTACAACTTTTTTAAATTGCACATAGCAAAAAACCCGCTGCATTGCTGCAACGGGTTTGACGTACATGGAAGTACGAATGTCGATGATATTCATGGATGAATTAAGTGCAAAGTACAATGACAGCGAGCAACGCGAGCACATTTACTTTGCGCAAGGTGAAATAAGCCATTTTAGAGCACGCAGACCTACTCCACCATCCAACCCAGCTTCATGGATGAATAAACAACACCGCTCTTTCTACAACTTTTTTAAATCGTACATAGCAAAAAACCCGCTGCATTGCTGCAACGGGTTTTTCTTATAAGGCCCTGGCGATGTCCTACTTTCACATGGGAAACCCCACACTATCATCGGCGCTATTTCGTTTCACTACTGAGTTCGGCATGGGGTCAGGTGGTTCCAAAATGCTATTTTCACCAGGAAA